>CANGQZ010000184.1 GCA_947455865.1 Sphingomonadaceae bacterium
GAAGATGTCGGCGATGTTCATCAGCACCGAAATCGGCGCATCGGCCGCATCGCACAACGCGATTAGCGCCTGGGCGTCGTAGGCCTTGACCCAAGCCGCGACGAGCGCGTTCACTTCTGCCCGGTGGTCGTCACGCGCCTTTGGCCGGGCATAGCGCGGGTCGTCCGCCAGTTCCGGGCGTCCCATCGCCGTGGTCAGCCGGTGCCACATCCGATCGTTGGAACAGGCCAGCGCCACCCACCGGCCATCCTTCGTCTCATAGTGGCTGTGCGGCACGACGTTCACCGTGTCCGGCCCCATCCGCTCGCGCACGAAGCCGGACCGGGCATAGGCGGGCGCAATTTCATCGAGCACCCTGAACACCGATTCGTAAAGTCCGATATCGATCGTCTGCCCTTCGCCGGTCTTTTCGGCGTGGCGCAGCGCCACCAACACCCCGACCGCGCCGAACAGGCCCGACATATAGTCCGCCAGAGAAGTCGATCCCGGCACCACCGGCGGCCGCCCCGGCTCGCCTGACAGATAGGCCAGCCCGCTGAAGGCATGGGCGATCCGCGCAAAACCCGGCTTGTCCTTCATCGGCCCGGTCTGGCCATAGGCGCTGACCCGCAACAGCACGATGGCCGGATTGGCCTGGGCCAGCACGTCATAGCCCAAGCCCCATTTTTCAAGCGTCCCGGGGCGGAAGTTCTCCAGCACCACATCAGATTCGGCGACCAGCTTGAGGAAGATGTCGCGGCCTTCGGGCGTGCGCAGATCCAGCGTGACTGACTTCTTGTTGCGCGCCTCGCTCAGCCACACCAGCGTATCGCCGGTCTCGGTCATCGTGCCGAACCGGCGGAGCGAATCACCGTCGCCGGGCTGTTCGATCTTGATCACTTCGGCACCGAATTCGGCCATGATCGTCCCGCAGAACGGCGCTGCAACGAACGTCGCGATATCCAGCACCCGGACATCGGCTAGCGGGCCTGCCGCGGCCGCCATCATTCCACTCCGGCCACGCGGGCGCGGCGCAGGATCTTCTCGGACAGCAGCACATGGGCGCGGTCGATCAGCATGTTGTTCAGCCCGATCGCGCCTTTGCCTTCGGCGGCAGCCTGCTCCATCTTCGCCGCGATATCCTTGGCCCAGGCGATCTGCCCGGCGGAAGGAGTGAACACTGCGTTGGCGATCTCGATCTGGCTGGGATGGATTGCCCATTTGCCTTCGAAGCCAAGCGCCCGCCCGCGCAGGGCGCTGGCGCGGTAGCCTTCGGGATCGCCATAGTTGGTGAACGGCCCATCGATCGGGCGCAGCCCATAAGCGCGGCAGGCATTGGCGATCCGGGCCAGCGCGAAATGCCACTGATCGTTCCAGTGCCGCTGCGGCGCGTCGCCCTCGCTGCGGGCCAGCACCGCATAATCGGGATTGGAGGCGCCGAACTCGGTATCGAAGTTCTGCAGCTCGATCGAATAATCGCCGACCCCGAAGATAATCGCCTCGAGCCGCGGGGAAGACGCTGCGATGGCCTCAACATTGGCAAGGCCCTTGGTCGTCTCGATCAGGATCTCGATCCCCAACGGCCGCGCGCGCGGGGTTTCCAGTTCGAGCCCGGTCAGCAGACGGTCCAGAAAGATCACGTCACCGGCGGTTTCGACTTTCGGCAAGAGGATCATGTCCAGCCGCGGGCAGCGCGCCACCGCAAGGATGTCGGCCAGCCCCCAGCGGGTGGTCAGGCCGTTGACCCGCACCGCCACCAGCTTGTCGCCCCAATCGAGCTCATTCAACGCCTTGACCGCGTTGGCGCGCGCCTCGATCCGCAACGCTGGCGCAACCGCATCTTCCAGATCGAGGAACAGGGCATCGGCTGCGCCTTTGGCCGCCGAAGCGATGAACCGGTCCGAAGTGGCCGGCACGGCCAGTTCCGAACGCTGGATTCGCTCACTGGGAAGGCTGCTCATGCGATCTCTCTCCGGCTTGCCCGCGGAAATTTGTGTCGCGCGGCAAGATGCGCGTTCTGCACGTTGTGAAAACCTCTGCACAAGCGCAAGAAGTCAACTCATTAATAAAGTAAACCGATCAATTGCAGGTCGCCGCCCTTTCGTCCGGTCGGGCAGTCGCAGCGACAGGCGGCGTAATCGGCCCATCTCGCATGACGGACAAGTTCGCCGCAACCGGGATTTGCGCGGCGAAACTCCGCACGCCTATGTGGTCCGATTAATCAAAAAAGCTGGTCAATTGGTCTCCTAATTTCACTTTACCGACGCACTTCAAGGCGTAGGTCGTGATCCCAAGCGCCGTGGCCTTGGCTTGCCCGATCGGATCGGCTCTACATCGGGTGTGCGGGGCCCGCGCCGACGGATGCGCCGCAGATATGAGGATGTGTGATGCCCACCGGAAGTTTTGTTGAAGGCAAAGTCATCGCCGTTACCGGCGCCGGGGGCGGCATCGGCCGCGATTTTGCGCTCGCCCTCGCGCGGGAAGGGGCCCACGTTGTGGTCAACGATATCGGTGCTTCGGTCACCGGCACGGCCGAGGATCTTTCGCGCGCGCAGCAGGTGGTGGACGAGATCGCCGCCGAAGGCGGATCTGCGGTGGCCAGCACCGACAGCGTCTCCGACCCGGCAGCCGCCGGGCGGATCATCGAGCAGGCGCTGGATACCTTCGGCCGGGTCGACGGTGTGATCAACAACGCTGGCATCCTGCGCGACCGATTTTTCTTCAAGATGAGCGTCGAGGAATGGGAGGCGGTGATTAACGTCCACCTCAACGGCTCGTTCTATGTGGCCAAGGCCGCGGCGGGCCATTTCAAAGCGCAGGAATCGGGTTCGTTCGTCCACATCGTCTCCACCTCGGGGCTGATCGGCAATTTCGGCCAGGCCAACTATTCGGCGGCCAAGCTCGGCATGGTCGCGCTATCGAAGTCGATCGCGATGGACATGGCCAAGTTCAACGTTCGCTCGAACTGCATCGCACCGTTCGCGTGGAGCCGGATGATCAGCTCGATCCCCACCGATACGCCTGAACAGAAAGCCCGCGTCGAGCGGCTGCAGAAGATGGAAACCGCCAAGATCGCCCCCCTGGCGGTCTATCTCGTGAGTGACCGGGCCGCCGATGTCTCGGGCCAGATTTTCGCGGTCCGTGCGAACGAGATCTTCCTGATGAGCCAGATCCGCCCGATCCGGGGCATGCACGCCGGTGATGCCGGCTGGACCCCGCAGACCGTGGCCGACCGCGCAATACCGGCGATGCGGCCCGATTTCTATGCGCTCGACCGTTCGCAGGACGTGTTCGATTGGGATCCGGTGTAAGCCCTCGCCATGGACGTCGCTTTCGTCAGGAACTGGGCGTCGCCGGAATTGACGCAGACTTATACCGAAAAGGACACCATGCTTTACGGACTGAGCATGGGTTACGGCGCCGATCCGCTCGATCCAGAACAGTTGGCCTTTGTCTATGAATCCGGGCTCAGGGCCGTGCCGACGATGGCGACCACGCTGTGCCACCCCGGCTTCTGGATGGGCGATCCGCGGACCGGGATCGATGCCAAGAAAGTCGTCCATGGCGAACATCTGATGCGGTTTCATGCACCGCTGCCCACGTCCGGCACCGTGCGCGGCACCACGCATGTTACCGAAATCATCGACAAGGGCGCCGACAAGGGCGCGATCGTCCTGACCAAGCGCGAGATTGTCGATGTTGCCAGCGGCACGCTGCTCGCCACGATCGAACAGGCCACCATGTGCCGCGGCGATGGCGGCTTCAGCGACTCCATACCGGCGGCCCCGGCCAAGCCGGCGGCTCCTCAGCCGGCCCCGGCGGTGCCCGACGCGCAGTGCGATATCCCGACTTTGCCGCAAGCGGCCCTGCTTTACCGCCTGACCGCCGATCCCAATTCGCTCCACGCCGATCCGAAAGTCGCTGCCGACGCCGGGTTCGACCGGCCGATCCTGCACGGCCTGTGCACTTACGGGATCGCTGCCCGCGCAATCCTCCAGCTATGCTGCGACAACCGGCCCGAGCGGCTGGCCCGGCTCAGCGTGCGCTTCACCGCCCCGGTCTTCCCTGGCGAGACCATCCGCACCGAAATCTGGTGTGATCCCCATCAGGTGCGGTTCCGCTGCACGATCCCCCAGCGCGGGGTGGCCGTGATCAGCAACGGGATTGCGGAGCTTCGCCTGGCGCTGCCCTGATCTCAGGCGTAAAGCGCTGCGTAGTCCTTGGCGAAATCGAAATAGTTTCGGTTCCAGCAGAACTCGCACCACCCTGTGCCGCTGGCGCCGTCAAAGGTCAGCGTGGTCGCGCCTTCCTTCAGATAGATCATCGGATCGGCATCGAACTGGGTCTTCGCAAAGACCGTGCAGCGGATGTCGGTCTTGCGCCCGGCGTCGTCGGTAACGATCACGTCGAACCGCTTCTGGTGCATGGTTTCATCGAAATCGAAATCGTAATCGATCGCGGTGATCGCGGCCATCAGCCCGTCTTTCACCACATAGCCGCGCACCAGCACGCGCCCGAACGAATGCATCTCGAAGAAGTGCGCGCCGCCTGGAGCTGTCAGTCTAATGATAACTCGTCTCCGTCAAGGGGGGACGATGAAACCGATATCCTACAAGCGCCACCGCTTTCCGCTCGAGACGATTCGATTGGCGGTCTGGCTCTATTACCGCTTCACGACCAGCCTGCGCGATGTCGAGGAGATGCTTGCCGAACGCGGGATAGATGTCAGCTACGAAACCGTGCGCTGCTGGGCCAACAAGTTCGGCCCGGCCATCGCCGCCAACATCCGGCGCGCTCGGGGACGCGCTGACAGCGTGTGGCATCTCGACGAGATGGTTGTGCGCATCAACGGCAAACGCATGTACATGTGGCGGGCCGTCGACTGCGAGGGGGAGGTCCTCGACGTCCTCGTCCAGAAGCGCCGCAACAAAGCAGCAGCTCTGAAATTGATGAGGAAACTGCTCAAGAACCAGGGCTTCGTCCCGGAACGGTTTGTCACCGACGGGCTGGCTTCGTACCGGGCCGCCCTGAAAACCCTGAAATGCCAGAAGCGCCACGATCCGGGGCGGCTGCGCGACAACAACCGGGTTGAGAACTCACACCTGCCAGTCCGACGACGCGAGCGAAAAATGCAGCGGTTCAAATCCCAAGGACAAGCTCAGCGCTTCGTCTCCACCCACTCTGCCATCTACAACGTCTTCAATCTTCAACGCCACCTCGTCTCCCGCAAAACTCTCCGGACCTTCCGAGCGGCAGCCCTCGCCGAGTGGAACGCTGCGTCCGCAGAAGCCGCATAAATTGTCGGTCCCGCGCCTGATCGCGACCTGTTCAGGTTAAGCTGACAAGGCCAGTCGGAGGGGTTCCTCCCTAGCAGAGGACTCTGAATCACTGACCGGCTGACGCCGGTAGGATCATGTGGAGGGGCTGAAGCCTTCCTTGTGGGTATGGCGGTCCAGATACCGCATGATGATGTCATCGGTGATGTTGCCGGATGTGGTCGAGAAGTAACCACGCTGCCAGAAGCGTTGC
>CANGQZ010000185.1 GCA_947455865.1 Sphingomonadaceae bacterium
ATGCTGTTCCCCTTCGCGGTCGGCCCCGATGCCCGCGTCCTCGCCCGCACCGGCGGCGGGGTGATCTGGGTGGCGGCACTCCTCGCCGCGATCCTCCCGCTCGACCGGCTGATCGAGCCCGATCTCGAACTCGGCATGTTCGATCAGTGGGCGCTGCGCGGGATCAGCGAGGAATGGGTGATCGCGGTGCGCATCTTCGCCCACTGGCTCAGCTTCGGTCCGCCGCTGATGATCGCCGCGCTGCCGGCCTCCGCGCTGCTCGGGCTCGATGGCCCAGTCCTCGCCACGGTCGAGCTTGGCCTGCTGGCCGGCACCCCCGGCCTCGCCGCCATCGGCGTGATCGTCGCCGCGCTCACCGCCGGCCTGCGCGGCGGGGCAGCACTCGCCGGGCTGATGGTGATCCCGCTGGCGGTCCCACTCCTCGTCTTCGGCGCCGGCAGCCTCGCCCCCGGCGGCGAAACCGGCATCGCCCTGACGGCGGCGGTCAGCCTCGTCTTGCTGGCGATTGCGCCCTTCGCAGGTGGGGCGGCAGTAAGGGCGGCTCGAGGGTGACGCAGCAGGGCGCGCTTCGCCAGGCTCAGCCCGAGCGGATACTCAATCCAAAAGAAAAAGTCCGTTCAGCCTGAGCTTGTCGGAGGCATCGGCAAACTCCTCCGCCCTCAATACGGCGGCTTGTGCAGGCCCTTGGGGCTGGTCGTGAAGATTTCGCATCCGTCCTCGGTGATCCCGATCGAATGCTCGAACTGGGCCGAGAGCGACCGGTCCCGGCTTACCGCCGTCCACCCGTCCTCCAGCATCTTCACCCCCGCCTTGCCGAGGTTGATCATCGGCTCGATCGTGAAGAACATGCCGGGCTTGAGCTCCGGCCCGGTGCCGGGGCGCCCGGCGTGGATCACTTCGGGCGCATCGTGGAACAGCCGACCGAGCCCGTGCCCGCAGAATTCGCGCACCACGCCGTAGCGGCTGGCCTCGGCATGCTTTTGGATCGCCGCGCCGATATCACCCAGCCGGCGGCCCGGCTTGGCCTGTTCGATCCCGATCATCAGGCACTCATAGGTCACATCAATCAGCCGCCGCGCCTTCAGCGCCACATCGCCAACGAGGAACATCCGGCTCGAATCGCCATGCCAACCATCGAGCAGCGGAGTGACATCAATGTTGATGATGTCGCCATCCTTCAGCACCTTGTCGCCCGGAATGCCGTGGCAGATCACGTGGTTGATCGAAGTGCAGCACGAATGGGCAAAGCCGCGGTAGCCCAGGGTCGCCGGCACCGCCCTGCCATCCAGCGTCATCTGGCGAACCACGTCGTCGATTTCGCCGGTCGTTACCCCCGGCTTGACCATCGGCGCCAGCGCATCGAGAATTTCAGCAGCGAGCCGCCCGGCCCGGCGCATGCCCTCAAAGCCTTCCGGCCCGTGCAGCTTGATCGTCCCGTCGCGCAGCACGGTGTCGGCCGCAGTAATCGTCTGGTATTGCGTCATCATCGCAACATAGCGCGGGCAATCGGAATTTGCGAGCCGCCTATTGCCCTGGCGCAAAGCTTGCCCGGAACTCCGGCTTGACCGCGGCGATCACCGCAGGGGTGACCGGCAGCGTCACCTCATAGCTGCCCTCAGCGTAAGGACCGGCATTGTAAGGCGCGATGCGGATGCCGATCCGGTCGAACCCGAAGTGGTCCTTCGAGCCGAGGATCACGGTCTCCTCGGCGGGATCGATGCATGTGTCGAATTCGTCGGTGCTTTTGGGGTCTACCGGGGCGCCGCGCTTCTTGGCCCGCTGGCGGTTAAGCGCCGCGCAGAACGGCTGGCGGATCGCCTGCGTCAAGGCCGCCTTAGACGCGAACAGATCAAGCGGATCGCGCGCCCGATTGGCCTGTCGGTCCCACAGCAGGGCGCCGAACCAGTACATGCCGTGCGCCCCGCCAGTGAAATTGCCGTAATCGGCGGTGAGCGACAGCCATTGCTGGAGGTTGGTGACCACCGACCACTTCTGCGACCAGTAGTAGGCATGATAATCAAACCCGTCCGCCGCCGCCTCGGTCTTGGCTTCTTTCGCATCGTCCTTCAGCTTGAACAGCTGATCGGTCAGATCACGGTCAAGCCGCTCGCGCAGCGCCGGGATCGCGCCGGCTTCGGCCGGATAGACATATTCGAACGCGTACAGATCGTTTTCGTCCTTGAATGCGCGCGCCGCCGCAGCCGGTGCAGGGGGCGGTGGTGGCGGGGTTGGCGGTGCAGCTGTGGCAGCGGCCGAGGCCTCGGCAGCAGCGGTAGCCGGGCCGACCGGAGTGTCCTTGGCCGCCGAACATGCAGTCAGTGCGGCGAGCATCGCCATCACGATCATGCGCTTCATGCCGTTTTCCTCTCGCGCTTGGCCCGACGCTGCGGCTAGACAGTCCAGACATGACTGACAACACCGCGCTGATCCAGCCCGATCGCGGCCAACGGGCGACCGCCATCCACCTTGTGACCCGCGACGGGTTTGATGCGTGGCTCAAATGCCTCGCCCCGGGCCAGCGCGCCGCGGTCGCCGCGCAAAAATTCGCCGGTGCGGCCGGCGAGCACGCGGTGGTGCCGGAAGACGATTACTGGTTCGTTGCGGTCGGGGTGGCCGATCCGGCAGCACTTTCGCCGTGGTGCCTGGCGCGGCTCGGCGAAGTGCTGCCTGCCGGCACATACCGCCTTGCCGAAGCCGCCACCGGCGCAGCACTGCTGGGCTGGGCTACCGGGCAATACCGCTTCGACCGCTACCGCAGCGACGCACCCGACGAGGCACCGCGGGTGCTGCTCACCAAGGACGTCCGCGCGATTCCCGCAGCGCTGGCCGAAGCGTCGGCAACCGAACTGGTCCGCGATCTGGTCAACACTCCGGCCGAAGACATGGGCCCGTCCGAGCTCGAAGCCGTCGCTGCAGCGCTCGCCAAGGCCCACCGCGCCGAACTGCGCGTCACCCGCGGGGACATGCTCGAGCGCGAGTTTCCGATGGTCCACATGGTCGGCCGCGCCGCCGGGCGGGCGCACGCGCCGCGCATGATTGAGCTCGAATGGGGCGATCCCGCCCATCCCCGTGTCGCGATCATCGGCAAAGGAGTGTGTTTCGATTCGGGCGGGCTCGACATCAAGCCGTCCTCGGCGATGCTGCTGATGAAAAAAGACATGGGCGGCGCCGCCCACGCGCTGGCGCTCGCCCAGCTGATTATGGAAGCGGCGCTGCCGGTGCGGCTGCACCTGCTGGTCCCGGCAGTCGAAAACGCCATCGCCGGCAATGCCTTCCGCCCCGGCGACGTGCTCAGAAGCCGCGCCGGACTGAGTGTGGAAATCGGCAATACCGATGCCGAAGGCCGGCTGGTGCTGGCGGATGCGCTGACCCGGGCGGGCGAAGCCAACCCCGAACTGATACTCGATTTCGCAACGCTGACCGGCGCGGCACGCGTTGCCCTCGGCCCCGATCTTCCGGCGCTGTTCGCTCGCGATGACGCTACTGCCGCCGCGCTCCACGCTGCCGGCGAAGCGCAGGACGATCCCTGCTGGCGCCTGCCTTTGCATCCCGCTTACCGCGAGTGGCTCAAGTCCGATATCGCCGATCTCAACAATGCCCCGGCGAACGATTTTGCCGGGGCGAGCGTCGCCGCCTTGTTCCTCGATCGGTTCGTGCCGGCCGGGACCGACTGGGCGCACTTCGATACGTTCGCCTGGCGCCCGACCGCCAAGCCCGGCCGGCCCAAGGGCGGCGATGCGCTGGGCCTGCGCGCCGCTTGGCATATGCTCCGCGCGCGCTATGCGAGGTGATGCGGGTGACAGTGGAAGTTGTATCGCAATGGGGCCGGAAACTTGCCTGAAAGCGGTTCCCGGTATAAGCGCCCCGCTTCATATGCGAGAGGGGTCCGTCAGGGTTTGAGCGACTATGCCGACATCACGGCGCCGGGGGTGAGCTTCGCGCTGTCGGGACCGGGCATGAAGCTCGACCCCGCGCACCTGCCGGTGCGTGGCGATCTTGCGCACATCCGCTTTGCCGGCAAGGTTTTCGTGCAGCACTACGTCGTGCCGCTGGCCCACACGGTCAACGGCTCGGGCGCGACGCTGCGCAGCGCCGGGCGTGAGGATGCAGACGTTCTGGCCGACTTGCCGACCGGAACCGCATTCAATGTGCTTGACGTGTCGGGCGGCTGGGCCTGGGGCCAGATCGATGAGGACGGGCTGGTTGGCTATGTTCCGGCGGCGGCGCTCCATCCGGCGCAATGACGCATAGCGTATTCATCGACGGCGCGGTGGGGACAACCGGGCTGGAAATCGCCGATCGCCTTGCCGGCCGGACCGAATTCACTCTGCTCACTTTGCCCGAAGCTCAGCGCAAAGACGATTCGGCCCGCGCCGGCGCGCTCAACGCAGCAGACTTCGTCATCCTCTGCCTGCCGGACGACGCCGCAGTTGCGGCAGTGGCGATGATCGCCAACGACACCACCCGGGTGATCGATGCCTCCACCGCACACCGGGTGGCCGATGGCTGGACATACGGATTCCCGGAAGTGATCGGACGCGAGGCGGTGGCGAAGGCGATGCGCGTCGCCAATCCCGGGTGTTATCCCACTGGCTTCCTCGCGCTCATCGCGCCGCTGGTCCGCGCGGGACTTGCGCCTGCAAACTGGGCTTATACGGTCAACGCCGTATCGGGCTATTCGGGCGGCGGCAAAGCGCTGATCGAACGGTTCGAGGCTGATCCCGACATCGCCTTTCGCACCTATGGGCTGGGCGTCGGCCACAAGCATGTGCCGGAAATGCAAGCTTACGCCGGGCTTGCCCATCCGCCGCTGTTCGCGCCTTCGGTAATCCCGGCGCATCGCGGAATGATTGTCGAAGTGCCGCTGCCGCTCGCCGCTATGCGCGGGGCCGCCGGACCTGAAGCGTTGCGCGATTGCCTGCGGGAATACTACGCCAACGCACCGCTAGTGCGGGTCTGCGACGAGGTGCCCGGCGAACTGTTGCTGCGCAAATCGGCCGCGCCGTGGGACGGGCTCGACCTCTACGTCTTCGGCACAGGCGACGGATCGCAGGCGCGGCTCGTCGCGGTGCTCGACAATCTCGGCAAAGGTGCCAGCGGCGCAGCAGTGCAGTGCCTCAACTTGATGGCAGGCTTGCCGGAGACCACCGGGCTACGCCTGCACGAGGTTCGCGGCTGATCGCGGTTGCCGCAACAACCTGCTCGTAATTTCGGCACGCCTTGCGCGAATTTTCAGCACACCCTTCCAGCAGGCCAATCGGACCGTGCCCGAAGCACACAGGCCTTTGCAGCAAACATGCGATTTACCGTCTTTTCCGGGGCCCTCCCTTGGCCTACGCTGGCACATCTGTCTCTGGCACGATTCTTGATACCTTGGGTTCTCGAAGCGCTTCACCGAGGCAACATACATATCCGGCGCCGTCGCGATCCCGCGCGGATCGATCGGGCTGACTCAGGGGTCTGAAAGACGTGAAA
>CANGQZ010000186.1 GCA_947455865.1 Sphingomonadaceae bacterium
GGATGCGCGCTGCCGCGGAGCTGGGCTATGCCACCGCGACCGATCTGGCCGACTGGCTGGTGCGCGCGGCGGATATCCCGTTCCGCGAGGCGCACCACATCACCGGCGCGGCAGTGAAGCTGGCCGAGAGGCGGGGGATCGCGCTGGATCAGCTGACGCTGGCCGAGTTGCAGGTGATCGATCCGCGGATCGACGCGCGGGTGTTCGCCGCGCTGTCGGTCGAGGCATCGGTGGCGGCGCGCGCCAGCCATGGCGGAACCGCGCCGGCCGAGGTAAGGAAGCGCGTGGCCGAGGCGCGCACCGCGCTGGGGCTGGACTGAAGCGGGGCAGGAAGGATCGGATATGCGCAAGACCGCCGCCCTGCTGATCGTGCTCGCCGCTCTTTACGGCTGCGGCGAGACCGCCGAGCTCAAACCCCGCGCCGGCGGCCAACTGCCAGTCGCGCCCTATGGCCGGGGCGACCGGCCGAGCCCGAGCAAGTTGCTTGAACCCAACCCGCAGGCTTCGCCGGTGCGCAACGTGGAATTGCGCCAGAAGTCTGAAAACCGACAGGACGATCCGTTCGACCTGCCGCCCGAAGGCTGAGCCACCAGACGATCATGGACCATTTTGAACTCAGGAACGGCGTCCTCCATGCCGAGGACGTGCCTCTCCCCGCGATTGCCGACGCCGTTGGCAGTCCGGTCTACGTCTATTCGCGCGCGACGCTGACTCGCCATGCGCGGGTGTTCCGCGAGGGGCTGGCGGGCGTGGCGGACAAGCACATTGCTTTCGCGGTCAAGTCCAACCCCAACCTTGCGGTGCTGCGCCTGTTGGCGCGCGAGGGGTTCGGGGCAGATGTCGTCTCGGGCGGGGAGTTGGAACGGGCGCTGGCGGCGGGGATGCCGGCGGCGGGGATTGTGTTCTCAGGCGTGGGCAAGACCCAGGCCGAGATGGCGCGCGGGCTGGAGGCCGGAATCGGCCAGTTCAATATCGAGAGCGAGGAAGAAGGGATCGAGCTGGCGCAGCTGGCGGCGGCCAAGGGCTTCACCGCGCAGGCCGCGCTGCGGGTCAATCCCGATGTCGATGCCGGCACCCACGGCAAGATCTCGACGGGCAAGGCGGAAAACAAGTTTGGCGTGCCTTATGACCGGGCCGGGGAGATCTATGCCCGGCTGGCAGCGCTGCCAGGGCTGCAGATCCGCGGGCTGGCGGTGCATATCGGCAGCCAGCTGGCCAGTCTGGCTCCGCTCGAAGCGGCGTTCGGCCGGATGGGTGATCTGATGCGCAGCATTCGCGCCGGGGGGGATGCGGTGACGCACATGGACCTCGGCGGCGGTGTGGGTGTGCCTTACAAGGCGGGCGAGGTGTTCCCAAGCCCAGCCGAATATGGTGCGATGGTTGCGCGGGTCACCGCAGACTGGGGTGCCAAGCTGATGTTCGAGCCGGGGCGGGTGATCACCGGCAATTCGGGCGTGCTGGTGACCCGGGTGATCCGGGTCAAGCCCGGGGTAGTTGCGCCGTTCGTGGTAGTCGATGCCGCGATGAACGATCTGGCGCGCCCCGCCATGTACGATGCGTGGCACGATTTCGTCGCGGTCGAGCCCAACGGGGCGCGGATGGTGGCGAATATCGTCGGGCCGATCTGCGAGAGTTCGGACACGTTTGCGATGGGCCGCGAGATCGACGCGGTGGGGCCGAGCGATCTGGCGGTGTTCCGCACCGCCGGGGCTTACGGGGCGACGATGGCCAATACCTACAATTCGCGGCCGATGGTGCCCGAAGTGATGGTGGATGGCGACAAGTGGGCGATCGTGGCCGACCGGATCGACCCCGCCGTGATCCTTTCGGCCGAGCGCGTGCCGGAGTGGCTCGACTGATGGACAGCCTACCCCTCTACCACCGCATCGCCGGCCAGCCGGTGATCGTGCTGGGCGAAGGGGATGCGGCCGTGGCGAAGCGGCGGCTGGTGGCGCGCGCGGGCGGCCAGATCGAAACCGATCTTCAGGAAGGGATCGACCGGGGCGCGCGGCTGGCGTTTATTGCCCATTCCGATGCGGCGAGCGCCGAGGCCGATGCCATTCGCGCACGCTGCGCCGGGCTGCTGGTCAACGTGGTCGACCGGCCGGCCTTGTGCGATTTTACGGTGCCGAGCCTGCTGGAACGCGGGCCAGTGGTGGTGGCGGTGGGCACTGGCGGGGTTTCCGCCGGACTGGCCAAGGCGCTGCGGCTGCGGCTGGAGGCGATGCTGCCGCCGTCGCTCGGCGAACTGGCATCGGCGCTGGGGGCAATGCGCGAGCGGCTGCGGACGCTGTTTCCCGATGGCGGCACGCGCCGCCGCGCGATCGATGCAGCGCTGGCCGCAGGGGCTCCGCTCGATCCGCTCGATCCGGGGGCGGCAGGGCGGGTGGAAAACTGGCTGGATGGCGCCGCAGCGTCGGTGCCGGAGTCGATCGAAATTCACTTGCGCTCGGCCGATCCGGACGACCTGACGCTGCGCGAGGCGCGCGCGCTGGGTTCGGCCGACGTGGTGGCGTTTGAGCCGGCCGTGCCCGCTGCGGTGCTGCTGCGGGCGCGGGCGGATGCCGTGCCGCACAGGCTGGTGCCGGGCGCACCGCCGCCGACACTGCCCGGGCTGATCGTCGTGGTGCGTTATTCCTGAGCCGCTGGCGGGGCGAGGTAGACGTTGATGAAGCCGACCGCGACCGGCCGGTCCGGGCTTTCCTGCCACGCCGACGCGCGCAACTGGGCCAACCGGCGACCCCGGCGGACAACCTCGCCGCGCGCATAAGTCGTCAGCACTCCGGCGGTGCGCAGGTATTCGACCGTTATGTTGGCGGGCTTGAGCCGGTAAGGCCCTTCGCTTGACTCCAGTTCGGCGGTCAAGGCCGCCAGCGCCGCTATTTCAAGCATGCCCGCAAGCACGCCGCCATGGAATGCGCCGCGATTGCCGTTGACGTCGGTGGTGAAATCCTGCCCGATCACCGGGGCGCCGCCATTGTCGGGCTCGATCCGCATGCCCAGCGCGATGGCATAAGGGGGCAGGGTGACCGCACTCATTTGAACGGCCGTTCGCTACGCATGAAGCTGCCCGCCACTTGGCACAGTGGATCATCGGGATCGGTTTCGTAGCCGAAGCCGCGCACGAACGCGATTTCGCGTGCGACCCGGTAGCATTCGCAGCGCGCGATAATGGTGGAACCGGGGCGCGCCGGGCGCAGGTAATCAACCCGCAGATCGATTGTGACGGCGGGCATATTCTTGGTCAGCCAGACCACCGCGCCGGCGCAGCTATCCATCAGCGACACCACTGGCCCCGAGGACAACACCCCGGTGGCCGGATCACCGACCAGATCGGCGCGCCAGTCCATCGCCAGTTCGAGCCAGGTTTCGGTGCGCGCATGGACGCGGATGCCGAGCCATTTGGCATGCCCGGCCCCGCCGAAGGCCTGACCGAAAGCGGCAATTGCGTCTGCATCCGACGCGGCTGGATCGGGCTGCTTCATCGGCGCGGTCCTGCCGCCGAGCGGCGGCTGTTACAAGGTTTTAATTTCCCGGCGGAATGGCGGTTGGTCACCCTTGGCCTGCGGGGCGACGGGCTCCGCGATAGCTTTGGGGACCACTCATGAACCTTCCGCAAATCGACGTTTCGACGCTTCCGCAACTCGCCACGATGACCGGCGTGTTCGGCTCCATGGTCTACAAGTCGGCGATGGCCGCCGGCGATTCGACCGTGGTCGTGATGACCTTCCTCTACAGCACCCACAAACCGTAAGAGCGCGAAGGAATCGGGCACCATGCAGCCAACCTCCGAACTTCAGACCCTGTTGTCCGATCCTGCCGGGATCGGCCGGGCGCAGGACCGCCATCAGGACGCTCTGGCGGCCTGGCGGGCTGAACCGGTTGTGGCGGCGGTGTTCGATTCCTTCACGGCCTTTGCCGGGGGGGCAGCGCTTTCGTCGCTGCCGCCGCTGGCCGCGCTTTTTGCCGCCGACCGGGTGGCGGCGACTGGGCTGACCGGTTCGCTTGTGCGCCAGTTTTGCGCTGCGCTGCGCGAGGCACCGCTGGGGCAGGTGCCGCTGCGCCATTCCAACGAGCATGCTTATGCCGCGATGCTGATCGCCCGCGCGGGGACCGCTTCGCTGAGCTTGGTGGCGTTCGACGGCGCCGCTCTCGCGCGGGCCGAACCGCCACCATCAGTCGCTTTCGCCTCAGGCGAAGAGTGGGACGTGGTCGTGGCCGGCCACGGTGCCGGCCGGCTGATCGAGCGGCGCGACACCGGGCTGGCCATCCATCCCTTCAAGCTTTCCCCGGGCACAGCGCTCGGCCGCGACGGCGAGTGCGAGGCGCTGCTGATCGACCGGGCGGGCACTGCCACCGGCGAAACGCTTGTGCTGCTGCGATTGCAGCGGCGCAGCGCCGGCCTGATCCCCAGCCGCGAATACGAACTCGCCTCCGGTCAGCTGATCCACCAGGCCGATCCGAACCCGCGCGAAAGCCGCCATGCGGTGGCGGCTACCCTGCTGGGCCGGATGGGCCGGGCCGATGCCGCGCCGCTGCTGGCCGAAGTGGCCTGCGAGGGTGATCGCAGCGAGGGCCTGCGCTGGCAGGCGCTGCGCGAATGCCTCGGGCTCGACAGCGCGGCGGGGTTCCGCGCGCTTGACGCGGTGGCGCGCGATCCGCTCGATCCGCTGGCGCTCCCAGCCGGAGCGCTGCGGGCACAACTGCTTGAGCGCTATCCAGCCCTAGCGGAGAATGCCCGATGCCCCGCCTGATCGACCTTGATGACAGCGCCGTCTGCACGCTCGCCGAATGCACCGAGGCGATCGAGAGCGCCGGGTTCGATCCCGCGGACGAGGAGAGCCTGAGCCATGCCGCACGCTGGCTGCGCCGGCTGGGCAACAACCGCGACTTTCTGGGCGATATCCTGATCGAACAGCTGGCCGAGCGCCACCGTGCCGAGCCCGATGGCCAGAGCTATGGTCCGCAGGTGGTGATGCTGAGCACGCCCAAGAATGGCGTGTTCCTGCGCGCCAATGTCTGGCCGGGCAGCGAAGATCATCTGCTCAAGGCCAGTGGCCCTTCGCCGTTCCTCTATGGCCTGCCGCACGATCACAACTTCTGCTTCCTGACCCACGGCTATTTCGGCCCGGGCTACTGGAGCGACTATTACGAGTACGACTATGCCGATGTGGCGGGGTGGACCGGCGAGCTGGCGCATTTACGCGCCGCGGGGCGGCAGCGGCTCGAGCACGACCGGATCATGCTTTACCGCGCGCACCGCGACATTCACCGTCAGCTGCCGGCGGACGATCTTTCGGTCACGCTCAACGTGATGCATGCCGCGCCGGCGCTGCACTGGCTTGACCAGTACAGCTTCGACGTTGACGAGGGCACCGTCAGCGGGCGGGTGGGAGATGGTCCGTCCGAAGCGTTCCTGCGGATCGCGGTGGGGCTGGGCGGGGCCGAAGCCTATGATCTGGCCGA
>CANGQZ010000187.1 GCA_947455865.1 Sphingomonadaceae bacterium
CAGACCTCCGCCGTCGACAGCCCGGCCTCCTGCTCCTTGATCATCCCGATGATCTGTTCCTCGGTGAAACGGCTCTTCCTCATTCGTCTGCTCCTTCGAGTGGGGCAGACTCTACATTAAATCGAGGGAGGCAACGGGGGGCAGGTCATTCCAGCCGCGCACTGATCCGGAAATCGCGTCCGGCCAGCGGGGCATAGTCCTTCAGGAACGAGGCGTGGCGGCGGGCGTCGACGTTGAACAGGTTGTTGGCCGATAGCGTGAATGTCAGCGGCCGGTCCTTGCCCCATGGCCGCCAGCCGAATTCGGCGTTGACCATGGTAAAGCCCGCCGTCGGCGTTTCGTTGGCCGATACCCGGTTCTGGGTGGTCACCCGCTCAACCTCGCCGCGCAGGTCCCAGCGGGGCGAAGTGACACCGATCCCGCCCAGCAGCCGCAGCGGCGGAATGCGCGGCGCCGGCCCGGCCCCGGTGATCGTCGCGTGGGTCCAATCCGCCAGCGCGTCGGCCTCAAGCTTCCAGTCGCCGAAGGTCGCCAGGGTGACTTTGCCCTGCGCCTCGAACCCATAGAGCCGCGCGCCGGCCTGACGGATGCGGTAGACCGGCAGACCGTCCTCGATTGCGCCGGTGCGGTCTTCGTAGACGAAGTTATCGAACCAGGTGTGATAGGCCGAGAGTTCCAGGCTGTAGCCCGCGCCGCCGCCGCGCACGATGGCTTCCACGCTGGTGGCGCGTTCCAGTGCAAGATCGGGATCGCCGACCTCGAACGCCTCGGTCCCGGCGTGGGGGCCGTTGGCGAACAGCTCCTCGGCCGCCGGGGCGCGTTCGGTGCGGGATAGGTTGAGCGCCAGCTTCCATTCGGGCGCCACGCTCCAAGCCGCCCCGCCCGAGAGCGACAGGCTGTCAAAGCGGCGCGTGCCGGCGAAGAACTGCGGCTGGTCGCCAGTGGGCTGCGCGGTCAGCACCGTATGCTCGAAGCGCGCGCCCGCCTCCAGTTTCACCGCGCCCAGATCGAACTGCTGCAGCGTGAACAGCCCGGTCTGCTGGGTGCCGTTCTTGGGCAGGAAGGCCTCGTCGCCGATCACGTTGAAATCGCGGTTCATGTACTGCACGCCGCTCGCCCCGTGCCACGCGCCGCGCCGCGCCTGGGCCAGCTCGAAGCGCGCCTCGAACCCGTGGTTGATGAAGGTCGTGCCCACTGCGCCCGCTGGATCGAGCTCGGCGTGGCGATAGGCGGCATAGCCGAAGCGCAGCGTCAGCTTGTCGATCAGCCCGCCGTGCGGATCGATTTCGGCGCGCCCGTCGATGCGGTCCTGCGCCAGCTGAATGCGCGGCGCCTCCTGCGCCTGACCCGGCGCGGTCGCGAAGCGGACAGGCACGCCATAGAGGCTGTTGGTATGGCTGAAGGCCACCCCGATCATCCCGCTGGCGTTAATGTAAGACGCGCCGCCGCCGGCGGTCCAGGTGCGCGCCGCGGTGTTGGGCAGGGTGCCCCGCACCGCGGCATTGCCGGCAAAGTCGATTTCGCTGTCCGTCTCGCCCGCCGCGCTCGCCAGCGCCGCCGCACGCAGCGCCGGGGTTAGCGCATAGCCGCCGATGCTGAGGTCGTCGCTCTTGTCCCAGCTGCCGTCCGCGTGGAGCACGAAGCCCGAACTGCCGTCGGCCGAAACGCCAAGCGGCACTTCCACTGTTCCGGCCAGCGAACGCTCGCTGGCGGCGGAGGCATAAGTGCCGACCGCGCCGACATGGACCGCTTCGGCGGGGAGGGTCAGCGGGATGCGCCGATCAATCACGTTGACCACGCCGCCGATCGCCGATGAGCCGTAAAGCAGCGATTGCGGCCCGCGCAGCACTTCGATCCGCTCGGCCAGCAGCGGATTGACCACCGCCGCGTGATCGACCGAGGTGTTGGAGACATCGATCGAGCCGATCCCATCGGACAGCACCCGCACCCGCTCGCCTTGCAGCCCGCGCAGCACCGGGCGCGAGGCGGTCGGCCCGAACGAGGTGGCGGATACGCCCGGGGTCTTGTCGAGCGTCTCGCCGATCGAGGCGCGGATCGCCTGATCAAGCGCGGCACCCTCGATCACCGCGACGCCCGAGAGCACATCCTGCCTCGACCTTGAGAGCACTCCGGTTACGACGATCTCGGCAGGCGTATGCCGGTGCGGATCGCCAACGTCCGGCGTTGCTGCCGGCAGGGCGGCGGGAGGCGCGCTGGCTTGGGCGTGAGTGGGCGGGGCGAGGAGAAATCCGGCAGCCAGGATGGTGCCGGCGAACAGGGCGGAGCGGATCATCATGTTCCCGTCAGGCGGAGCGGTACGGGCAGGGCCGGCGCAGCCCCCGGCCAATCTGCGAGGCGTTTCCTATCGCAGTGCAACGGATGTTACAATATCTCATTACCTCGCAAGCGCGAGCGCTGCGGCAGGCCGTGCGCGAGCGCCGTCCGGCTGTGGAAAAGGCCCGGAAACGCTTGGGTTTTGCTGCTTGGCTGCCTATATGCCGCCCATGTCCGAGACCCCCGCAAATCCACCCGCCAACGCCAATGCCTATGGCGCCGATCAGATCAAGGTCCTCAAGGGGCTCGACGCGGTGCGCAAGCGCCCGGGTATGTACATCGGCGATACCGACGACGGCTCGGGCCTGCACCACATGGTGTTCGAAGTTTCGGACAACGCCATCGACGAGGCGCTCGCCGGGCACTGCGATCTGGTGCTGATCGAACTCAACCCCGATGGCTCGGTCAGCGTCGAGGATAACGGACGCGGTATTCCTACCGGGATTCACGCCGGCGAAGGCGTTTCCGCCGCCGAAGTGATCATGACCCAGCTTCACGCCGGCGGAAAGTTTGAGAACACCTCGGATGATAACGCCTACAAGGTTTCGGGCGGGCTCCACGGGGTCGGCGTCTCGGTGGTCAACGCGCTGTCGGAATGGCTTGAGCTGACGATCTGGCGCGATGGGCAAGAGCACTGGATGAAGTTCGCGCATGGAGATGCCGTGGCGCCGCTCAAGCTGGTCGGCCCGGCGCCCGACAATGGCAAGGGCGCGCCCAAGAAGGGCACACGCGTAACCTTTTTCGCCAGCCACGAAACCTTCAAGAACGTCACCGAGTTCGATTTCGACAAGCTGGAACACCGCTATCGCGAGCTCGCTTTCCTGAACTCGGGCGTGCGCATCCTCCTGCGCGACAAGCGCCACGAGGAGGTCAAGGAGCACGATCTCTATTACGAGGGCGGGATCGCCGCCTTCGTCAAATGGCTCGATCGCAACAAGCAGCCGCTGCTGCCAGATCCGATCGCTATTTCGGCCAACCGCGACGGCATCGGCATCGACGTCTCGCTCGAAGGGACCGACAGCTATTACGAAAACGTGCTGGCCTTCACCAACAACATCCCCCAGCGCGATGGCGGCACGCATCTGGCCGCGTTCCGGGCGGCGTTGACCCGGACGCTTAACGGGTACGCCGAAAAGTCGGGGATGCTGAAGAAGGAAAAAGTCACGCTCTCGGGCGAGGACATGCGCGAGGGGCTGACCGCGATCGTCTCGGTCAAGCTGCCTGACCCGAAGTTCTCCAGCCAGACCAAAGACAAGCTGGTCTCTTCCGAAGTGCGCCAGCCGCTCGAAAGCCTGATGAGCGACAAGATGAGCGAATGGCTGGAGGAAAACCCGGCCTATGCGAAGGCGGTGATCCTCAAGGTGATCGATGCCGCCGCCGCGCGCGAAGCGGCGAAGAAGGCGCGCGAGCTGACCCGGCGAAAGGGGGCGATGGATATCGCCAGCCTGCCGGGCAAACTGGCCGACTGTCAGGAGCGCGATCCCGCCAAGTGCGAACTGTTCCTTGTCGAAGGGGACAGCGCCGGCGGTTCGGCCAAGCAGGGGCGTGACCGCGCGATCCAGGCGATTCTGCCGCTCAAGGGCAAGATCCTAAACGTCGAGCGTGCACGGTTTGACCGGATCATCAGCTCGAAGGAAGTCGGCACGTTGATCCAGGCGATGGGCACCGGCATCCGCGACGAGTTCAACCTCGCCAAGCTGCGCTATCACAAGATCGTGATCATGACCGACGCCGACGTTGACGGCGCGCATATCCGGACCCTGCTGCTCACTTTCTTTCACCGCCAGATGCCCGAGATCATCCGCGCCGGGCACCTCTTCATCGCCCAGCCGCCACTCTACAAAGTCGCCAAGGGCCGCTCGGAGGTCTACCTCAAGGACGCCGGCGCGCTTGATCGCTACCTCGTCGAGGCCGGGCTGGCGGGGCGCGTGCTTGAAACTGCCGGGGGTGCGCGCGGCGGCAAGGAACTGGAAGCGCTGGTCGAGCATGCGATGCGCCTGCGCGCGCTGATGGGCTTTGTGCCGCGGCGCTATGATCCCGCCGTGATCGAGGCGCTGGCCATGGCCGGACTGTTCGATCCCGAGCTGGACCGGGCCGGACGCGAAGCCGCGCTGGCCCGCGCCGCGATCTGGCTTGACGGCGGAAACAGCGAGGAGCGCTGGACCGCACAGCTCACCCCCGAGGGCGCGGTGATGGTCACCCGGCTGTGGCGCGGGGTGACCGACGCGCACCCGATCGAGGCAAGCTTCCTCGTCAGCGCCGAGGCGCGCAAGCTCGCCCGCCTCGCGATCGAGAACGTCGATGTCTATGTCTCGCCGGTCCGGCTGGTGAAGACCACCGCCGCCGCCGAACCGGTCGAACCCGAACCGGCGGGTGACGAACCCGAGGAAGAACAGCAGACCGCCGCGCGCCCCGCCGCCGCCAGCGAGCGGATTACCCGCCCGTCCGAACTGCTCGAAGCGGTGCTCGCCGCCGGGCGCAAGGGGCTGTCGATCGCACGCTACAAGGGTCTGGGCGAGATGAACGCCGATCAGCTCTGGGAAACCACGCTCGATCCGGAAAACCGCGCGCTGCTGCAGGTCAAGGTCGAGGATGCCGACGTGACCGACGAGATCTTCACCCGCCTGATGGGCGACGTGGTGGAGCCCCGGCGCGAATTCATTCAGGAAAATGCGCTGAACGTCGCAAATCTCGACGTATAGCGCGCCGGCTTTGTGCGCTACGTCGCCGCGTTGGCTGCTGCCCTTTTGGCCGGGATGCTGACGGCGGCGGGGCTGGGCTTTCTCAGCCTGATCCTGACATGGCTAGACGTCTTTGCAACGGTTCCAGGGGCGTTCGCCTGGTTTGAATCGTCGGCGATGCTGCAGTTCGGAGCGATCGCGCTGGGTCTGGTGGTGGCCGTTCTGGTGTTCCGGCTGATCGCATTTCCCGATCGCTGAGCCCTTTCAACTTGGTAACCGATGTTCTCAGGCCACGGCGATCCAGGGCATGAGTTCGCCGACGCTGTTGGCGGGATGACCGTTGGCGAGCTTGGTGAGCGCGTCGGTCATCCAGGCATGCGGATTGATGCCGGTGATCTTGCAGTTCTCGATGAGCGTGGCG
>CANGQZ010000188.1 GCA_947455865.1 Sphingomonadaceae bacterium
CGGGCGGCGTGGCAGCGCGGCGCTGAGCCCCTATATCACCAGCAAGCACGCAGTGGTCGGGCTGATGAAATGCGCCGCGCTGGAGGGTGCGCCGGACAACATCCGGGTCAATTGCGTCAACCCCGGCCCGATCGAGACGCGGATGATGCGGCAGATCGAACTGAATTACGATCCGGGCGCGCCGACAGCGGTGAAGGAGCAGCTCGTCGCGCGCATTCCGCTGGGCCGCTATGGGACTGCCGAGGAAGTGGCCGAGATGATCGCATTCCTGAGCGGCAGCGCCGCTTCGTTCTGCACCGGGAACATCTATGGCGTGGATGGCGGGATGACCACCGGCTGACGGCGAGGCGGGCTGCGCGCCTAGACCGTCTGGAATCGTGTGATGGACCCGGCCTGTTCGGCGGCGGCCAATGGCATAATCGCCAGCCATCCGACGCATAAATGGAAACAATTTCCCCTTGCCACCCGCGGCCCATAGCCTGGGCTCTGGATAACAAGCGGGGATGGTATGCGGCCTGTGCTGGACGACAAAGTAGTCCTCGTAACGGGCGCTGCCGGAGGGATTGGCGCGGCGGCTTGCCGTGTTCTGGCCGACGCGGGGGCGCGGCTGGTGGTGAGCGACATTGCCGAGGACGCCGGACGGGCGATTGCCGCGACGCTGTGCGCCGAGGGACGGGAGGCCATTTTCGTGCCAGCTGACCTCTCCTCCGAAGCGGCGATCGAAGCGCTGGTCGTGCAACCGGTGGCCCACTTCGGCCGGCTGGACGGCGCCTTCAACAATGCGGGCATGGAGCAGCACAACACGCCGCTTGATCAATTGACCCTTCAGCAGTGGGACAGCGTGATCAGGATCGACCTGACGGCGGTGTTCCTGTGCATCAAGTATCAGGTCCGGGCCATGCTTCAGACCGGGGGCGGAGCGATCGTCAACACCGCTTCTGGGCTGGGGCAGATCGCGATCCCCAACGCGGCAGAGTATGTGGCGGCCAAGCACGGCGTGATCGGCATCACCCGCGCGGCGGCGGCGGACTATGGCGCGCGGGGCATCCGGGTGAACGCACTGCTGCCGGGCATCGTGCGCACGCCGATGATCGAGCGGCTGATGCAGGACCCGGCGTTCAGCCCGCATGTCGAACGGTTGCGGATGCGGCACCTGATGCAGCGCTTTGCCGAACCGGCGGAAATCGGCGAGGCGGCCAAGTGGCTGCTGTCGGACGGGGCCTCGTTCGTCAACGGGACCGCGCTGGCAGTGGATGGCGGGGCTTTGGCTAATTGATGAAATGCATACTGGAAGGGGTGTTTTTGTGAGCTGGTGGGAAGAATACTTCGCGGAGGTCGATACGATGGAGCAGGACCGCTATGGCCGGTGGTTCGGCCGTGATATGTCATTACAATTCAATAACGTCCCGCCCGTCGAGGGCAAAGCGGCGGTGCTTGGATTCCTCAAGCAGTTCACCACCGGGTTCAAGGCCATCCGCCATGCTCATGGCGAGCTGGTGCTGGCCGAGAGCCGCGGCGCGGGCGAGGCGGAGATCACCTTCACCCGGCACGACGACAGCGAAGCGAGCGTGCGCGGGGTGACGACGGTGATACGCGGGCCGGACGGACTGTTTCAGCGCATGGCGATCTACGCCGACTTCTCAGCGCTTTACCCGGCCGACTGAACGGCCACTCCGCTCGACATGGCCTGCCCGCTGGGTTACCCCTGCGGCCGGCTACGACGCGCGCGACCCGATTGCGGCGACACGTATCGGGCCGGGCGGGGGCCGACAGGGAACGCATGCATTTCGACGGGCTCGATCTCAACCTGCTGGTGGCACTGGATGCGCTGCTGAGCGAACGCAGCGTGACGCGGGCGGCTTCGCGGCTGTGCGTGACCCAGCCGGCGGTGAGCGTGGCGCTGCAAAAGCTGCGGCTGCAGTTTTCGGACCAGCTGCTCGAACGCGTCGGCCGGCGGATGGAGCTGACCCCGTTTGCCGAAGAACTGGCGCTGCCGCTGAAAGAACTGCTGCACCAGATCCGCGGGCTGGTGGAAAGCCGCAGCGGCTTCGATCCCGCGACGGACAGCCGCAATTTTCGTCTGCTGATGTCCAGCTCGATCGCCGAGATCTTCGGCGTGCCGGCGCTGCGCAAGCTGCGCGAGGTGGCGCCGGGGATGCACTGCCAGATCGACATGTTCGTGACGCCTGACATGCTGCGGCGCGTGCAGGATGGCGAGATCGACCTCAGCATTCAGGTGTTCCAGCCCGGGCTGTGGAACCCGGTGGCCGATGTACAGGTGTTCTCGCACGAGGCGCTGTTCGCGGACCGCTATGTGCTGGTGGGCGATGCGGCGAACGAGCGGATATTCGAGGGCATCGACTTCGAAGGCTTCTGCGCGATCGACCATATCGAGACCCGCTTTGCCGGCAATATGGTCAGCCTGCCCGAGCGCAGCCTCGCACTGCAGCCGCGCCGGCCGAACACCCCGCTGATCCTGCCGACCTACAAGCTGGCGATCGAGGCGGTGATCGGCAGCACGATGACGGCGATCGTCCCCCACCGCATCGCGCGCGACGCGGCGCAGCGCCACCGGCTCAAGATCGTCGAGGTGCCTTACGAGATCGGGCTGCTAGAGCAGACCATGATCTGGCACAAACGCAATCATAACGACCCCGGCCACAGCTGGCTGCGCGGGTTCCTGAGCGAGTTTGCCGCGACCACGATGGGGCCGATGGCTTAGAGCGGGTTTGCACGCGATGCGATATAGACTACAAATTCGGTAGACATAAAAACGGACGGTGTGTTTGATCTCTTTCTGGCCTGGCCGGGCGCAATCAGGATCGGGCGGCACCGCGACAATCGGAGATGATGCCTTGAAAATCGAAACCCTTGCCATTCACGCCGGCTACAAGCCCGATCCCACCACCCGCGCGGTGGCGGTGCCGGTTTACCAGACGGTGGCCTATGCCTTTGACAGCGCGCAGCACGGCGCCGATCTGTTCGATCTGAAGGTGGCGGGCAACATCTATACCCGGATCATGAACCCGACGCAGGACGTGCTGGAACAGCGCGTGGCGGCGCTGGAGGGTGGGATTGCCGCGCTGGCGCTGGCATCGGGGATGGCGGCGATCACCGCGGCGATCCAGACGCTGGCCGAAGCGGGCGACAACATCGTGTCCTCAACCACGCTCTATGGCGGCACCTATAACCTGTTCGCGCACACCCTGCCGCAGCAGGGGATCGAGGTGCGCTTTGCCGATCCACGCGATCCAGCGGCGTTTGCCGCGCTGATCGACGACAAGACCAAGGCGGTGTTCTGCGAAAGCGTGGGCAATCCCTTGGGCAACGTCACCGATTTTGAGGCGCTGGCGGCGGTGGCGCATGCGCGCGGGGTGCCGCTGGTGGTGGATAACACGGTGCCGAGCCCGTATTTGTGCCGACCGTTCGAGCATGGCGCCGACATCGTTGTCCATTCGCTGACCAAGTATCTGGGCGGGCACGGCAATTCGGTGGGCGGGGCGATCGTGGACTCCGGGAAATTCCCGTGGGCCGAGCACAAGGACCGCTTCCCCCGGCTGAACCAGCCCGATCCTTCGTATCACGGGGTGATCTATACCGAGGCGCTAGGGCCGGCGGCGTTCATCGGCCGGGCGCGGGTGGTGCCGCTGCGCAATATGGGTGCAGCAATTTCGCCGATGAACGCGTTCCTGATCCTGCAGGGGATCGAGACGCTGGCGCTGCGGATGGATCGCATCTGCGACAACGCGCAGGCGATTGCCGAGCGGCTGCAGGGGCATCCCAAGGTCCGCTCGGTCAACTATGCCGGCCTGCCCGATCATCCCGATCATGCGCTGGTGGCGAAGTATCTTTCGGGCAAGGCTTCGGGCATCGTTTCGTTCGACCTGAAGACCGACGACACCGATCCGCGCGCGGCGGGCGCGCGGTTTCTTGATGCGCTGCAGCTGTTTACCCGGCTGGTGAACATCGGCGACGCCAAATCGCTGGCGACGCACCCGGCATCGACCACCCACCGCCAGCTGGACCCGGCAGAGCTGGCCAAGGCGGGCGTTTCAGAAGGGATGGTGCGGCTTTCGGTAGGGATCGAGCACATCGATGACCTGATGGCCGATCTGGAGCAGGCGCTGGCGGCGGTTTGAAGGGGGGCGGTCGGTGTGGCCGGTGCGGGTGAATACGGTTTAAAAACAGGATCATGGCGGCGCACCTGACGCCCCGTCTGGCAGATAACGCTCAAAAATATCACGCATAAAAACTAACCATTTTTCAGCGCGGGGCGGTCTTCGTAGCTCTCCCTCCGACAGAAACCTGGCCGGCAGGCGCGCCGGCACGGGGGTTCGGGACAGAGGATGAGCTGATGAACGCTGAAGCCGGTATCGCCGTGGCGCATGGCCAACTTTCGCTGGCCGCGGCGCAGGCCGCGCTGGCGGCTGGGGTGGCCGCCGCCAAGGGTATGGGGGTGCCGATGGCGCTGGTCGCGGTCGATCGCGGCGGGCACGTGGTCGCCTCGGCGCGGATGGACGGGGCGAGTGCGATGAC
The DNA here is from genome assembly GCA_947455865.1 of Sphingomonadaceae bacterium. Classification (GTDB taxonomy): domain Bacteria; phylum Pseudomonadota; class Alphaproteobacteria; order Sphingomonadales; family Sphingomonadaceae; genus Novosphingobium. The sequence goes on from CANGQZ010000188.1 coordinate 4,537, forward strand.
CCTGGATATCGCGTTCAAGAAGGCGTGGACCTCGGCCATGGCCGGGGCGCCGACCGCTTATGTGATGAACTTCGTCAACAGCGATGCGGGATCGGCGATGACGATGCCGCATGTGGCCAACTTCTCGGTGATCGCGGGTGGGCTGCCGGTCTCAGTGGACGGGGTGTGCGTGGGCGGCATCGGGGTGAGCGGGGCGACCGCCGAGATGGACCTCTCGGTGGCCGAGGCTGCCGCCGCCGCGCTCGCCGGCTGACGCGCGCCATGTTTGCGCAAGGGTGGCAGGTTTCGCCGCGGGCCTACGGGGTGCTGAGCGCGTTCGACGTGATGATCCCGATGTCCGACGGGGTCCACGTTTGCGCGCAGGTGTTCCGTCCGGACGGGCCGGGCAGGTTTCCGGCGCTGCTGGGCGTTCATGCCTATGACGCGGCGATGCAGCACACGCCCTCGCGGCCGCAGGCGGTGCAGGGGCGCAACGCCCAGGCCGAGGCAGGCGATCCGCAGTTCTATGTGCGGCGGGGCTATGCCCACGTGATCCTCAACGCGCGGGGGACGGGCAAGTCTGAAGGGGAATACGCCCACTACAGCCCGCGCGAGGTGCAGGACGTGGTCGAGGTGATCGCGTGGCTGGCGGCGCAGGACTGGTGCGACGGCAACGTCGGGATGTTCGGCGTTTCGTACTTCGCGGTCTGCGCCAAGCAAGTGGCGGCGCAGAACCCGCCGGCGCTTAAGGCGGTGTTCGCGCCGTATGGCTATACCGATTTCTACCGCGACAAGTTCTATCACGGCGGCATTCTGGCGCAGAGTTTCCTCACCAACTGGTCGAAGCATCTGGCCGGGGTGCGGGTGCGCGGCTGGTCGAAGGCGGCGCTGGGCGAGGCTGA
>CANGQZ010000189.1 GCA_947455865.1 Sphingomonadaceae bacterium
CTGGCCTATCGCCGCCCGGCCGCGCGGCTCGGCGAGGGGATCGCGCTGGCCCCGCACGTCACCGCGATGATGGATGTGTCCGACGGGCTGCTGCTTGATGCCGCGCGGATGGCCGCTGCGAGCGGGGTGTGTTTCGCGCTGGATGGCGACGCTGTGCCGCTGGCCTGCCCCGAAGCGCGCCGCAACGAGGCGCTGCGCTGGGGTGACGATTACGAATTGCTGTTCACCCTGCCGGCGGGCACGCTCCCGGTTGTGGGGGCAACCTGCATCGGCCGGGTCGAAACTGGTCCCTCCGGAGGGCTGATGCTGGACGGAATCGCCCTCAATCCAGCCAATGGTCTCGGATTCGAACACCGTCGGGACCTTTATGACGGATTAACGGTTGCGCCGCCCCCCGCAGGCCGATAGCGGCAGCACTCGAGTGAATCCGCCGACAACAAGGCTGCCGCTCGTTCGAGAGATGGATACCACATTAGGAAGGGGCTACTCGTGAATCTTGTCACGATCGCTATTGGACTGGGTCTGCTCGCCGTAGTTTACGGCTTCATCACCAGTCGCCAGGTTCTTGGAAGCCCTGCAGGCAATGATCGCATGCAGGAAATCGCCGCCGCCATTCAGGAAGGCGCCAACGCCTACCTAAAGCGCCAGTACACCACCATCGGCATCGTCGGCGCGGTCGTCGCTGCGATCATCTTCGTGACGCTGGGCGGCATTTCCGCCGCCGGCTTCCTGATCGGCGCGATCCTGTCAGGCGCAGCGGGCTTCATCGGGATGAACGTCTCGGTCCGCTCGAACGTGCGCACCGCTGCGGCAGCGCAGACCGGGCTGCAGGAAGGCCTGACGCTGGCGTTCCGCGCCGGGGCGATCACCGGGATGCTGGTGGCGGGCCTCGCGCTCCTCGCCATCGCGGTGTTCTATTATTATCTGATCGAAATCGCGCATTACACCGTCGGGCACGGTGACCGCACCGTGGTGCAGGCGCTGACGGCGCTGGCTTTCGGCGCATCGCTGATTTCGATCTTCGCCCGGCTTGGCGGCGGCATCTTCACCAAGGCCGCCGACGTCGGCGCTGACCTTGTCGGCAAGGTTGAGGCCGGAATTCCGGAAGACGATCCACGCAACCCTGCGGTGATCGCCGACAACGTTGGCGACAACGTGGGTGACTGCGCCGGCATGGCTGCCGACTTGTTCGAGACCTATGTCGTAACCGTCGGCGCCACCATGGTGCTGACCGCGCTGCTGCTGAAGGATGCCGGCAACCTGATGTCGCTGATGGCGCTGCCGCTGCTGATTGGCGGCGTGTGCATCATCACTTCGATCATCGGCACGTACTTCGTCCGTCTGGGCGGCGGCAAGAACATCATGGGCGCGATGTACAAGGGCTTCCTGGTCACCGCGATCCTTTCGGTCCCGGCGATTTGGTGGGCGATCAGCTATGCGCTGGGCGACATGGAAACGCCGATGAGCTATTCGATCCTGGACGTCACCACGACGTTCAGTGGCCGGATCCTGTTCTACTGCTCGTTCCTCGGTCTGGCCGTCACCGGCCTGATCATCTGGATCACCGAGTACTACACCGGCACCAACTATCGCCCGGTGCGCTCGATCGCCAAGGCTTCGGAAACCGGCCACGGCACCAACGTCATCCAGGGTCTGGCCATCAGCCTTGAATCGACCGCGATGCCGACGCTGGTGATCTGCGCCGGCATCATCATCGCCTTCAAGCTCGCTGGCCTGATCGGCATTGCCTATGCCGCCACTGCCATGCTGGCGCTGGCCGGGATGGTCGTGGCGCTCGACGCTTACGGTCCTGTCACCGACAATGCCGGCGGGATTGCCGAAATGGCCGGACTGGACGATTCGGTTCGCGAAAAGACCGATGCGCTCGATGCGGTGGGCAACACCACCAAGGCTGTGACCAAGGGCTATGCGATCGGTTCCGCCGGCCTTGCCGCGCTGGTGCTGTTCGCCACCTACACGGCTGACTTGCGGGAGTTCTTCCCCACGGTCGGGGTGAGCTTCAGCCTTGAAAACCCCTATGTCATCGTCGGGCTGCTGCTCGGCGCGCTCTTGCCCTATCTGTTCGGGGCAATGGGGATGACCGCGGTGGGCCGCGCTGCCGGCGACGTGGTCAAGGACGTGCGCGATCAGTTCCGTGAGAACCCGGGCATCATGGCGGGCACTTCCAAGCCCGACTATGCCCGCACGGTCGACCTCGTCACCAAGGCGGCGATCAAGGAAATGATCGTGCCTTCACTGCTGCCGGTGCTCGCGCCGATCGCGGTCTACTTCGTGATCGCGGCGGTGGCCGATCAGGCCGATGCCTTCGCCGCGCTGGGCGCACTGCTCCTTGGCGTGATCGTCAGCGGACTGTTCGTCGCCATCTCGATGACCTCGGGTGGCGGCGCGTGGGACAACGCCAAGAAGTACATCGAGGACGGCAACCACGGCGGCAAGGGTTCCGAAGCCCACAAGGCGGCGGTGACCGGCGATACCGTGGGTGATCCTTACAAGGACACTGCTGGCCCGGCCGTCAACCCAATGATCAAGATCACCAACATTGTCGCCCTGCTGCTCCTGGCAGCGCTCGCGGCGCACTGAGGTCTAACTATCGAGCGGGGCATTCGACCCCGCGCCTCACCCCGCCGGGAGCGATCCCGGCGGGGTTTTTATTTGTGTGGAGCGGCGCGGCTTCGATCCTCCCCATTTGTGCTGACGAACAAACGGGGAGGATTGGGGGGCTATTCGGCTTGGTTTGCCGCGAAGGCCAGAAAATCGGGTGCGGACATTGGCCGGGCGCGCAGGAAGCCTTGCATGAAGGTGCAGCCCTCAGCGGCGGCGATCGATTGCTGGGCGGGGTCTTCGATCCCCTCGGCGATCACCGCGAGATCGAGCGCGCGGGCCATGGCGATGATCGCGCGCAGCACCGCCAGATCGCGCGGATCGCTGGCGATGCCTTCGACCATTGTCCGGTCGAGCTTGAGGTAATCGAGCGGGAGCAACTTGAGATAGCGGAAGTTGCAGAACCCCGCGCCGAAATCGTCGAGCGCGATGCGGATGCCGGCGCTGGCGAGGATACCGAGCACGCGCTGGGCCTGCGCGATCTCGCCGATCAGCGCCTGTTCGGTGACTTCGAGGGTCAGGCGGTCGGCCGGAAACTGGCTGGCGGCAACGAGCGCGAGCATGGTCTCGGCGTAAGTCGCCGCGGCAAGATCGGCCGAAGTGACGTTTAGCGAGAGGCGCAGGCACGCCGGCCAGTCACGCGCCAGTGCCAGCGCCTTGGCGGCAATGTGCTGGGAGAGCGGGGCGATCTGATCAGCGCGTTCGGCCAGCGCGAACAGCGCACCCGCGCCGACCCGGCCGAGGCGGGGGTGGTTCCAGCGGGCAAGTGCCTCGGCCCCGGTCAACTGCTCGGCGGGGAGCGAGAACTGGGGCTGGAACAGCACCTCGATCTCGTCGCGGTCGATTGCCTGGAGCAAGTCGGCTTCGAGCCGGGCGGCGCTGTGCCCGGGGCGGACCACTGCGCCATCGGCCCACAGCAGGCGACGCCCGGCGCGCTTTTCGAGCGCGGTCATCGTCTGGCCGAGCCGGTCGAGCAACGATTCTGCGTCCTCGCCGGGCAGCCCGCGGAGCAGCGCGATCCGCGGTGAGAGGCGCAGCGTGGCAGTGGCCGCGGGGATCGGCCGGGCGATGACTTCGGCCAGCCCCTCGCCCAGCAGTTCCCAGCGCTCGCGGCTGAGCGTTTCGCGGGCGAGCAGGAGGAAATTGCCCCCGCCGATCCGCGCCGCGAACCACGGCCCGTCGAACTCGGCGGCGGCGAACCGGCTGAGCCGGTCGGCGGCTTTGGCGATGGCGGCATCGCCGGTCGGGCTGCCATAGGCGAGATTGATCGCCGACAGCCGCGACAGCGTTAGCAGCAGCCCGTGCGCCGGCGCTTTAGCGGCCCAGGCATCAAGCTTGCGCCGCGCGGCGGCGAGCCCGGGCAGACCCGTTAGCGGATCGCGCGCGTCGTCCTCCGGGATTGCCCCGGGCGCTCGTGTCGCAGCTGGACCTGCCCGTGCCATCCGGCCTGCTTAACGCCCAACACGTTGCTAAAGCCTCAACCGTTGCCAAAGCCACATCCGGAGCCGTCGGCGCGATTGCCAAAGCCGCAGCGCGGCCATATCACCCGCCGGGACAACATTTCCGGGGGAAACGGGCCGATGACGAAAGACCTCAAGCTGGCGCTGTTGGTGTCTGACAGCATGAAGGCGCAGGCGGGTTCCGAAGCGATCCGCGCCGCTTATGATTGGGTGCCGACCGAAGAGGCCGATGTGCTGGTGGTGCTGGGTGGCGATGGCTATCTGCTCCATGTCCTCCACCAGATGCTCGACAGCAATCGGCTCAAGCCGTGCTACGGGCTCAATCTCGGCACGGTCGGCTTTTTGATGAACCGGATGAGCGGCAGCCGCGGGATCGCCGACAGGATCGGCCGGGCACGCGAAGTCGACGTGGCGCCGCTGCAGATGGATGCGGTGACGCAGGATGGCGAGCATCACCGGTTCTATGCGATCAACGAGGTCTCGCTGCTGCGCGAAACTCGCCAGTCGGCCAAGCTTGAAGTCGCGATCAACGGCAAAGTGCGGATGCAGGAACTCTCGGGCGACGGGATTCTTGTCTCAACGCCGGCGGGATCGACTGCCTACAACCTTTCGGCCAACGGCCCGATCCTGCCGCTGGGCTCCAAGCTGCTGGCGCTGACCCCGATCAGCCCGTTCCGCCCGCGGCGGTGGAAGGGCGCGATCCTGCCGGAAAGCGCCAAAGTCTCGTTCCGGGTGCGCGAGGCGGCGAAACGCCCGGTTGCCGCGGTGGCGGACCAGAAGGAAGTGCGCGACGTGGCCGAGGTCAACATCAGCGTGGCGCGCAATCACCGCCTGACGCTGCTGTTCGATCCGGGCAAGACGCTGGAGGAACGCATTTTTGCCGAGCAGTTCCAGGTCTGATGAAAAGGACCGGTACCGCGCCGTTCTGGTGCTTGCCAAATCCGATTGCGCTGGTATAGGCCCACCCCTGCCCCGGAGACGAGGCTGTTCCCTGATAGCTCAGCGGTAGAGTAGGTGACTGTTAATCACTTGGTCGTTGGTTCGAATCCAACTCAGGGAGCCATTTCTGCGCACGCCAAATCGCATTGCAGCGCAGCACGGCGTTAAGACGCGGCAAATCGTTCCGAACGGATCGCTTTTCGAACAAAAAAATCGTGAATCGGCAACACGTTGAATGTTCACGCTTTTACTTTAGAGTCCTCTGCTAGGGAGGAACCCCTCCGACTTCAGTCGGATACTGGCTTCAGCCACAGACTCGGTGTGTAGCCTGTAACCTCGGGAAAAACGGAAGCCGCCGA
>CANGQZ010000190.1 GCA_947455865.1 Sphingomonadaceae bacterium
CGCTGGCCGAGCCGCCACCGCTCGATCTGGCGCTGCGCGATCCGGCCGAAACCGCGCACTGGGCCGAGCGGCTCGAGGGGATTTCGCTGATGCCCGGCCATGTCCGGCTGGCGCGCGGCAGCGCGGTCGAGCGGCTGGCCGGCTTTGCCGATGGCGCATGGTGGGTTCAGGATCTTGCCGCCAGCCTGCCCGCGCGGCTGCTCGGTCCGGGGAATGGCCGGCGCGTGCTCGATCTCTGCGCTGCGCCCGGGGGCAAGACGCTCCAGCTCGCCGCCGCCGGTTGGCAGGTCACCGCGCTCGATGGCAGCGCCAAGCGGCTCGAACGGCTGGCGCAAAACCTCGCCCGCTGCCAGCTCGCCGCCGAAATCGTCACCGCCGATATGCTCGAATGGCAGCCGGACGAACCCTTCGAAGCGATCCTGCTCGATGCGCCGTGCACCGCCACCGGCACCTGCCGCCGCCACCCCGATGTCCTCCACCGCATCTCCGCCACCGCCGTGCGCGAGGCGGCGGTGATCCAGACCGCGATGCTCGCCCGCGCCGCCGGCTGGCTCACCCCGGGCGGGCGGTTGATCTACGCGGTGTGCTCGCTCGAACCGGAGGAAGGCGAGGAACAGGCCGCCTGCGTCCCGCTCGCCATCGATCCGATTCGCGCCGAAGAACTGCCCGCAGGCCTCGCCCCCACGCCCGAAGGCTGGCTGCGCACCGATCCTGCAATGCTCGCCGAGGCCGGCGGCCTCGACGGCTTCTTCATCGCCCGCTGGCACGCCTGACGCTGCTCCCCTCCCGCATGCGCGAAGGGCCCGGGGGTGGGCAGCGGCGCCGCCGCTAAGCCTTCACTTTTGCCGCAAAGCTCTTGCGCAACTTCTGCAGCTTGGGCGGGATCACTGCCAGGCAATAGGGATTGCGCTGGCCTTCGCCCTCCCAGTATTCCTGATGATAGTCCTCGGCCGGATACCACGTCGCCGGCCCCTCGATCGTCGTCACCACCGGCGCCCGGCGCTCGGCCTGCGCCCGCGCGATGCCCGCCTCGGCCTCGGTGCGCTGCTCGTCATCCAGCGGGAAGATCGCCGAGCGATACTGCGTGCCGACATCGTTGCCCTGCCGGTTCAGCTGGGTGGGGTCGTGCGTCGCAAAGTGGATGTCGAGCAGATCGCCATAGCTCAGCTGCGCCGGATCATAGGTCACCCGGATCGCCTCGGCATGGCCGGTGCTGCCCGAGCAGACCTGCTTGTAAGTCGGATCGGCGATGCTCCCGCCGATATACCCGCTCTCCACCGTGCTCACCCCGATCAAACCCTGAAACACCGCCTCGGTGCACCAGAAACAGCCGCCCGCCAGAATTGCCTGTGCCATGGAATGCGCATTCCTTTCTCGTTTGCGCCGAAGATAGGGAGCGCGCGCGGCGTTGTCATCGCCTGCGGTGGACTTCGCGGCCATGCGATCTTACTTGGAACGCCATGACCACGCTCACCGTCGCCGCCCTCCAGCTCGCCCTCGGCTCGGCCAACGAGGCTGAGAATATCGCCGCCGTCGCCGCCATGGTCGAACGCGCAGCGGCCGAAGGCGCGCAGCTTGTCCTCCCGCCCGAACTGTTTTCGGGCCCCTATTTCTGTAAGGTGGAGGACGAGGCGCTGTTCGCACTCGCCCGGCCCACAGCCCAGCACCCCTCGGTGGTCGCGATGCAGGCCCTCGCGAAAGCGCTCAAGGTGGTCATCCCGACCAGCTTCTTCGAGCGGGACGGCCACCACTATTACAACACCCTTGCGATGATCAGCGCTGATGGCGAGATTCTGGGCACCTACCGCAAAAGCCACATCCCCGATGGCCCGGGCTACGAGGAAAAGTACTATTTTCGTCCGGGCAACGATGGCTTCAAGGTCTGGGATATCGCCGGCACCCGCATCGGCGTCGGCATCTGCTGGGATCAGTGGTATCCCGAATGCGCCCGGGTGATGGCGCTGATGGGCGCCGAAGTGCTGCTCTATCCCACCGCGATCGGTTCGGAGCCTTACGATGCCGGGCTCGATACCAGCCGGATGTGGCGCCGGGCGATGCTCGGCCATGCGGTGTCGAACTGCATGCCGGTGATCGCCGCCAACCGCATCGGCAGCGAGGACGGCCAGAAGTTCTACGGCCACAGCTTTATTGCCGACGAATGGGGCGATTTCGTCTGCGACTACGGGGCGGAAGAAACGGGGGTGCTGCTCGCCACGCTCGATCTCGCCCGCGCCGCGCGCCACCGCGCCGGGATGGGCTTCTTCCGCGATCGCCGCCCGCAGCTTTACACGCGTATCGCCGAGGATATCTGAGCGCGTCTCGCCGCCCCGCTCCGCTTCACCATTATGTGGTGGCGCTCGGCTCGAACCAGCGCCATCCCCGCCACGGCGCGCCAGCAGGGGTGCTCGCTGCGGCCCTCCGCGCGTTCGCTGCCGCAGGGCTGAACGTCCTCGTCGTCAGCCCCGTCATCGCTAGCCGTCCGCTCGGCCCCTCGCGCCGCACGTATGCCAATTCCGCCGCGCTGGTCACGTCTGCATTGCCGCCGCCCGCGCTGCTCGCCGCGCTCCAGCAGATCGAAGCCGCCTTCGGACGCCGCCGCCGCGGCCAGCGCTGGGCGGCACGGGTGCTCGATCTCGATGTGGTGCTGTGGGATGGCGGCTGCTGGGCCTCCCCGGGCCTGATCGTCCCCCACCGCGCTTACCGAGAACGCCGTTTCGTGCTCACTCCCTTGCGCGCCGTGGCACCGCGCTGGCGCGATCCGCTCACCGGCCTCACGCCCTGCCACCTCGAAGCCCGCTTGACCCGCCCCCGCCCGCTCCCTAAGCGCCACTCGTTCCGCGTGCGGCGCGCTGCGCTGCAGCTACCCCGGGGCCCTTAGCTCAGTCGGTAGAGCAACTGACTTTTAATCAGTAGGTCGCTGGTTCGAACCCAGCAGGGCTCACCATATTTTCAATGACTTGCACAAGAAGCTCCGCCATCACAGTTAGCACAGCGGGACACTAGGCATCATATAGGCATCAGGCTGGCGGAACCTACGTTCCTATGTGCCGCGCAACCTCAGCCAGCAGCAGCAGCGCCGTTCCCACGCCCTCGGTCGGCAAGCTGTCCGGCATGTCCATGCTGTTGCGGCGCATGGACCGCGACGCGATCACCGTGCATGGCTTTCGCTCAACGTTCCGCGACTGGGCAGGAGAAAGCACCTCATTTCCCCGCGAAGTGGTCGAGCACGCGATGGCGCACCAACTCGCCGACAAGGCCGAGGCGGCGTATCAGCGCGGCACGCTGTTCCCCAAGCGCGTAAAGCTTATGGCTGCGTGGGCGGCCCTTTGCGCATCCCCTGCCGCAGATGGGACGAATGTCACGGCGATCCGAGTAGCACACACGCGCAGCGGCATTGCAGGGGCAAGTTCATAGCGAGCCAGAGCCCTACTCGACGTCCAAGAGACTTGCGGATGAACCGCCGGAACGCGCAGTTCCACAGGCAGAACAGCCGCCCGCGCTTGGCGACAGGAACGTCGTACAGGAAGGCCTCCCCAACGCGGTGCAGGCGCTAGTAGCGCGGATCTGTCCCCAGACGAGGCCCGCCGTCCGCTAATTTACACCGCGATCTGTGCCGAATGTTCTGGCGACGGACAGGCTGACGTTCACTCGGAGTGCTCACTCGCGTAAAAACTAAGCACAGTCGTTGCGTCGTTGGCGCCGCTGTGATGGCCCCGCAGACCAACTCTATCACAACGCGTCAAAAATCCTTGCGTGCAGGTCGGTGCCGACACGCCTGAAACCAAGAATGCGGGCTGCGCTGCGGATGAGATCGGCGTCTTCGCCGCCGGCGTTGTCCTCGCGGGCTAATTCCAGCGCGGCTCTTACCTCGAGCGCGGAGATGTTCGCAGCCTTCAACGTCGCGCCGCTTTCCAAAGAGCGATCCCGCACTGGCGGCGTTTCTGATTGATCACGCGTGAACCAGAAGGGTCCCTCCGAAAGTAACTCGCTGTTGTGCGTTTGGGCGCGTACAAGTGCGGCGCGCGTTGCCGTCACGATGCGCGATCCGGCCTTCTCCTTGCCGAAGCAAGAAGCAACGCGCCGAGCGGCCTCCTCAACGTGGATCGGGCCCTCTGCTTCGACGATCCGCTTCACCAAGTCCGCCAGGACTGCCGTGCTCACCTCGTGGGGCTCTTGCAGACTGCTCACTGGGAACACCGCTCGCTGGTAGGCTGGCATCTTTCGCTCGACGATGTCGGGCAAGGCGATGACTTGGACTGGCTCGTCCACCGGTGGTGCAACTGCCCGGGACTTGTTCGCGCCGTCGATCTTGATACCAGCCTCTGCCGCATCGCTCGCGGTGACAAGGGCCTGGCGCAACCGCTCGATTTCAGAACGGCGATTGTAGAACCAGTCCGTGCTCCAGATGCGGTGGAATTTCCAGCCGAGGTGCTCGAGGACGTCCTGACGCAGGCGATCCCGCTCGCGGGCCCAAAGCGCACTGTGATAGGCGGCCCCGTCACACTCCACAGCCAAGACATAAGTGCCCGGTCCTTCGGGATGGCGCACGCCGATGTCGATGCGAAAGCCGGCCGATCCGACTTGAGGGTCGGCGAGGAAGCCGAGGCTGCGGATCACGTCGGCGACGTCCTCCTCAAAGGGGGAATCGGCATCGAGCCCAGTTGGCGAGTGCTCTTCGAGCTGGCCCGACTTTGCGTATTCCAGAAAGCGTTTGAGAATGCGGGGGCCTTCGCCGGCAGTCCTGCTGACGTCCATATCGCCGGGATCGAACGAGGCGAACACCTCGCAGCGGATGCGCGCGCGCGTGAACAGAACGTTGAGGCGCCGTTCCCCGCCTTCCCCGTTTACCGGGCCGAACGACATGCTTGTCAGGCGGCCCCCCGCGATAGTTGGACCATAGCCAACACTGATGAGGATGACATCGCGTTCATCGCCCTGGACGTTCTCGATGTTCTTGACGAAGATGTCTTCCGACTGCCCCTCGCGCATGAAGGTATCGAGGACGGCGTCGCTGCGTCGCGCCAGCTCAAGCAACTCGGTAATGAGGTTGCGCTGCGCGAAGGAGAAGGTGACAATGCCAAGGGAGAGGCTGGGATCCTTGCGCGCATGCTCAGCGACCCGCGCGACAACCGCCTCGCCCTCCTTGCGGTTGTCACGTTTTCCGCCCTTGTCGTAAACGCCAGCCACCTGCGTAAAGCAAAGTCCGAATTCCGGATCGGCTTGAAGCGGAGACGGTGGGAGTATCAGGCCGTCTTGGTAGAACTCGCGGTTTGAAACCTTGATCAGCGAGGGATCGCGCGAGCGGTAGTGCCATTGAAGCA
>CANGQZ010000191.1 GCA_947455865.1 Sphingomonadaceae bacterium
ACCGTGCCGCCCTGTGCCAACACGATCTCCGCTTCACGCAGCTTGCCGATGATCTCTTCCGGCTTGTGCCTCCTCGCCATTCCATTCCTCCTTCGTGGCCAATTCTAAAATAGAAATTGGGCCACTCAGAAGGGGGCAGATCACCAATAGTCCGGAACTTCAACGGAGTGCGCGGTCCTGCCGTGACGATCACCCGCCTGCACCTTCCCGTCAGGATCCTGCCCGTTCCGCTATTGCCCGGCCGGCCGCGACGCCGCTGGCCCAGGCCCACTGAAAATTGTAACCGCCAAGCCAGCCCGTGACATCCACCGCCTCGCCAATCGCGAAAAGGCCCGGCACCCGCGTCGCCTCCATGCTGCGTGAGGAAAGTCCGGCAGTGGCAATTCCGCCGGCGGTCACCTCGGCCTTGGCGAAGCCTTCGCTGCCGCTGGGGGTGAAGCCCCAGTCGGCGAGGCGCGCGGCGGCGGCAAGCAGCGCCTTGTCTGTCAATGCGCCGATCTCGCCGGCGATGCCGAGCCGTTCACCAAGCGCGTCAGCCAGGCGCTCGGGCAGTGCCTCGCACAGCAGGCGGCGGAAAGATTTGCGGGGTTGGCTTGCCTTGGCCGCGAGTACCCAGCCCGGCGCGCTGTCGGGAAGGAAGTCGACCGAGATCGCCTCGCCGTGGCGCCAATAGGAGGAGACCTGGAGCATGGCCGGCCCGGACAGGCCGCGATGGGTGAACAGCGCCGCCTCACGGAATGCGACCTTGCCGGCGCGCGCCACGACTTCGACCGAAACGCCGGAAAGCTCGCGGAACAGTGCCTCTTCCGCGCCAAGGGTCAGCGGCACTAGCGCTGGCCGCGGCTGCACCACCTTCAGTTCAAATTGCCGCGCCAGATCATAGGCGAAACCGGTCGCGCCCATTTTCGGGATCGCCGGGCCACCGGTGGCGACCACCAGCGCGGGCGCGCTCGCCCGTCTCGCGCCGGCGCGGACATGGAACAGGCCATCGGCATGGCCGACCTCAGCGATTGGCTCGCCGCAGGCCAACTCCACCCCGCCCTGCGCGCATTCGTCCAGCAGCATGTTTACCACTTGGCGCGCCGATCCGTCGCAGAACAGTTGTCCCAGCGTCTTTTCATGCCAGGCAATGCCATGACGCTCCACCATCGCCAGGAAATCGAGCGGGGTGAAGCGGCTGAGCGCCGACTTGGCGAAATGCCGGTTCTCCGAGAGGTAGTTGTCAGGGCCGGTGCCCAGGTTGGTGAAGTTGCAGCGACCGCCGCCGGAAATCAGGATCTTTGCCCCGGGGGCCGGCGCGTGATCGAGCAACAGCACCCGCCGCCCGCGCTGCCCCGCCACTGCCGAGCATAACATCCCCGCAGCGCCGGCACCCAGCACGATTGCATCATGGCTGGCGCTCATCCGCGAGGCCCGGCAATCCAGGCGGCCGGCGGGTGTGACACGGCGCTGCGCGGCTGTAGCGTGGGATGACAAGACGGCATGGCGATCAGCTCATAAGGACCGCATCGCCTTTGCACTATGGTCAAATCAGGCCGGCAGGCAACCGCCATGACCGTGAGAAGATACATGCAGTCCGGGAGGCCTTGCCATCCGGCGAACGAGCCCATCGCGATTACGCCAGTCGCGTCCGGCTCCTCGATGATCAAGCAGTCCCACGCGCCCGGAGCCTTGCTGCTCCGCCCATGACGACGATCGCTTGGGCGGGTCTGAGCCCTTGGGCAGAAGGGCTTTGAAGATTTCCCTCCCGCTCCTTATGAGCGCCGGGTTGCACATTTCCAGCGGGTCGCGCCCGGCTTCCGCGCCTGGCAGTGCGAATAGAGGCGGGTCGCCAGAATTCTGAATCGCGATGAATTATCGTCATTCCTTCCATGCCGGCAACAGCGCCGATGTCATCAAGCACAGCCTGCTGATCGCGCTCGTGCAGGCGTTGCAGCTCAAGCCCGGCGCGCTGACCCTGATCGACACCCATGCCGGCTGCGGGCTTTATGACCTTGACGGCGAGGAGGCCGGGCGTACCAGCGAGGCTGCGCAGGGCGTATTGCGCGCCTTTGCCGATCCCAACCCCTTGCTGAACGACTACCGCGCCGCCGTACAGGCGGTGAATCTCGGAGAAAATTTCGCGGCTGCGTCGCACCTCTACCCAGGCTCGCCGCGGATTTTGGCGCAGCTTCTGCGCCCACAGGATTTTCTGATCCTGAACGAAAAACATCCAGAAGACGCCCAAACTCTTCGCGGCGTGATGCGCAACACCTCTGCTGCCGTGCATGAGCGCGACGCCTACGAGCTTTGGCTGGCGCTGGTGCCGCCCCGCACGGCGCGCGGCTTGGTGGTGGTCGACCCGCCATACGAGCAGCCGGACGAACGCGGACGGATCACCGCCACCCTCGCCGGCGCTCACCGCAAATGGGCACATGGCGTGACGGTGATCTGGTATCCGCTGAAAGACCGCGCCACGCATGTGCGGTGGAAGGGACAACTTCGCAAACTTGGTATCCCGAAATTGCTGAACGTCGAGCATTGGCTTTACGACGGCGATCAGCCCGGCATCTACAATGGCGCGGGCCTGTTCATCGCCAACCCGCCCTACGCCTTCACACAGGCGCTGCCACCTTTGCTGGAAGCCCTGCGCGCCGCGCTGGCCCCGGAGGGACATAGGGGCGAGGCCACAGCCGATTGGCTGAACGATTGAAATAAAACCTTATCGACCCTTGCTGCCAAAGGGGAGTTGCCGTGCTGCGGGTTGCCGACACAGCATCTCGCGGGTTTGTCGCGCTGTAACAGCTTGCTGGTGACCACCACGGCTTTGCCCCGGTACTCCGGGAAACGCTACCAGTTGCGTTTTTCCCGAATGCAGTCGGTTGCCGAAGGCGCTCAGAACGGCAGCAAAGTCCCAGACCCGGTCGATCCGAGACCGACACTTGGACGTGCATGTAAGGTAGGTATCGAGCTGCTGACCCATTGGCGAGAAAGGCAGCAATCAAGGCGCAGCATGCCGGTAGTGCTGACGAGTTCCCCCTTCAAAGACCAAGTTCAACTCGAATCTGAAGGGAAGCGCGGGGTTCAGACCAATTCGAGCCATGCGGAACTGACGAAAGACTGATCGGCGTCAAGCCGACATCAGCCCGGCTGCTGTCAGGCGTTCGACGATCATCGGCAGCAGCTTTGCCGGAATGTCGGGCAGTGGCGGGTAGCTGGCGAACTCCCGGGAATTGCTCAAAACCGTGCCGCCCGCGAGGATGGTGAAACCTTCATAACCCTTGGCTGCGACCTGTTTGCAGATGCCGGTATAGGTGTTGAGCCCACCGGCATAGGCCATGAACGTCCGCGGCTTGCCTGGGACATTCGCGCCCATGTACCAGCTGTTGGCTGTGGGCAGCAGCGTCGGGGCGACGGCTTCTGCGACATGGCGGTGCCACGCCGCTTCCGCCTCAGGGGTTGCCTCGATGCTGGCCATCTGGCGCTCGGCGAGCCACGACAGGCAGTCGGCGATCCATTCCACATGCTGTTCGATGGCATTGATCATGTTAGTCAGCACCGACGGGCTGCCCGGCCCGGTGATGGTGAACATGTTCGGGAAGCCTGAGACCATTAGCCCGAGATAAGTGCGCGGCCCCTCGGCCCAATGATCTTTGATACGGCGGCCGCCAACGCCGCGGATGTCGATACGATCGATGGCACCGGTCATAGCATCGAAACCCGTGGCGAGCACGATGGCATCGAAGTCATGCTGGCGGGCGATGGTGGCGATGCCGCCTGTGTTGAAGGTAACAATCGGTGCGGTGTGCAGATCGACCAGTTCGACATTATCGCGGTTGAAGGTGGCAAAGTAACCAGTATCGACGCAGGGGCGCTTGGTGCCGAAATAATGTTGTTTCGGCGTCAGCAGATCGGCGACTTTGGGGTCGACGACCTGCTCGCGGATCTTTTCGGCGATGTAATCCTGAATGATGCGGTTGGCGGCAGGGTCGATCGCTGTGTCGCCAAAGGCGCCAAGCAGGCGGAAGCCCCCCCAGGCCCAGCGACGATCAAGTTCGGCCCTTATGTCTTCGGGGCTAGATTCAGTCGCCAGCACGTCCGCGCGGAACTCGTTCTGGTAGCCACCGGCGGTATCGCGCGACGCGGCGCGGTAGCCGCGCGGATCTCGCTGCCAAGCCTCGAGATCGGCAGGGGGACTCGGGCCATTGTGCGCCGGCATCGAATAATTGGGCGTTCGCTGAAATACCGTAAGCTGGGCCGCCTGTGCGGCGATCACCGGGATCGACTGGATGGCCGACGATCCGGTGCCGATGATCCCGACGCGCTGGCCGGCGAAATCCGGGCCTGCGCACGGCCAGCGCGAGGTGCGGTAGATCGGCCCTTTGAAATCCTCGATGCCCGGAAAACTGATTTCGGTCGGGATCGACAGGCAGCCGGTCGCAAGGATGAAGTAGCGGCAGTCATAGCCATCGCCGGTGTCGGTCGCGATGTGCCAGCACTGCGCCGCCTCATCCCACGTCGCTGCCGTGATCCGCGTATCGAGGCGAATGTCGCGCCGCAGGTCAAAACGATCGGCCACATGGTCGGCATAGGCCAGAAGTTCGGCTTGCGGCGCATAACGTTCCGACCAGCGCCACTCCCGTTCCAACCCCTCGTCAAAACTGAAGCTATATTCAAGACTTTGAACGTCGACCCGCGCACCGGGATAACGGTTCCAGAACCATGTCCCGCCAACGCCACTGCCTGCCTCGACGACCTGACCCGCAATACCCGCCTGGCGCAGCTTGTGGAGCATGTACATGCCAGCAAAGCCTGCGCCGACTATCAGGACATCGGTGGTGGTGGCGGCGCTGGCCATGACAATGATCCCCTTGCGATTTTCGCAAGACTAACACGTTTTCCGGCGCGGTGTAGCCAATGAGAACCCTAGCACCATCTTACCATCGCACCGTGACTTCAACGCCGAAAGCCCTTAGCCTTGCCCCCGTGTAACTCTAACAAGCTACCGTTGAGATTGCGCAAGGATACTCCGATACGCTCCTTGAACCGATAGCCTGGCTTGAAGGCCGCAATCGACCAACGCCCACGATCGTCGAGGCCGCGCAGGCCTTGTCCGTCGGGCATGGGGTTGAGGAAATCTCCCGATCAGAGGCCGGAGCCGAAAATCTAATGCGCACTGCGGTTTATGTCGCTCAGGCAATCACCGCCGCGAAACGCGATTGACCGGCCCCCACTGAGTGGACCGTGATGATTGTTAGTGCAGAACTGCCTCCGGCGCCATGGCTGTC
>CANGQZ010000192.1 GCA_947455865.1 Sphingomonadaceae bacterium
AAAGCGTGCAAGCCGGGCATTGGATGCTTGACCATCCGGCGCGGCGTCGCCACTTAGGGCGCGATGAGCGAAGCACCCGACAGCACTGGTTCCACTCGATCGCGCAGGCGGTGGGGATCACGCTCCACATCGAGCTGCTGTACGGCCAGAACAACCACCACATCATCGAAGGCATCTTCAAGGGCTTCGCCCGCGCCATGCGCCAGGCGGTGGAGCGCGATCCGCGCAAGGGCGGGGCGATCCCCTCGACCAAAGGGCTGCTCGGCGCGGGCACGCTCGACCTGACTGGCGGGGATCACCCGGATACGGACGCGCTGGGCTGACATGGCCGAGACGCTGGCCCTCGTCGATTACGGTGCAGGCAATCTCCATTCGGTCGCCAACGCGCTCCGCGCTGCCGGGGCGCAAGGGGTGGCGATCACCGCCGATCCGAATGTGGTGCGCGCCGCTGACCGGATCGTGCTGCCGGGCGTCGGCTCGTTCCGCGCCTGCGCCGAAGGGCTGAACGCCATTCCCGGGCTGGTCGCGGCGATGGCCGAGCGGGTTCATGTCGGCGGCGCGCCGTTCCTCGGCATCTGCGTCGGGATGCAGCTGCTGGCCGATCGGGGCGTGGAGCACGGGATCACCGATGGCCTCGGCTGGATTGCGGGCGAAGTGCGCCGGATTGAACCAGCTGATGCGACCATAAAGATCCCGCACATGGGCTGGAACGACGTCGCCGTCCCGCACCGTTCGGACGCGGATGACCTGATCGAGGTGGGCGAGGCCTATTTCCTCCATTCCTACCACTTCGTCCCCGATGACGGCGCCGCGATCGCGGCGATGACCGATCACGGCGGCGGGCTGGTCGCGGCCGTCGCGCAGGGCAACGTGGTGGGGGTGCAGTTCCATCCCGAAAAGAGCCAGGCCTACGGGCTGGCGCTGCTCGAACGCTTTCTGGAGTGGACGCCATGATCGTCTTCCCCGCAATCGACCTCAAGGGCGGCCAGGTCGTGCGGCTGGCGGAGGGCGACATGGCCCGCGCCACCATCTACAATGATGATCCCGCCGCGCAGGCGATGATCTTCGCCGAGGCCGGCTCGCAATATCTCCACGTGGTCGATCTCGACGGCTCGTTCGCCGGGCGGGCGGAAAACCGCGCGGCGGTCGAGGCGATCCTCGCGGCTTTTCCGGGGCACGTCCAGCTGGGCGGCGGCATCCGCACCGCGCTCGCGGTGGATGGCTGGTTCGATCTCGGCGTGGCGCGGGTGGTGATGGGTACCGCCGCCCTGAAAGACCCGGGCTTCGTCAAGGACATGGCGCGGGCCTATCCCGGCGGGATCGTGGTCGCGGTCGACGCGCGCGACGGGATGATCGCCACCGAGGGCTGGGCCGAAGTTTCTGACGTGCCGGTGGCCGACATGGCCCGCCGGTTCGAGGATGCCGGGGTCGCCAGCCTGCTGTTCACCGACATCGGCCGCGACGGCATGCTCAAGGGCTGCAACATCGACGCCACCGTCGACCTCGCCCGCTCGACCAACCTGCCGGTGATCGCCAGCGGCGGGGTCAAGGGGCTCGACGACATCCGCATGCTCGGGCTCCATGCCGACGAGGGGATCGAAGGCGTGATCACCGGCCGCGCGCTGTTCGAGGGCCGGCTCGATCTGGCGGCGGCAATCGCGATGGCGGAGCGGGGATGACCGTCCGCATCCGCGTCATTCCCTGTCTCGATGTCGCCAATGGCCGGGTGGTCAAAGGCGTGAACTTCGTCGAACTGAAGGACGCCGGTGATCCGGTCGAGCAGGCGCGGGCCTATGATGCGGCCGGGGCAGACGAGCTCTGCTTTCTCGACATCACCGCCAGCCACGA
Organism: Sphingomonadaceae bacterium; assembly: GCA_947455865.1. Taxonomy (GTDB): domain Bacteria; phylum Pseudomonadota; class Alphaproteobacteria; order Sphingomonadales; family Sphingomonadaceae; genus Novosphingobium. The sequence goes on from CANGQZ010000192.1 coordinate 1,849, forward strand.
GGCGCGCGGCACGCTGCTCGACATCGTCCGGCGCACCGCCGAAGTCTGCTTCATGCCGCTGACCGTCGGCGGCGGGGTGCGCACGGTGGAGGATGCCCGGGCGCTGCTGCTGGCCGGGGCAGACAAGGTCGCGGTCAATTCCGCCGCCGTCTCGCGCCCCGAAGTGGTGGCCGATATCGCCCAGAAGATGGGCAGCCAGTGCATCGTCGCCTCGATCGACGCCCGGCGCCGCATCGATCCCGCTCATCCCGAGCGTGTCGCAGGATGGGAAATCTTCACCCACGGTGGGCGCAAGCCGCCCGGGATCGACGCTGTCGCCCACGCCGTCCGGCTGGCCGAACTGGGCGCGGGCGAACTGCTCGTCACCTCGATGGACGGCGACGGGACGCAGGCCGGCTATGACCACGCGCGCCCCCGCGCCATCGCCGATGCGGTGCCGATCCCGGTGATCGCCAGCGGCGGGGTCGGCACGCTCGACCATCTGGTGGCGGGGGTGATCGAGGGCCATGCCAGCGCGGTGCTGGCGGCATCGATCTTCCATTTCGGCCACCACACCATCGCCGAAGCGCAGGCCGCGTTGCGCGCCGCCGGGCTGCCCGCGCGCGGCTGACTTGACCGCGTTGCAACCCCGTTGCAATGCCGTTGCATGACCGGCACCCTCGCCAAGCTTGAAGCCACCATCGCCGCCCGGCGCAGCGCCGATCCCACCTCGTCCTACGTGGCCAGGCTGAGCGCGAAAGGCCCGGCCAAGATCGCCCAGAAAGTGGGCGAGGAAGCCACCGAAACCGTGATCGCCGCGCTCACCGGCAGCAAGGCCGAACTGGTCGGCGAAGCGGCGGACCTCCTCTTCCACCTCCTCGTCCTCCTCGCCGCGAAGGAGGTGACGCTGGCCGAAGTACTCGCCGAACTCGACCGGCGCGAGGGCACCTCCGGCATTGCCGAAAAAGCCGGCAGAAAGCCCGACTGATGCCGATCGACCCGCGCGCCCCCTATGATCCGAATAACGTCTTCGCCCGCATCCTGCGCGGCGAGCTGCCGTGCCGGAAGGTCTACGAAGACGATTTCGCGCTCGCCTTCCATGACATCGCCCCGCAGGCACCGGTGCATATCCTCGTCATTCCCAAGGGCGAATGGGTGAGCTGGGACGATTTTTCGGCCAAGGCGAGCGAGGCCGAGATCGCCGGGTTTGTCCGCGCGGTGGGGCAGGTGGCGCGGGAGAACGATCTGGTCGATCCGGGCTACCGGATGCTCGCCAACGTCGGCCAGCACGGCCATCAGGAAGTGCCGCACCTGCACGTCCACCTGTTCGGCGGCCGCCAGTTTTTCGCGATGGTTCCGCAGTAGGCCTGCCCGCCAGCTGACCCCGCTCACCCCGGCCCAAGGCGGTCGGTGGGTGCAACCGGGTAGAATTATCGCAGCCGGGCCGCCAGCCCTTGCCCTGCGACTCACGCCAAGGCTAAACCGGGGCCAGCCATGACGTCGCTCCCCCAGCCTCCTTGCGGATGCTTCGACGGGCCGGTCCACCGCTTTGCGGTCCGCGCCTATTTCGAGGACACCGACCTGACCGGCATGGTCTATCACGCCAATTACCTGCGCTGGTTCGAGCGTGCGCGCAGCGACATGGGCCGCCTGCTCGGGATCGACCAGCGCGCGGTGAGCGACAGCGGGGAGGGTGCCTATGCCGTGGTCAACCTGGCGATCCGCTATGTCACCCCGGCCCGGTTCGACGACGTGGTGATTATCGAAACCCGCGCGGAGGAAATCAACGCCGCCAGTTGCCGCCTGATCCAGAAGGCGCTGCGCGGCGACACGCTGCTGGCCGAGGCGCGGGTGCGGGTCGGCTTTGTCGGGCCCGACGGCCGCGCCCGCCGCCAGCCGGCCGCCTGGCGCGCCGCCTATGCCCCGCTCATTCCTTTCCTGACGCCCTCTCGCACGGACACCGCATGACCGCCCTTACCCTGCTTGCCGCCGGGGCCGCTCCGGCCCATCTCGATCCCGTCAAACTGTTCCTCGATGCCGATATCGTGGTGCAGGTGGTGATGGCCGGGCTGCTCCTTGCCAGCGTGTGGGTGTGGACGATCATCGTTTCGTTCAGCGTGCGGGTGGGCCGGGCCGAACGCCGCTGCCGGCAGTACGAAGAAGGCTTCTGGGCGGCCAAGGACATGGAGGCCTATCAGGCCGAGCGGGCCGACGAGGCGATCCCGTCGAGCCGGGTGGTCGGCGCAGCGCTGGGCGAATGGCGGCGTTCGCTGGCCCTGAAGCAGCTCGACCGCGAGGGCACCCGCCAGCGGCTCGCCGCGCAGATGGGCTCGGTGGTGGAGCAGGAAAGCGACGCGCTGGGCAGCCGGCTGAATTTCCTCGCCACGGTCGGCTCCGCCGCGCCGTTCGTCGGGCTGTTCGGCACGGTGTGGGGGATCATGAATTCGTTCTTCCAGATCGGCCAGCAGCAGAATTCCTCGCTGGCGGTAGTGGCCCCCGGGATTTCCGAAGCACTGTTCGCCACCGCCATCGGCCTGTTCGCAGCCATCCCGGCGGTCATCGCCTACAACCGCTTTTCCAACAGCGTGAACAATTTCGAGGCGCGGCTGCAGCGCTTTGCCGACCGCTTCCACGCCACGCTGAGCCGCGAGCTGGAGGCGCAGTGATGGCGCTGGGGATCGCCCCGGGCGGTTCGCGCCGACGCCGCGCCAGACGCGGGGCGATGGCCGAGATCAACGTCACCCCGCTGGTCGACGTGATGCTGGTCCTGCTGATCATCTTCATGGTCACCGCGCCGCTGCTCACCGCCGGGGTGCCGATCGAACTGCCCGACAGCCGCGCCAACGCCCTGCCGCAGCAGCCCAAGGAGATCGCCATCACGATGACCGCCGACGGGCGGACCTACCTCGACCGCGATGCGGTGGCCCCGGGCGAACTGGCCGACCGGCTGGCCAGCCTTGCCCCGGCGGACGGGGCCAAGCCGCCGCTCGTCACCCTGCGTGCCGACCGCGCGCTGGCTTATGGCGAAGTGGTGGAAGTGATGGGCGAGCTGAACCACGCCGGGTTCAATTCGATCTCGCTGGTCACAAACGGTTCAGTTCAAGCGCCATAGCCCGGTGGAGATGGCAACCCGCCCGCTTCTGAGCCGTGACGAAGCCGCCAGTCTGGTGGTGGCGCTGGCCGCGCATGCCGCGCTGGTCGCGTGGCTGGCGCTGCACCCGCTCGCACCCAAGGCACCGCCGGAGCCCGAGCGGATGACGGTGACCATCGCCGACGAAGTGGCGGACAAATCGACCTCGCCCGATCCCAGCGCGCAGGCCGCCTCGGCGATTGCGCCGGTGATCGCGGAGAACCCGGTGCCCGTGCCGGCCCCGGCGCCGGTGGTTCAGCCGCAGCCGATCCCGCAGCCGCAACCGCCGCGCCCGCAGGC
>CANGQZ010000193.1 GCA_947455865.1 Sphingomonadaceae bacterium
CAGCACCAATCGCGCCCCGCGCCAGCATCAGCCGGGGATCACCGGTGAGGAGATGTGGGTGTGGCTGCGGCTCAAGCTGCTGGCCGATGCCGGGCTGGTCGGGCTGCCCAATGCCGGCAAATCGACCTTCATCAACGCCATCGCCAACACCAAGGCCAAAGTCGGCGCTTATGCCTTCACCACGCTGCGCCCACAGCTCGGCGTGGTGCGCCACCGCGACCGCGAGTTCGTGCTGGCCGACATTCCCGGGCTGATCGCCGGCGCGGCCGATGGGGCCGGGGTGGGGGACCGCTTCCTTGGCCATATCGAGCGTTGCCGGGTGCTGATCCACCTGATCGACGTGCACGGCACCGATCCGGTCAAGGCGCTGCACATTGTCGAGGACGAACTGACGGCCTATGGCGCCGGGCTTGATGACAAGCCGCGACTGGTCGCGCTGAACAAGATCGATCTGGTCGATGCCGAACTGGTCGCGGCGTTCAGCGCCGAGCTCAAGGCGGCGGGGGCGACCGAAGTGTTCCCGATTTCGGGCGCGACAGGTGCGGGGATCGACGCGCTGCTGAGCGCGGTGATTGATTACCTGCCCGCCGCGACCGTGACCGAGCGGCCAACCGGCGAGCGCGAAGAGGCGGATGACACCCCGTGGTCGCCGATCTGAGCGAGCAGGGGCTTTGCGGCCCGGCGCGGGAAGGCTAAGCCGCGCCACCATGCAGATTACCGCACTTTCCGATCTGGCCGATCCCGCGCGTTGCCCCCGGCTGGTGGTCAAGGTCGGCTCGGCCTTGTTGGTCGACGCCGATGGGCCGCGCCGGGCGTGGATCGCCGCGCTGGTGAGTGAGCTCGCGGCAGCGCGGGCGCGCGGGCAGGATGTGATCGTGGTCAGCTCGGGCGCGATCGCGCTGGGTGCGCGCACGCTGGGGCTGGACAAGGGCGGCCGCGGCAGCCTGGCCGATGCGCAGGCGGCGGCGGCGGTCGGCCAGATCGCGCTGTCCGGGCTGTGGGCCGAACTGCTGGCGCAGCACGGGTTGACCGCGGCGCAGCTGCTGCTGACGCTCGACGATCTGGAGGACCGGCGGCGCTATCTCAACGCCACCGCCACGCTCTCGCGCCTGCTCGATGCGGGCGCGGTGCCGGTAATCAACGAGAACGATTCGGTGGCGACCCAGGAAATTCGCTTCGGCGACAATGACCGGCTGGCCGCACGGGTGGCGCAGGCGGCGCGGGCGAGCGCGGTGCTGCTGCTGTCGGACGTTGACGGGCTATACGATCGCAACCCGGCAGATCCCGCGGCGGAGCGGCTGGCGGTGGTGCGCGGTGTCACCCCGGCAATCCATGCGATGGCCGATGGCGGCTCCGGCTCCGGGCTGGGTTCGGGCGGGATGACATCTAAGCTGCAGGCGGCTGAAATCGCCGAACTGGCCGGCATCGCGCTGGCGATCGGCAACGGCGCGCCCGAAGCGCCCATGGCACGGATAACGCAGGGCGGGATCGGAACGCTGTTCCTGCCGCGCGGCAAGGCCCGGGCGCGCAAGGCGTGGCTTGGCGGGCGGCTGCGGCTCAAAGGCACGCTGACGGTCGATCCCGGGGCGGCGCAGGCGCTGCTCGGTGGGGCGAGCCTGCTGGCCAAGGGAATCAGCGGCGTCGCGGGCGAATTTGCGCGCGGCGATGCGGTGGGGATCGCGGATACCGCCGGAGCGGTGCTGGCGCACGGACTGGTCGAATACGATGCGGATGAGTGCCGGCTGCTGCTCGGCCGTCATTCGAACGAGCACGCGGCGCTGCTCGGCTATGCCCCGCGCCCGGCGATCGTTCACCGCGACCAGCTCGTGCTGCGGTGAGCCTGCTGGCGATTACCGGGGCGACCGGGTTCGTCGGGCAAGCGCTGGTGGACCGGGCGCTGGCGGCGGGCAATACGGTGCGGGCGCTCGCCCGGCGCGAGCAACCGCCGCGTGACGGGGTTTGCTGGATCGCCGGCGATCTGGCCAATGGCGCCGCGCTGGCCGAACTGATGCGCGGGGCCGAAGCGGTTATCCATGTTGCGGGCGTGGTCAATGCACCCGATGCAGCGGGGTTTGAGGCGGGCAATGTCGCCGGCACGCTGGCAGTGATCGCGGCGGCCAAGGCGGCGGGGGTGCCGCGGCTGGTGTTTATCTCCTCACTGGCCGCGCGTGAGCCGCAGCTTTCGGTCTACGGGGCTTCCAAGGCCAAGGCAGAGAAGCTGGTTCGCGCCAGCGGTCTAGACTGGACGATTGTACGCCCGCCGACGATCTACGGCCCGCGTGACCGCGAGGTGTTAGAGCTGTTCCGCGTCGCGCGCTGGGGGGTGGTGCCGATGCCGCCCAAGGAAGGACGCTCGTCGCTGATCCATGTCGACGATCTGGCGCGCCTGCTGCTGGCGCTGGTGCCATCGGCGCGCAATGTCAGCGGCAAAGTGTTCGAGCCGGATGACGGCAAGCCCGGCGGCTGGAGCCATTACGAACTGGCCCGCGCGATCGGCTGGGCCGCCGGCCGCCGGCCATGGGTGGTGCACTTGCCGCAGCGCACTTTGGCGCGGGTGGCGTGGGCCGATGGGTGGCTGCGCGGGGCCAAGGCCAAGCTGACCCGCGACCGGGTGAGCTACATGTGCCATCCTGACTGGGTGGTGCGCGAGCGGGCGCGAGTGCCGACGCGGCTGTGGTGCGCCCAGATCGAAAGCCGCAGCGGCCTGCAGGCGACCGTGCAGTGGTACCGCGAGGCGGGCTGGCTCTAGATAAGCCAGATATCCATGGCGCTGATCGCTGGCTTGGTGCTGAGGATGGCAATCTGGATCGCCGCGGCCGCGCCGCTTCCATCCGGGTCATAGGACAGCAAGCCGTTCGCGATGTTGTAAACCAGATGCTGGCCCGGCGTGGTGGCGGCTGAGCCAAATGCGACTTCGCCGGGCGGGAGCGGCCCCAGCGGGTTGGCAGCCAGCACGGTGAAGACGCTGCGCACCAACTCGATCCGATCGGCCCCGGGGGTGAAATCGCGGATCGTGTCGCGGTTGGTGCTGACCTCCAGCACGTCGAAGCGGAAGGCGTCGGCACCACTGCCGCCGGTCAACGTATCCGCGGCGCGCCCACCGACCAGCGTATCGTCCCCGCCGCCACCGTTCAGGATGTCCTTGCCGTCGAGCCCATAGAGGAGGTTGGCCGCGGTGTTGGCCGTGATCGAATTGGCCAGCGTGTTGCCGATGCCAGTCAGCGACATGCTACCCGTGAAGACGAGGTTCTCGATGTTCTCGGGAAGCGTATAGGAGATGCTCGAGTTGACGACGTCGGTGCCTTCGCCCGCGTTTTCGATCACCACGTCGCCGGGATTGTCGACCACGTAGGTATCGTTGCCGAGACCCCCGATCATTGTGTCCGCGCCCGCGCCGCCGTCGAGCTTGTCGATCCCGGCAAGGCCGATGAGCACATTGTTCAAGGCATTGCCGGTAAGGGTGTCGTTGAAGGCCGAGCCGGTCAGGTGCTCGAACGTGTCGTCGAGCCGGTCGGTGCCCGCACCGCCGGTGAGTTGCGCGACGCCCACGAGGGCTAGGCTGATCTTCACCGCTGTCGTCGCGTCTTCATAGGTCAGCAAGTCGACACCCGATCCGCCGGTCATCGTATCGTTGAGCGTGCCGTCCTCGACATTGGTGACGAGCGTGCCGGTGGACGATGTGGCGGTGCGGGCGGTGCCATCGAAAACGAAGGACAGATTGGCGGCGCTGGCCGACCAGTCCCCGGTCCAGCTGTCAAAGCCCGCGCCGCAATCGATCTGGTCAACCCCGCCGGACGAGAAGATCGTGTCGTCGCCCGCGCCGGTGACTACCGTGTTGGTGCCGCCGGCGAGCGCCACGCCGAACTGTTCGAAATTGAGGAACTTGCCATAGGGACTGGCAATCGCGCCGAGGGCATCGACGGTGAAGGTGATCGCGGCAAAAGTCATGAAATCGACCGCAAGGGTATCGAAACCGGCTCCGCCATCGAGGTTGAGCGTGGCCGGCACCGGCCCGGCTCCGGCGGCAAGCAGCGCGGTATCGACGAAGGCGTAATTGTCGTCGTCGGACAGGGCGACGTTGATCTGCTCGATCCCGGCGAAGCTGGCGTTGTCGATCCAGCCGGTGAAAGTGCCGGCGGGGCCCGCATCGAATTCGGCGGAAGGCGGCTGGCCGATGGCACCGGTCTGGTCCCAGATCAGTTGGTCGGTCCCCGCGCCGCCATCGACCGAAACCGTGCGCGGGCCGGCGAGGAAGAAGGCATCGTTGCCCGATCCGGTGACAAGGCTGGCGTTTTCGATGTGGGTAAAGCTGAGCCCGGTGTTCAGCGCCCCTTCGCCGCGATAGCCATCGAACCCGAACGATAAGTCCGCGCTCCAACCCGAATAGTCGCCATGCCAGCTATCGCTCCCGGCCCCGCCATCGATCCGGTCCACCCCGCCTGCGGACCAGATGACGTCATTGCCGTCACCGGTGTTGATGGTGTTGCTGCCGCTGCCGGCGCGTACGGTATCGTTGCCGTACTGCGTTGTGACCGTGTTTGTGCCGCCGCCGAGAGTGAGCGCAAACTGTTCAAACCCGGCATAGGCGCCGTGATTGGCGGCGATCAGGAAATTCACGCCCATCGCGAAACTGGTGGCGGCGAAGGCGGAGAAATCGGCGATCAGAGTATCGAAACCGGCCCCGCCCGAAAGGTTGACCAGCGCGCCACCGGCCAGCGGTGTGGCATCGAGCGTGACGGTATCTCCCCCGCCTGAAAACGTGGCAACGATGCTTTCGATATTGGCGAGGCGAACCGAATTGGTGCCGCCCAGATCAGCGGCGAGGGTGCCGGAGAAGCTGCCGGAACCAGCTGCGGTGATCGTGCTGGCAGCCCCAGCGGTCTGTGCCGACCAGTCCAGATTGAGCGTATCGAAGCCCGCCGCGCCATCGACCGTGTCGCGCCCCAGCAGCGGATTGACGATATCGTTGCCGCTCGTACCGAGCAGATTGTCGGCACCGTTGGTGCCGGTGAAGGTAGCCACGCGCAATCCCCCCATCGACGCGGGCCGGGCCGCGCCGCCAGGGGGATGTAGGGCCTATCAGGGAGCCGTTGGGGGGAGTTGCTACCGGAATGGAGGCAACCGGGTAGGGAGCAAATGAGTTCCGCCCGCCTTTTTAGAGTCCTCTGCTAGGGAGGAACCCCTCCGACTTCAGTCGGATACTGGCTTCAGCCACAGACTCGGTGTGTAGCCTGTAACCTCGGGAAAAACGGAAGCC
>CANGQZ010000194.1 GCA_947455865.1 Sphingomonadaceae bacterium
AGGCACACCGGGTGCTGCGCCATGGCGGGCGGTTCTTCTGCCTCGAGTTTTCGACCACCGAATGGCCCGGCTTCAAGGAAGCATACGACGCCTATTCACACCGGATCGTGCCCCAGCTCGGCCAGGCGCTTGCCGGCGATGCCGATAGCTACCGCTATCTCGTCGAATCGATCCGACGCTTCCCGCCGATGGGCGAATTCGAAGCGATGATTCGCGCCGCCGGGTTCACGCGCACCCGGGTCGAGCCGATCCTGGGTGGGCTGGTGGCGATCCATTCGGGGTGGAAGGTCTGATTTGACCGCCTCGGCGACTCACATATTCCGGCTGCTGCGGTGGGGACGGACCCTCGCCCGGCATGGCTGTCTGCGAATCATCGAGGAAGCGCCGAACACGCCGCCACAGGTGCGCCGGCTGTGCCGCATCGCCCGGCTGGGTACCCGCCAGCCGCGCGTGCCCGATTATGCCGGCGCGTTCCAGACGATCGGGCCGGCAGCGATCAAGCTGGGCCAGACGCTGGCGACCCGGCCTGATCTGGTCGGTGTGGAAGCCGCGCACAATCTGCTCACCTTGCAGGACAGTCTGCCGCCTGTGCCGTTTGCGGCGATCCGCGCCGAGATCGAGGCCAGCTTCGGCCAGCCGCTGACGGCACTGTTCGCCAGCATCGAGGATGAGCCGGTCGGCGCGGCCTCGATCGCGCAGGTCCACCGGGCGGTCACCAACGACGGGCGCACGGTCGCGGTCAAAGTCCTGCGCCCCGGTATCCGCGACAAGTTCGGGCGCGATATCGCGACTTACGAATGGGCCGCGGCGCATCTCGAAGCGCTCGGCGGCGAGGCGCGGCGGCTGCGGCCCCGGCTGGTGATCGCCAACTTCAAGCGCTGGACCGTGCGTGAGCTCGACCTTCGGCGCGAAGCCGCCAGCGCGTCCGAACTGGCCGATGGGATGAAGAGCTTTGCCGGCTATCACATCCCGGCGATCGACTGGGACCGCACCAATGGCCGGGTGCTCACGATCGAATGGGTCGACGGCACCAAGATGAGCGACCTTGCCGCGCTGCAAGCCGCCGGGCACGATCTGCCCGCGCTCGCCAAGCGGCTGGTGCTGGCGTTCCTGACCCAAGCAATCAGCGGCGGGTTCTTCCACGCCGATATGCATCAGGGCAACCTGTTCGTCCGCCCGGATGGGACGATCGTAGCGATCGATTTCGGGATCATGGGCCGGATCGACCGGCGCGCGCGCCAGTGGCTCGCAGAGATCCTCTACGGACTGACCACCGGCAATTACCGCCGCGTCGCCGAAATCCATTTCGAGGCGCAGTACGTGCCGAGCTACCATTCCGTCGACGAATTCGCGACCGCGCTGCGTGCGGTGGGCGAGCCCATGCGCGGCAAGCCGGTGAGCGAGCTTTCGGTCGGCCAGATGCTCGACGGGCTCTTCGCCATCACCCGCGATTTCGACATGCAGACCCAGCCGCACCTGCTGCTGCTGCAAAAGACGATGGTGATGGTAGAGGGTCTTGCCACCGCGCTCGATCCCGCGATCAACATGTGGGATGTTTCCGCGCCGTTCGTGCGGGCGTGGATCCGCGACGAGCTTGGCCCCGAGGCCGCGCTGGCCGATCGCATCCGCAGCGATTTTGCGACGCTGCTGCGCCTGCCCGAACTGGTTCGCCGGATTGAGGGGCAATTTCCGGCCCGCGGCGGCGCCCCCGAACCGCCGCCGCTGCCCGAAGTCGAGCTGCTGTGGGAGCGGCGTCAACCCGCTGGTAACCATACCCGGTCTAGCAGCGGGCTCTACCTCCTCGCGGGGGTCGTGCTGGGGGGAACCGCGGTTTGGACGATGCTTGCACTGGGGTGGCTGCACTAGCGGCGGCGCCCGCTCACGCTCCTCTGCTCTACGACCGTTATGCCCATTGGCCGCGCGGGCTGGCGCGCATGGCGCTGGCCCTGCTGGCTGCCATGCTGCTGATTGCGGCGTGGGCCCCCGGCTATCCCCCGCCGCTGGCCGCCCCGCCCAAAGTCATCGCCACCCATGCCAACGGCAAAGTGGTGGCCGAGCAGGAAGACGACAACGACCTGCGGTTCTACCGGCTGGTGATCGCGCGGGTGCAGCGCGGCGACAATTACTATGTCGCCGCGACCGAGGAACAGCGCCGAAATGGCTATCCGGTCGCCCCCGGGCTGACCGTGCGGCTGCCGACGCTGGCGTTCGTTTCGGCATGGGCCGGGCCGGCGGGGCTGATCGCGCTGGAAATCCTGCTGTTTGCCGGCATGATGCTCGCCAATGCGCGCCGTTTCGCGAGTGAACCCGGGGGCGAGCGGTTCCGCCTGATCGGCCTTGCGCTATTGCTGATGGGCATCTCCAGCGGGCTCAACTTCCGCTACAACGTCCTGCACGAGATCTGGGGGGCTCAGCTGATCGCGCTGTCGTTCGGGCTTCACCGCCCGGATCAGGGTAAATGGGCCGGCGCGTGGCTCGCCGCCGCCGGCGCGCTGGCGGTGCGCGAACTGGCGCTGCCGTTCGTGCTGCTGATGGCGGCGTGGGCGCTGTGGCACCGGCGCTGGCGCGAGGGCGGGGCATGGCTCGCGCTGATCGCGCTGTTCGCGGCGCTGCTCGCGCTACATCTCCAACTCGCCACTGCACAGATCCGTCCCGGCGATCCGGTCTCGCCGCCGTGGCTGGTGCTGGGCGGGATCTCCGGTTTTCTCTACAAGGTGATCAATTCCAGCGTGCTGTCGCTGCTTCCGGTCTGGCTGGCAGGGCCGATGGTGATCCTTGCGCTGTTCGGGTGGAGCGGGTGGAAGGGCCCAGCCGGCGGCTTCGCGGCGCTCCTGCTCACCGGCTATGCGCTGGCCTTCGCGCTCGCCGGGCGGCCCAATAACTTCTACTGGGGGGTCACGATCACCCCACTCCTGTTGATGGGGCTGGCGATGGCGCCGATGGCCCTGCCGTCTCTGTTGCGGCAAGCGGGGCTGGCCCGTGGCTGAAGCAGCGGCGTGGAACCGCTTTGCGCACTGGGCCCGGTTCCCGGCGCGGGCCGTGCTTGCGCTGGTCCTGGCCGCTCTGGCGCTCGCTGCCGTCACCCCAATCGCCGCTGGCGAGGGCCCGGCCAAACCGCCGAGCCTCGTTTCGGCCGGCCCGGCGCGCGAGCGTGACGAAGATCTCAAGCTATACGGCGATGTCATCGTCCGGCTTCGCCATGGCGAGAATTACTATGCGGTGATCGCCGATGAACACCGCCGGCACAACTATCCGCTGCATCCCGGCTTTGCGGTGCGCCTGCCGACGCTCGCGGTCATCACTTCGCTGCTCCCCGCAGGCGCGCTGATCCCGCTGTCGCTGGCGATGCTCGGCGCGGTGCTGCTGGCGATGCTCGGCGCGGTGCTGCTGGCGTGGTGGCGGCGGCTGGGCGAAGAGGCAGGCGGAGCGGATATGCGCCTTCTGGCGATGGCCGGTCTGTTCTTCGGCGCCTCGCTCGGCACCACCCGCTACTTTTTCGTGCTGCACGAACTGTGGGCCGGGCAACTGCTGGCACTGTCATTCGCCTTGCACCGGCCGCAGCGCGGCAAGTGGGTCGGGGCCTGGCTGGCCGCCGCGGCTGCGCTGGCGCTGCGCGAACACAGCCTGCCGTTCGTGCTGTTGATGGCGGCATTCGCGGTGTGGCACCGGCGTTGGAAAGAGGGCGCGGCGTGGCTTGCGCTGATCGCGTTGTTTGCCGCTGCAATGGTGCTGCATCTGCACACCGTCGCCGGATACGTCCGGCCTGACGATCCCCCTTCGGCCTCGTGGCTGGCGCTACGCGGGCTGAGCGGCTGGCTCTCGCTCGAAGTGCTGTCGAGCAACTTGCGCTGGCTGCCGCCGATGCTGGCCGGGCCGCTCGTGCTGGCCAGCCTGTTTGGCTGGTCCGGCTGGAAAAGTCCGGCCGGCGCGTTCGGCACCCTGCTCTATCTTGGCTACGGCACCGCATTCATGTTTGCCGGCCGGCCCGACAATTTCTATTGGGGTTTCATGGCCACTCCGGCGCTGTTCATTGGCCTCGCCTTCGTGCCGCAGGCCGTGCGCGGGCTTGTTTCCGCGGCTTTCCCGGTGCAACAGCGCTGATATGGCCGGTCCGCGCATCCTCCTGATCGTCGGCGGCGGGATCGCCGCCTACAAGGCGTGCGAGTTCGTCCGCCTGATCCGCCGCGGCGGCGGCGAGGTCACCTGCGTGCTCACCGATGGCGGGGCCCAGTTTGTCACCCCGATGGCGCTCGCCGCGCTCAGCGAGAACCCGGTCCACACCACCTTGTGGGATCTGCGCAACGAAGTGGAAATGGGTCACATACAGCTTTCGCGGGAAGCGGATCTGGTGGTGGTCTGTCCGGCCACCGCCAACCTTATTGCCAAGATGGCTGCAGGGATCGCGGACGATCTTGCCACCACGCTGCTGCTCGCCACCAACAAGCCGGTGATGGTGGTTCCGGCCATGAACGTGATGATGTGGGAGCACGAGGCGACCCAGCGCAATGTTGCCGCGCTGCGCGACGCGGGCGTCTACGTGATGGACCCGGAAGAGGGCCCGATGGCCTGCGGCGAATTCGGTCCCGGCCGGCTGCCCGAGCCTCCCGCGATCTGGCGGACGGTGGCCGAATGGTTCACCGGCCCCGAGGCGCTGCCGATGCTTGATGGGGATGGCTGGGATCCGGACCTGCCCGAGCTGGCCGATGATTATGTGCTGCCGGACTATGCCCCGGCCGCCGGGCGCACAGGCGGCGATGGCAGTTCGCCGCTTGTTGCCAGCCTTGGCGGCCTTTCCGCTTCGATGATCATTCGCGGTTCCCCCCGGCTCGACGCGCTCGATTCCGAAACGGGCGAACCTTTGCCCGATCTGCCGGCCGCGCTTGCTGCCGAGCTGCCGGTCGAGCCACTGGCCGATCCGCTCGCCAGCCCGCTAGTGGCGCGCAAGGGTGCCGCCCGCGCCGCCCCGCCGACCGATCCCGAAGCGCTCAACCATCTCATGCGCGAAGGGGCCGAGCCAGAGCCGATTGCCGGCGATGTCCAGCCGGTGAGTGTCGGTGCCGCGTTTCCGCCGCCCGCCCCGGCGGTGTTCGTTAAACCCGAAAACGGCTCGCTGTCTGGCAAGCACGTGCTCGTCACCGCCGGCCCGACGCACGAGCCGATCGATCCGGTGCGCTACATTTCCAACCGCTCTTCGGGCAA
>CANGQZ010000195.1 GCA_947455865.1 Sphingomonadaceae bacterium
ATGGGTGAAGACGGTGGTGAACAGGGTCTCGCCGGTCACCAGCCGTTTGCCCGCGCCGAGCAGCTTGCCCATGAAGCCCCCGGTCGTCTCGCCGGCGCGGCCATCGCCGAACACGGTGGTCATGCCGATAGCGGCATCTTTCCACACCATCGCCCCGGCTTCGGCGACCGCGCTCTCGCCCGGATCGAGCTCGATCTCGACGAACTGGAGCTCCTGCCCCTTGATCTCGAAATCGACGTCGTCGGCCACGCCGTTGCTCCGGACGTGCGACCATGGACTGGGGGGCATTGCAATCTCCTCTGGGGTTGATGCAACCGCGTTGCATGCCGTTGCAGATTGGGAGTTCAAGCCTCCAGTTCAATGTCCCAGTAAAGCCAGTCGCGCCAGGTTTCGTGCAGGTAATTCGGCGGAAATCCGCGCCCGCGCTCCTGCAATTGCCAGCTGGTCGGGCGGATCGGCTCGAGCAGCAGCGGCATGTGCGCCTGTTTGGGGGTGCGCCCGCCCTTGCGCATGTTGCACGGCGCACAGGCGGTCGCCACGTTCTCCCAGCTGGTCTTCCCGCCCAGCCGGCGAGGGACCACGTGATCGAACGTAAGGTGGTGCGGGCTGCCGCAATACTGGCACGAAAACCGGTCGCGCAGGAACACGTTGAAGCGCGTAAAGGCCGGAAATTCACTGGGTTTCACGAACTGGCGCAGCGCTATCACCGAAGGGATCTGCATCGACCAGTTGGGCGAATGGACCACCCGCTCGTAGCTGGCAACGATGTCCACCCGCTCCAGAAACACCGCCTTGATCGCGGTCTGCCACGGCCACAGACTCAGCGGATAATAGGATAGCGGGGTGTAATCCGCATTGAGTACAAGTGCCGGACAATTGGACAAATGCCGGGAGGGATCATCCTCCACGCTGCGGAACCGGGCCGCACGTTCGATCAGCTCGCTCTTGAGCATACCCTCCGGTCGCAGATCGAAATTACGGTTTCACGACAGCGCATGGTGATAATCGAGCATTTGCGAAGGCGCGGGTCAACCCGGGGCAGTGGCCGGAATCCACAGTTGGCGACAGGCCGCTACGCCCGCGCTAAACTAGGCGGCGATGCTGCGCTCCCGCTTCGCCCCCAGCCCCAACGGCCCGCTCCACCTCGGCCACGCCTACGCCGCGATCGTGGCGCACGATCTCGCCCGTGACCACGGCGGAGAGTTCCTGCTGCGTATCGAAGACATCGATGGTGAGCGTTCGCGCCCTGAATATATTGCTGAATTCCTTGCAGATCTTGCCTGGATCGGGCTGTGCTGGGATGGGCCAGTGATTTATCAGTCCGCCCGCCTCGCCGCCTATGCTGCCGCCGCCGAGCGGCTCATAGCGATGGGCCTGCTCTATCCCTGCCGCTGCACCCGCGCCGAGATTGCCGCTGCCGCGACCGCCGTCGGGCCCGACGGTCCGCTCTATCCCGGTACGTGCCGCGCCCGCGCCGTCGATCTGGCAGGCGCGGCATGGCGGCTCGATTGTGCCAAGGCGCTGGCCTTCACCGGCCCGCTCGAATGGACCGACAAACTGGCCGGCGTACAGCACGCAACCCCCGAAATTTTCGGCGACGTGGTGCTGGTGCGCAAGGACGCGCCCGCGAGCTATCACCTCGCCGCCACGCTCGACGACGCGGCGGACGGCGTGACGCTGGTTACGCGCGGCGCCGACCTGTTTGCCGCGACGCATATCCACCGCCTGCTGCAAGCGCTGCTCGATCTGCCGGTGCCGGTTTGGCGCCACCACCGCCTGTTGGTCACCGCCGACGGCACCAAACTGGCCAAGCGCCGTAATGCGCCCGCATTGGCCGAACGCCGCCGAGCGGGCGAGGACGGGATCGCGCTGGCAATGGCACTTCGGGCAGGCCGCTTCCCTGCTGGCATTTCGCTCGGCCCGGTCCTACATACTCTCACATGATCTATGTCCTTGCCCCGGTGATCGTCGTGCTAATGATCATGGTCGTCGTCAGTCTGGTGCGCGGCATCGCCGCGTTTCTCCAGAGCACCAAGATCGATCTGGAGAGCGGGGAAACCGAGACGGTCCCCGAAATGATGCTGCTCCAGAACAAAATGATGTTCGCCCGGATAAAGTATCAGGCGGCAGCGATTCTGGTCGTGGTGATCCTGCTCGCCGTCAGCAAGTCCTGAGCGGGCGAGAGCCGGCTTGGTCAAGCTCAACAAGATCTACACCCGCACAGGCGATGACGGCACGACCGGTCTGGTCGACGGGTCACGCTGCCTCAAGCATGCGGCGAGGATGGAAGCCATCGGCGCGGTCGACGAGGCCAATTCGGCCATCGGGCTGGCCGTGGCCGCGCTGCCTGAGGGTGAACCGCGCGCCGCGCTGATCAGGATTCAGAACGATCTGTTCGATCTCGGCGCCGATCTTGCCACGCCCGGCAACGATTTCACGCCGTCCGAAATGGTGCTGCGCGTAATTCCCAAGCAGGCAGAGCAGCTTGAGCATGCGATCGACGCGCTCAATGCGGCACTTTCCCCCTTGACGAGCTTCATCCTGCCCGGCGGGAGCGAGGCAGCGGCGCGGGTTCATGTGGCACGCGCCGGGGTACGCCGGGCAGAACGGGCGATGACGGCCCTGGCTGCCGAAGCCGCAGTCAACCCGGCGGCTCTGGCCTATATCAACCGCCTGTCGGACTATCTGTTCGTGCTCGCCCGCGTGCTCAACGCCAACGGGGCCGCCGATGTCTTGTGGGTCCCGGGCAAAAACCGCTAGACTTCGCGGGACACAGCGCAGGAGCAGTTCAGACATGACCATCGTGGCAGTGATCGGCGCCGGCCAGATGGGCTCAGGCATCGCCCAGACCGCAGCGCAGTTCGGCAATGCCGTGCTGCTGGCGGACGTGAGCCTGGAGGTCGCGGAAAAGGCCAAAGCCGCAATTGGCACGGGGTTGGCGCGTCTGGTCACCAAGGAAAAGATTACCGCTGCCGATGCCGAAGCGCTGCTGGCGCGGATTGCGCCTTGCGGCGATTACGCGCCCATGGCTGAGGCCGAATTCATCATCGAGGCTGCAACCGAGCGCGAGGAAATCAAGCGGCGGATTTTTGAGGCCGCAGGCAAGGTGCTGGCGCCCACCGCGATCATGGCTTCGAACACCAGTTCGATCCCGATCACCCGGATGGCCGCAGGCACGGCCGATCCGACGCGGTTCGTCGGCCTGCATTTCTTCAACCCGGTTCCGCTGATGAAGCTGATTGAGGTTATCCCGGGGCTTGCCACGGCGCCGGAGACGCTGGCGCGCACCCGCACCTTTGCCGAAAGCTTGGGCAAGGAAGTGGTGCAAAGCGAGGACGAAGCCGGCTTTGTGGTCAACCGCGTGCTGGTGCCGATGCTGAACGAGGCGGCGTTCGTGCTGGGCGCGGGCACTGCCGGCGTGGCCGATATCGACAAGGGCTGCAGGCTGGGTCTAAATCACCCGATGGGGCCGCTGGAACTGGCCGACTTCGTGGGCCTCGATACCTGCCTGGAGATTGTGCGGGTGCTGTTCACCTCGACCGGTGACAGCAAGTACCGCCCAGCGCCGCTGTTGGTGAAATATGTCGAGGCTGGCTGGCTCGGCCGGAAGAGCGGGCGCGGATTCTACGATTATTCGGGCGAGACACCGGTCCCCACTCGATGACAGGGAACATCGCGCAGCGATGAGCGTAAGTGGCTGACAGATAATGGAGAAATGTCATGCCGCCCGAAGACCGCGCGCCGCTGCCACCCGAAACTGTCAATTCTGAACAGGACGATGACGAAACCCAGGCCCAGGCCGTGGCCCGCGATGCGCTGGACAGCACGACGGCGCCATTCGGGCTCGACGAAAGCGACAAAGTCTCAACTGGCGACGACAGCGATGATGTGCCAGATCTCGTCGACCATATGCGGCAAATGGCTTCAAGCGGCGTGATCGACATGAGCGCATTCCGAGGCGAACGGAACGACGACGACGAGGACGGCTGCTTCGGTGAAGGTGCCGACGAAGAATAGATCTAGCGCGCGTTCTAGTTGTTCTCGGGAAAATCCACCCCGCGCGGGGGCGGTTTGCGCACCACCGGATGATCAACGCCGGCCACTTGCGATGCCGGGCCCCAGTCTGACGCACGAGTCGGTGGAGGGGGGGGTGGAGCAGGCTGGTCTTCGTCTTCCGCAGGGGTAAACCATGCCGCCGGGCTGGGGCGGGCGGTTGGCGCCGTCGCGGGGACCTCGTTCGCTTCGGCGGAAGCCTCGGCAACGGGCTGCTTGGCAACTTTGGCCAATTGACCCGCCAACATATCGGTCGGGCCGCCATCCTGCGCGAACAGGACAACCAACACCAGCACTACCACCGAACCGATCGCAGTGCGCCGCAAATTCGCAGCATGGTTGACTTTGACCATCATGGCGTATTGCCCGCCCATGGGTTGGCAGTCTGCGCAGCTGCCGCTTTTGCCGCCGTGCTGTCGTCTTCATCGGGAGCCGGGGTCATCTGCCAGGCTAGGAACAAAACGCTGGCTGCCCACCACACGGCGACCCAGCGATTGGCGAAGATCCGGGAAAGGCGCGGTCCGAACATGGCGGTTGGTTTAGCGCCGGCACAGTTAACGAAGCGCTAGTTTTCAGCAGCGCGTTGCAATTCATACAACAAATCGAGTGCCTCGCGCGGGGACAGGGCATCAAGATCGAGCGCGGCGAGCCGCTCGCGCAGCGCATCGACCTGTTCGGCCTGTGCTTGGAAAGCTGCGGCAAACAAAGGCAGATCGCCCAAACCGGCGGCGAGGCCGCCGGTTTCCGCCCGCCCCTTTTCCAGCCGCTCGAGCACCGCCTTGGCCCGCGCGATCACCGGAGCCGGCACTCCCGCCAGCCGCGCGACCGCGAGGCCATAGGAACGATCCGCCGGGCCATCCGCCAGTTCGTGGAGCAGCACCAGATCACCCTTCCATTCCCGGGCGCGGACATGGTGGAGCGAGAGCGCCTCGCAGCTGTCGGCCAGTCTGGCGAGCTCGTGGTAATGCGTCGCAAACAGGCAGCGGCAGCGGTTCACGCCGTGCACAGCCTCAGCCACCGCCCAGGCCAGCGCCAGCCCATCATAGGTCGAGGTGCCGCGCCCAACCTCGTCGAGGATGACAAAGCTGCGCTCGGTC
>CANGQZ010000196.1 GCA_947455865.1 Sphingomonadaceae bacterium
AACGGAACAAATCGCAAAATGTTCCCATTAATTGTCAGAAATTCATGTAACAATTAAATAATGTTTTTCCGAATAAAAATATCCGGGGATGAAATTTAGTATATTATTTACAAGCCACCTGCCGGTGCCAATTCTAGTTTTTCACCCCCTAAACCCCGTGATACTCCCGGTACCACGCCACGAATTTCGGCACGCCCACGTCGATGCTGGTCGTCGGCGCATAGCCCAGATCGCCGGCAATCGCGTCGATGTCGGCGAAGGACTGGGGCACGTCGCCCGGCTGTATCGGCAGCAGGTTCAGCTCGGCCTTGCGGCCGGTTTCGGCCTCCAGCAGGGCGATCACCTTCAGCAGCGGTTCGCTCCGGTGGTTGCCGATGTTGTAGAGCCGGTGCGGGCGGGTGCTGCCGCCGGCCTTCACCGTGCCGTCGTTGGCCGGCGGGTGATCGAGGCTGGCCATCACCCCGGCGATGATATCGTCGATATAGGTGAAATCGCGGTGCATCTCGCCGTGGTTGAACACCGGCAGCGGCTCGCCCGCATAGAGCTTGCGGGTGAAGATCCACATCATCATGTCGGGCCGGCCCCATGGGCCATAGACGGTGAAGAAGCGCAGGCCGGTCAGCGGCAGGCCGTAGAGGTGGGCATAAGTCTCGCTCATCAGCTCGTCGGCCTTCTTGGTCGCGGCATAGAGCGAGAGCGGATGATCGACCCGGTCCTCCACCGAAAACGGCAGCTTGGTGTTGCCGCCATAGACCGAGGAGGAACTGGCGTAGACCATCGTCTCCACCCCCCGGTGGCGCGCCACCTCCAGCAGGTTGAGGTGGCCGACGAGGTTGGCCTGAACGTAGGCGTGGGGGTTTTCGATCGAATAGCGCACCCCGGCCTGCGCGCCCAAGTGGACGATCCGGTCGAATTCGTGGCCCTTCAGCGCAGCGGTGAGGCCCGGATAATCGGCGAAGTCCTGCCGCAGGAAGGTGTAGCGGCTGCCGCCTTCGCGCAGGAGCACGGCATTGCGCGCCTCTTTCAGGCGGACATCGTAATAATCGTTGACGCAATCGACCCCGATCACGCTGTCGCCCCGCGCGAGGAGGGCGCGAGCGAGGCTGAAGCCGATGAAGCCGGCGGTTCCGGTGACGAGCACGCGCATGGATCAGTCCTGTATTCGGGTGTGCGGGGAATCGCCCGTGCGGCTCACAAAGTCCAGTCTGCTGCCGCGCCGAGTTCGCCCTTGAGATCGGCAAGCGTGCCGCCGGGGGCAACCAGCGCGCGGATCGCGGATGCGCCCATTGCGAGGTATTCGCGGTGGGGCACCGCCAGCAGCACGAGGTCATAGCGCCGTTCGAGCGCGTCGCTCACCAGCGGGATGCCGTACTCGTGCAGCGCCTCGGCCGGATCGGCGTGGCTGTCATGCACCGTGACCGCGTGGCCGAGCCGGCCGAGCGTGGTCACCAGATCGGCGACCTTGCTGTTGCGCAGGTCGGGGATGTTTTCCTTGAAGGTGAAGCCGAGCACCAGCACCGAGCCGGGCCGCCCGCCGCGTGCGGCATGGAGCTGCCGGCCGACCCACTGCGCCATGCTGTCATTGATCCCCCGCCCCGCCAGGATCACCCGCGGATCGAGGCCGAGCGTTTCGGCGCGGTGCGACAGGTAGTAGGGATCGATCCCGATGCAGTGCCCGCCGACGAGGCCGGGGGTGAAGGGCAGGAAATTCCACTTGGTCCGCGCCGCGGCCAGCACGTCCCACACCGACAGGTCCATCCGCGCGAAGATCTGCGCGATCTCGTTCATGAAGGCGATGTTGATATCGCGCTGGGCATTCTCGATCACCTTGGCCGCCTCGGCCGCCTTGATCGAGGCGGCGCGGAACACGCCGCCGCTGGTGATAGAGCCGTAAAGCGCGGCGACCCGTTCGAGCACTTCGGGGGTCTGGCCGGAAACGACCTTGGTGATCTTGTCGATGGTGTGTTCTCGGTCGCCCGGATTGATCCGCTCGGGGCTGTAGCCGAGGAAGAAGTCCTTGCCGCAAGTGAGGCCCGAGCCGGCTTCAAGCAGCGGGGCGCAGACTTCTTCGGTCACGCCGGGATAGACTGTGCTTTCATATATCACCACCGGCACCCGCCCTTCGGCCACCGCAGCGGGCAGCATCGCCGCGACGGTGCGGCTGGCGCTTTCGACCATGCGCAGGTCCGGCCGGTTGGCCCCGTCGATCGGGGTGGGCACGGTGACGATGTAGAAATCGGCAGGCGGGCAGCGGGCTGGATCGGCGAGCAGCGCGAGGGTGGAGGCATCGAGCCGGGCGGGGTCGATCTCACCGGTGCGATCGTGCCCGGTGCCAAGCTCGTCGATCCGGCGCGTGTCGATATCGATCCCGACGGTGTCGAACTTTCCCGCCAGCGCCACCGCCAGCGGTAAGCCGACATAGCCAAGACCGAGCACCGCGACCCGGGTGGTAACTGCCGCCGGCGCATGCGGGGTGGCAGGGCGGCTGGCGACATCGGAAGCAAGGTAAGTCAAACAAGGCATCCCGGCAGGCAGCGTTGAGCCGCAACTGCCCCGGTCCTACCGCGCGGGCCTTTTTTCCTGGTTAACTGCGCGGGGAGTAATCAGACCCCGGCGTACCATGGATAGCCGGAGTGATCTTCCCAGAAGCCGCCCTTGCCGCCGTAAAGCCCGTCAAGGCTGGCGCGCGCTTCGATGCGCATCAGGTACTTGGCCTGCTTGTAGCCGAGCTGACGTTCGACCCGGAGGCGCAGCGGGGCGCCGTGTTCGACCGTGAGCGGCTGGCCGTTCATGGTGTGGGCGAGGATCGTTTGCGGGTGGAAGCCATCGATCAGGTCGATCGATTCGTAATAGGGTTTGCCGCTGTATTTGTCGGCGCAGTGCATGATCAGGTAGCGCGCGGCGGGGAGCAGGCTGGCGGCCTTGAGGATCGGCCCAAGCTGCGGACCCTGCCACTTGCCGATCGCGCTCCACCCTTCGACACAATCATGCCGGGTGATCTGGCTGCGCTGGGCCATGCCCTTGAGCGCGGCGAGCGACAGATCGAGCGGTCGCAGGACGAGGCCGTCGACGCGCAGCTGCCACTGCGCGAAGTCGGTCGCAAGATGCTGTTCCCACTCGCTATTTCCGGCAGCGGTGAGGCTGCCGTTGGCGCGGAACTTGGGCGACATTTCGGCTTCGGTAAACTCCTTCGCGAGCGCGCCGCCGGCGATAAGGCGCTGGCTGGCGCGATGCGCATCCTCTGCGCTGGCGAGGAAGCCGCGCACCGCCGGGTTCTGGTTGAGCTTGTCGCACCCGGCGAGCAGCAGGCCCCCGACGCCGAGCGTTCCCGCGCCAAGCAGACCGCGCCGCGAAATCGGTTCACGCATCGCTGGGTCCTTTGGGTTCGGGTGGCACGCGGTACCAGCCGGTGACCATCGAGCGCACTTCGTTGTAAGGCCCGGCCAGCACCACCATGACGATGTGGACGACGAAGAACACGACCAGCCCGAAGGCGGCGATGAAGTGGAGCGAGCGGGCCGATTGTCTGCCGCCGAACACCTCGCTCAGGAACGGGAACCCTGCATTGATCCCGGGCGACATGGTCAGCCCGGTGAGGATCACCAGCGGCAGCAGGAGGAACAAAACGCCGCAATAAGCCATCTTTTGCAGCACGTTATAGCGCAGCGCCGCCTCGCCGACAGGGAATTTCAGGCGGGCGTGATCCTTGATATCCTGCCACAGATGCGCCGGGCTCCATTCGTGACGGGTGATGTGGAGATCGCCAACATGGCGGTTGACCAGCGACCACAGCAGATAGGCGAGCAAGGCAAAGGCCAGCAGCCATGCGAAGGCGAGGTGCCACAGGCGGGCATCGGCGAGGCTGTAGTAGGACGGGAGCGTCATCCAATCCGGAAAGGCGCGGGCCATGAGTTGGCCGTGGGCGTTGCGGAAAACGCCGATAACGCCGGTGGTTTCGAGCGTCATCCCGGCGATTCGCAGTTCGCCGACATTGCCGCGGCTGCCGATTTCGAGCCAGGGATGATCGGGATTGGCGCCGTACTGCCCCCAGTAAAGCCGGGGGTGCGCGTTGAAAATCATCAATCCGCTCATCAGCATAACGGTGACGGCGACGACGTTGGTCCAGTGCCACAGGCGGGTCGACAGGCGGTGGCGGCGGACGAGGCCGGAAGGGGGCGGAGGGCCGGGCGGGGCCGGTTCAGGGGCTACTTCCGGATCGCTCATGTAGCGAGTGTAACCCGGCAGCGGCCAACCGAAAAGGATTAATGCAAACGTTTAGCAACCAACTTGCAAGCCGTGCGGAAGCGCTCCGAACGCCTCCGCACGGCCTGCGCAATCAGCGGAAGGTGCCCGCGATGGCAATTTCGCCAACCGGCTTGCGCGCGCTCGGCACTTCGCGTTCACGCAAGTACTCAGGCAGGCCTTCAGGCGTGGTCATCGTGCCGAGCGCGATCGCAGCTTCGATGCGGAACCCGGCCGGCACTTCGAGCGCGGCGCGCGCCGCTTCGAAATCGACACCGGTCATGCCGTGACTGTGATAGCCGAGCGCGGAAGCCTGCAGCGCGAGCATGGCCCAGGCCGCACCGGCATCGAAGCTGTGGCTGTGATTGGGGTTCGCGCCCTTGTCCGAAACCATCGCTTCTTCGGACACCACGTAGACCAGCACGCTGGCACTGTTGGCCCAGCTCTGGTTGAATTCGACCAGCGGGGCGAGGAACTTGGCAAACAGCGCGGCATCGGCGCGGTGGGCATAGAGGAAGCGCCACGGCTGGTAATTGAACGCGGACGGGGCAAGGCCGGCGGCCTGGAAGATCACATCGAGATCGGCCTGCGGCAGATCGCTCCCGTCGAACGCGCGGGGCGACCAGCGCCCAGCGATGAGCGGAACGACGCGGGGATCGGCAGTACGAGTGGTCATGGTAGTCTCCTTGGATTCGAGGGTTAACGCGAGGGGTGGACGAAAGGTTCAGGCGGCGTCGACGAGGACCAGTTCGGCATCCTCAAGCGCAGTGACTTCGAATTCGGCGAGGCCGGTGATGGCAACCCCGTCGCGCGGGCCGGCTTCGACCTCGCCGATGCGGACCCGGCCGCTCGCGGGGACGAGATAGGCGTGGCGTTCGGGCGAGAGGG
>CANGQZ010000197.1 GCA_947455865.1 Sphingomonadaceae bacterium
CCCGGCGGAGGCGGCGTGCGCCAACGGCTGCCGTGGAACTGGAGATTGACGGTGTGGCGGTGAAGATCGCGCGCGGCGCCGATGCCGGTGTGATTGCCGCGGTGATCGAAGCGCTAAAGGCAACCCGATGATCGGACCGGGCGCCAACGGGGGGCAGGTCAGCGGCAACCGCCCAACTCCGAAACCTCGAACTGGCGGGCTCCGTGCGTGCGTCGGGCACCTCGCGTGGCCTGCGCTAAAGATGCGGCGAAGAGACCATGGACCGGTCAAGTAGGACAGTTCAGGCTCTGGGACCCCAGTGTGACCCCGCGCCGGATCACCGTAGCCGTCTCGCCTTTAAATCATTGAAATATGGTGGACGCACTTGGGCTCGAACCAAGGACCCGCTGATTAAGAGTCAGCTGCTCTACCAACTGAGCTATGCGTCCACGCCGGCGTGCCGGAGGGTCCCTTCCGTCGGGAGCGCTCCCTATAGCGGCAGTTTTCCATAGGGGAAGGGGCTTTTTGCAATTTTCACGGGCGGACCGGCCACCTGCGCCACAGGCCTTCACGACAGCGCGCGGGGGGCCTGGCGGGTCCAGTTTTCCACCGCCATGATCGTGCCGATGCAGATCATGTTGGTCATCATCGATGAACCGCCGTGGCTCATGAATGGCAGCGGGATGCCGACCACCGGAGCGAGGCCCATCACCATCATCAGATTGATGCACACATAGAAGAAAATCGTGAAGGTCATCCCCGCGGCGAGCAACTGGGCAAACCGGTCTGGCGCATCACGCGCGACTCTCATGCCCCAGTGGATGATCCACGCGAAAGTGCCGATCACGAACAGCCCGCCGAGCATGCCCCATTCCTCGGCCATCGTTGCGAACACGAAATCGGTGTGCGCCTCGGGCAGGTAATCGAGATGGCTTTGCGAGCCATTGCCGAAGCCCTTGCCGAACAGCCCGCCCGAACCGATCGCGATGGTTGACTGGAGGATGTGATAACCGGTGCCCAGCGGGTCTTTCGCCGGATCGAGGAACACAAACACACGCTGGCGCTGATAATCGTGCAGCACGGTGAAGAAGGCCAGCGGCGCTGCCACCGCGCCGACCACTGCCGCGCTGATGAACCACCACAGCGGCACCCCGGACAGGAACACCACCACCACCGCGCCGAACGTCACCGCCAGTGCAGTACCAAGATCGGGCTGGATGATGATCAGCCCGGCCGGAACCCCCAGCAACGCCGCCGCCGGTACCAGCGCGCGCCAGCTTGCCGTCATGCTCGGCGGCAGATCGTCGTAGAACCGGGCAAGCACCAACACGATCAGCGGCTTCATCAATTCGGAGGGCTGGAGCGTCATGAACCCGAGGTTGAGCCAGCGCTGGCTGCCACCGGCAATGCCGCCAATCGCTTCGACCAGCACCAGCAGCACCACCACCACGCCATAGAGCGGGTAAGCGAGCTGCTTGAAGGTCGGCTGGCGGACCCGGCTGATGACGATCGCCATGGCCAGAAACACGAAGAACCGCAGGAAATGAGTCAGCGCCCAAGGGTACAGGGAACCACCGCCGGCCGAATAGAGCACGGTGGAGCCGAACGTGACGAGCAGCGTCAGCGGCACGATCACTTGCCATGGCTGGCGCGCCACCGGATCGGGGATGAGGCCGCGCACCATCGCCTAGGGCGCCCCAGCTGCCGGTCGGTCGGCAGCAGGTGGGGGTGTCGCGGTCGTGACCGGGGTCGGCTTGGCACTGGCGGCCGGCGAGGGGGAGGGGGAAGCGCCCGGGCTCGGCGGTTCCTCGGGACGGGCATCAGGCAGCGCCGCCGCATCTGCCGCCGGAACTTCGGTATTGTCGGCCTGGGTGATCGTCTCCTGCACTTCCTGATCGTCGCCGACTTTGGGTGCCGAAGTGCCATAAGCCGCCGCATAGGCGCGGTATTTGGCCTCCATCCGCTCCATCGGCGTGCCGCCCCAGCCTTGCTCCATCGCCAGCAGGGTATCCCACGCCTTGCCGGGATCGAACAGGTAGGTCAGCACGTCGCGGGCGATGGGCGCGGCCGCACGCGCGCCGAACGTCCCGTGCTCGACCACCACCGCCAGCGCATAGCGCGGCGCATTGGCGGGGGCGTAACCCACGAACAGTGAATGATCGCGCGTTTTCCAGTCGCCCACATGGCCGCGACTGACCAATGCGCGGACCTGGGCTGTCCCGGTCTTGCCAGCCATTTGGATATCGCCAAGCTGGAGCTTGCTCGCGGTGGCGGTGCCCGAACCGTTGACCACCCGGAACATCCCGTCATGCGACACCGCCAGCTGCTCCGGCGTGAACGGGAGCGCGGCGCTTTCGCCCTTGTGCTGGCTGAAGATCAACGATGGCTGCAGCAGCCGCCCCGACGCAATTCGCGAGGTCATCACCGCCAGCTGCAGCGGCGAGACCGAGACATAGCCCTGCCCGATCGCAGCGTTGAGCGAATCCGCCTCGGTCCATTCCTGCTTGTAGCGCCGCATCTTCCACGCCGCATCGGGCACAGTGCCATAGCGCTGCTTGGTCCCCGGCAGTTCGAACTGCTGGCCCAGCCCGAGCAGCTTGGCGACCGGCGCGATCGCATCGTAGCCAACCCGGTGGGCCATCGACCAGAAATAGGTATTGCAGCTGTGCTCAATCGCACCGCGCATATCGACTGAACCGTGCACCGCATCGCAGCGGAAGAAGCGGTTTCCAAGCCGATAACCGCCCGGGCAGTTGATCCGCTCCTCCGGATCGACCCCGTGCTGCTGCAGCGCCAGCGTGGCCATCGGCTTCATCGTCGAGCCGGGCGGATAAAGGCCACGCAGCGCCTTGTTGAGGAGCGGGATATGATCGTCCTCGTTCAGCATTTTCCACTGCAGCCGGCCGATCCCGCCGACGAACCCGTTGGGATCGAACGCCGGCATCGATGCCACCGTCAGCAGCCCGCCGGTGTGGCAATCGACCACCACCACCGCCGCAGATTCCAGCCCGATCCGCCGTGCCGCGTAATCCTGCAGTCCGCCATCGATGGTCAGCTTGATCGGATCGCCCGGCACGTCCTCGCGGGTATCAAGCTCGCGCACCACGCGGCCCGACGCGGTCACTTCCGAGCGCCGCGCGCCGGGGACGCCGCGCAGCGTGGTCTCGAATTCCTTTTCCAGCCCATCCTTGCCGACCTTGTAGCCGGGCGTAATCAGCAGCGGGTTGCGGTCTTGCTCGTACTCCTCGGCCGAAGCCGGGCCGACGTAGCCGATCAGGTGAGCCACTGCTGGTCCGGTCGGATAAAACCGCACGAAGCCGCGCTGGGCGATCACGCCCGACAGTTCGGGCAGGCGCACGCTCACCGCCGAGAAGGCGTCAAGATCCAGCTTGGTTGCCACTTCCACCGGCTGAAAGCCGCGCGACTTTTCGATCTTGTCCTTAAGATCTTGCACTTCCACCGCGGTCAGGCTGAGCAACTGTCCGAGTTCAGCGAGCGTGCGGTCGGTATCGACCAGCCGTTCGGGGATCAGGTCGACCCGGAAATCGGCGCGATTGGACGCCAGTGGCGCGCCGAACCGGTCAAGCAGCCAACCGCGCCGCGGCGGGATCAGCGAGAGGTTCACTCGGTTGCTTTCGGACAGCATCTGATATCGAGCATTCTCGAACAGCGCGATGTAACCCATCCGCGCCGCCAGCAGCACCCCGACGCCGCCCTGAACCGCACCGACCAGCACGCGGCGGCGCGCGAAGCTGTTGGTGAGCGTGCCCGAACTGATGTGCCGGGCGAGTGTCTGCCGGTTGCGCTCCCGCCGGAACGGCCAAATCATGAAAAGGCCCGAAAGCGGGTCAACCGCAGCCGGTCGCACGCGGCAATCATGCGCGTCGCCAGTGGGTAGATCATCACCGCGACCAGCACTTGCGGAACGATGATGGCGGCGTTGCGGCCGATCGCCCCAACATCGGCGAGCAGCCCGGACAGCGTCAGATAGCCCGCGATGATCGCCGCCGCGAGCAGCCAGTCGATCAGGTAGGACCGCCACGGAAATCGGCCCTCGATCACTTCCAGCCCGATCATCGCCAGCGACCACAGCAGGATCGCCGAGCCGAACGGCTGACCGCTGAACAGATCGTCGACCAGCCCCAGCGGCAACCCGGCCCATACCGGCAGCACCCCCGGCCGCAACTGGCGCCATGACAGCAGGAACAGGAACCCGAGCGGGGGCATCACCGGCGCGGCAGCGATGAACAGCAAGGTCTGCAGCACCGATCCGAAGATCACGGTCAGCCACGGCACCCCGCGGGCGATCACCGGCGAAGGCGCCCGGTTGATCTGGCGATTGTCTTGCAGACGCAGCCGGTCGATCCAGCGCACTGGCTTAGCCTTGCGGCGACGGTGCGGGTGTCGCACCGGGTTTGGGCTTGGCTTTGGCCTTCGGTTTGGGCGGTGCGACCGATACCGGCGGCACCGGTGCCAGCGCTTCGGGCATGGCTGCCGCCTCGGCGTAGATCGGCTCTACCACAACAAATTCGCTGGCGGTCGGATCGCTCAGTACCCGAGCGATCCCGCCGTCGCGGGTGAGTTCCATCACCGCCGCCACCGCCGTGCCCGGGCGAAACAGCCCGCCCGAGCCTGAGGTAACGAAGACATCCCCGAGCTTCAGCGGATTGATCCCGAGGTTGATCAGGCGCAGCTGCAAAGTGCCATCGCCGCGCCCTTGAGCGAAGGCAGCCACCCCGTCGCGGCTCCGGCGCACCGGGACCATGCTTTCTGGATCGGTAACCAGCAGCACCCGCGCAGTATGATCGCCAACTTCGAGCACGCGCCCGACCAGTCCCAGCGGTGAGCGCACCGGCATGCCGACGCCAACGCGGCGGTTGCGCCCGGCCGAAATGGTCGCGAAGCGGCGCAGGCTGGAGGCCGTCGAATTGATCAGCCGGGCATAGGCGACTACCGGCGCGCCGGGTTCGGCTACCCCGATCAGCGCTTTGAGCCGCCGGTTCTCATCGGCCAGCGCCTGCGCCTCGGCCAGCCGTACCCGCGCCGTTTCCAACTCGCGCTGCATCGCCGCAACCCGGCTGCCAGAGGTGAAGTAGCCCGCCAGCGTGTCGCTCGCCCCGAGA
>CANGQZ010000198.1 GCA_947455865.1 Sphingomonadaceae bacterium
CCGATGCGATCAGCGACGAAGTGGCCGCGGCGATCCTGCTCAAGGGCTGTACCGCCGAGTTTCTGGTTGAGCGCTGCGCAAGGGTCGCGGCGGGTGACGTGGTGCTGGTCCATGCCGCCGCCGGCGGGGTCGGGCTGCTGCTGGTGCAGTGGCTCAAGCACATCGGCGCAGGAGTGATCGGCACGGTCGGCAGCCAGGACAAGGCGCTGCTGGCGCTCGAAGCCGGGGCCGATCACGTCATCGACTACAGCCGCGAGGATGTCGCGGCGCGGGTGCGCGAACTGACCGGGGGGGCCGGGGTGCGGACCGCATTTGACGGGGTCGGGCAAGCCACTTGGGAAGCCTCGCTCAAGGCAACCGCGCGGCGCGGGCTGATCGTATCCTATGGCAACGCCAGCGGTACCGTGAGCGGGGTGGCGCTGGGCAGTCTGGCGGCGGCGGGATCGCTGTTCGTCACCCGGCCGACGCTGTTCGATTACTACACCTCGGCCGGCGAGCGAGCCACAGGGGGGGCGCGGCTGTTCGAACTGGTGGCCGCCGGCGCGCTGGCGGTAAAGATCGCCCAGCGCTGGCCGCTGCGCGAAGTGGCCGATGCCCACCGCGCGCTGGAAAGCCGCGCAACCGTGGGATCGACGATCCTGTTGCCCTAACCGCCGAAGTTGGCGGTTCGCTTCTCCAGAAAAGCCGCAGTGCCTTCGGCGAAATCGGGGCCGGCGAAGGCGGCCGTGAAGGCGGCAAGTGTCTGGGCATCGTCTGCAGTCTGGCCGTCGAGCAGCCGGCGCACGAAGGCCTTGTTGCCGCGGTGCGAGGCCGGCGACAGCCCGGCGATGGTGGCGGCAAGTTCGTCCGCGCTATCGGCCAGCAGCTCGGCAAGGCCGATGCGGTGCGCCTCGGCCGCATCGATCAGCCCCGCGGTGAATAGCAGCCGCTTGGCCTGCCCCGGACCAACCAGATCGACCAGCAACTTGGTATCGTGGAGCGGATAGGTCAGCCCCAGCCTTGCAGGGGTGACGCCGAAACGGGCGCGCGGGCTGGCGACGCGGAAATCGCAGGCTAGCGCAAGGCCGCAGCCGCCGCCGATGCAATCGCCATCTACGAAGGCCACCGTCGGCAACGCGGCCCGGGCGAGTTCGTATTGGGCCTGATTGATCGCGGCCTGATTGGCGGCGAGCCACGTCGGATCGGTCCGATGCGCCGCCATTTCGCCAATATCGGCACCCGCGCAGAACAGGCCGGGCTGCGCCGATTGCAGCACTAGCACGCGCAGCGCCGGATCAGCGGCGGCATGGGCCAGCAGCGAGGGCAGCGCGGCCCACATCGCCTGATCCATGGCGTTGCGCTTGTCGGCACGATCGAGCAGCAGGCGGGCGACGGGGCCATCGCGTTCGAGGCGCAGGCCGGGGGCAGGAGGATTCGTCATGCGCCGCTGCTTGCCGGGCGCGGGACGCGAATGCAACCGGCCCGCCGCACAGGTTCGCGCGACGGGCCGGCCGTTCCTCCCCAGGAACACGAGTGGCAGCAGGCCGGGCTCAGCGCCCGGCAGCGCTGCCGAGACGGTGATAAAGGTTCGAGAACTTGACCGATTCCGGGCTGTCTTCGATCGCCTTCAGATAAAACAGGACCGCTTCGCGCAGCAGCTTGAAGTCCTCGTTGGAAAGGACCGCACGGGCGCGGGCGGGTTCGGGGCCTGTGGATTCGGGCATGAGCGCAAACTCCTGATTGCAGCGCTGAACGTTGTAGCGAGGGCTTGCCTTCGCCACCACCCCCCTGCCCTCTCGTCCGTGGCGGAGGAGAAGGCGGAGGGCCGCCGGATTACGCGGCGAACTGGTTCATCGTGTTGTGCGCGCCGCCGGCCTTGAGCGCGGCTTCGCCGGCGAAGTATTCCTTGTGATCGTCGCCAATGTCCGAACCAGCCATGTTCTGGTGGCGGACGCAGGCGATGCCCTGGCGGATTTCCTGCCGCTGGACGTTGAGCACGTAGCCGAGCATGCCTTGCTCGCCGAAGTATTCGCGCGAGAGGTTGTCGGTCGAAAGCGCCGCGGTGTGGTAGGTCGGCAGGGTGATGAGGTGGTGGAAGATCCCCGCCTGCGCCGCCGCGTCCTTCTGGAAGGTGCGGATGCGCTCGTCAGCTTCGATCGCCAGTTCGGTGGCGTCGTAGTCGACGCTCATCAGACGGGCGCGATCGTAGGCTGAAACGTCCTTGCCGGCGGCGACATAGGCATCGAACACCTGCTGGCGGAAGTTCAGGGTCCAGTTGAAGCTGGGCGAGTTGTTGTAGACCAGCTTGGCATTGGGGATGACTTCGCGGATGCGGTTCACCATCCCGCCGATCTGGCCGATGTGCGGCTTTTCGGTTTCGATCCACAGCAGGTCGGCCCCGTTCTGCAGCGCATGGATGCTGTCGAGCACGCAGCGGTCCTCGCCCGTGCCCGAGCGGAACTGGAACAGGTTCGAAGGCAGACGCTTCGGACGCACCAACTTGCCGTCGCGGCTGATCAGTACGTCGCCATGGCCGAGCTGGCTGGCATCGACTTCCTCGACATCGAGGAAGCTGTTGTACTGGTCGCCGATATCGCCGGCTTCGCGAACGAATGCGATCTGCTTGGTGAGGCCAGCGCCGAGTGAGTCGGTGCGCGCCACGATCACGCCGTCATCGACGCCGAGTTCTAGGAATGCGTAACGGACCGCGCGGATCTTCGCGATGAAGTCCTCGTGCGGAACGGTAACCTTGCCGTCCTGGTGGCCGCACTGCTTTTCGTCCGAGACCTGATTTTCGATCTGGATGCAGCAGGCGCCGGCTTCGATGAACTTCTTGGCGAGCAGGTAGGTAGCCTCGGCGTTGCCGAAGCCGGCATCGATATCGGCGATGATCGGCACCACGTGGGTTTCGTAGTTGTCGATCTCGTGCTGCAGCTTGGCCGCCTTGACCTGATCGCCGGCTTCGCGGGCCGCATCGAGGTCGCGGAAGATCATGCCCAACTCGCGCGCGTCGGCCTGCTTGAGGAAAGTGTAAAGCTCGGCAATCAGCGCCGGGACGCTGGTCTTCTCGTGCATCGACTGATCGGGCAGCGGGCCGAACTCGCTGCGCAGCGCGGCGACCATCCAGCCCGAGAGGTAGAGGTAACGGCGCTTGGTGGTGCCGAAGTGCTTCTTCACCGCAATCAACTGCTGCTGGCCGATGAAGCCGTGCCACGCGCCGAGCGACTGGGTGTACTGCGCGGGATCGGCGTCATAGGCGGCCATATCGGCGCGCATGATTTTGGCGGTGTACTTGGCGATATCGATGCCGGTGTGGAACCGGTTCTGCAGGCGCATCCGCGCGACCGATTCGGGTTCGATCCCGCTCCAGGTCTGCACATTGGGGCCGATCGCGGCGGCGGCCTCGGTGATGGTCTGCGTATAGGTCACGGTATTGGTCCTTTCGGCACGAAACTGAATGAGCGTGAGCGGGCGCTTGCGCCGGTGCCGGGCCGGCGACGAGGGCTTGCAGAGTGCGCTTGTCAAACTTTACAGCTATTCTTTGTATAGTTGTGCTGTTATTACAGCTGCACAACCCGACAATGTGCAGTTGCGGGACAGGAGCAGCGCCATGGCCCAGAACCGCCCGCTTTACCTTGGACCGCGACTGCGCCGGCTGCGCCGCGAACTGGGGCTGACCCAGCAGGCAATGGCGGCCGACCTTGCAGTTTCGGCCTCCTACGTCGCGCTGCTGGAACGCAATCAACGGCCGGTGACCGCAGAACTGCTGCTGCGGCTGGCCCGGACCTATCGGCTCGACGTCTCCGAGCTCGCCGGTGAGGATGCCGAGGACTATGCCCGCCGGCTGGCCGCAGTGTTGCGCGATCCGCTGCTCGCCGATATCGATCTGCCCGCGCTCGAAGTGGCCGATCTGGCGACCAGCTTTCCCGGCGTGAGCGAGGCGATCCTGCGGCTGCATGCCGCCTATGTCCGCGAACAACAGGCGCTTGCCGATCAGCGGCTCGGCGCCGGAGCGGACGAGAGCCAGCGCGATCCGGTAACCGAAGCGCAGCGGTTCTTCGCTGCCCAGCGCGGCTTCTTCCCTGCGCTCGACGCCCGCGCCGAGACGCTCGCCGCCGAACTGGCCGAGGCCGGCGGCGCGGCGGAGTGGCTGCGGCGCAGCGGGCTGCGCGTGCGCTTTGTCCCGCCCGAAGTACTGGTCGATTCGGTGCGGCGGTGGGATCGCCACAACGATCAGCTGCTGATCGACGACACGCTCGACGCCACCGGGCGCAAGTTCCAGCTGGGTCTGCACATCGCGTGGACCGCGCTGAAGGACGAAATCGCGGCCGTGGTGCGCCGCGCCGACTTGTCCGGCAAGGCCGCAACCACCCTCGTCCGCCGCGCGCTGGCAAGCTACGCTGCCGCCGCGCTGGTCATGCCTTACGAGCGCTTTGCCCGCGCCGCCGAGGCGCGTGGCTATGATCTGGGCGCGCTGGCGCGGGTGTTCGGGGCGAGCTTCGAGCAAGTCGCGCACCGCCTGACCACGCTGAGCCGGCCTGGACAGGAAGGGGTGCCATTCTTCTTCATCCGCGTCGACGAGGCTGGCAACGTTTCCAAGCGGCTCGACGGCGCGGGCTTTCCGTTTGCCTCGCATGGCGGAGGCTGCCCGCTGTGGAGCGTGCACTCCGCCTTCCGCAAACCCGGCGAAATCGTCACCCAATGGCTCGAGCTACCCGGCGGCGAGCGGTTCTTCTCAATCGCGCGAACGGTGAAATCGGGCGGCGGCGGCTGGGGCCGCACCGAAGTGCTGCGTTCGGTCGCGCTTGCCTGCGCGGCGGAACACGCGCCGCGGCTGGTCTATGCCCGCGGGCTCGATCCCAAGGCGATGCCCGCCACCCCGATCGGGGTGACTTGCCGCCTGTGCCAGCGCGCCGAATGCACCGCCCGCGCCGCCCCCCCGTTCGGCCGCGACCTGCTGGCAGACGACCAGCGCCGGGCGGCGGCACCGTTCATGTTCGTGGAGGGGTGAGTGAG
Organism: Sphingomonadaceae bacterium; assembly: GCA_947455865.1. Taxonomy (GTDB): domain Bacteria; phylum Pseudomonadota; class Alphaproteobacteria; order Sphingomonadales; family Sphingomonadaceae; genus Novosphingobium. Next base: position 4,996 of record CANGQZ010000198.1, read on the forward strand.
GCCGCAAGAAA
>CANGQZ010000199.1 GCA_947455865.1 Sphingomonadaceae bacterium
CGGATTCCGCCCGCCATCGCACTGGAATATGCGCTCACCGGCGAGCGCTTCGGCGCGGCGACGGCGCATCACTGGGGCATGGTCAACCGGCTGACCCCGCCGGGCGGCGCGCTGGACGCGGCGCTGCGTCTGGCCGGCCAGATCGCGGCAAACGCGCCGCTGTCGGTGGTGATGAGCAAGCGCATCGTCAGCGAATCCGCCGATTGGCCGATGGAGGGCATTTTCGACCGGCAGCGCCCGCTCGCCGAAGCCGTGATCGGTTCCGAAGACGCGCTCGAAGGATCGAGGGCGTTTGCCGAAAAACGCGCCCCGGTGTGGCGCGGAAAGTAGAGCGGTCGACCGATGGGACAGGAGCAAGCCTTGAGCGAGCAGATGGCGGTGTTGGGCGGCGGCACGATGGGCGTGGGCATCGCCTATGTGGCGGCGCAGGCCGGTTACCGGGTGCTGCTGGTCGAGCCGGACGATGGCCGGGTCCTGGTGGTTCAGCAGATCATTCGCGAGACGGTTGCCTCGGCGATCGGGCGCGGCAAGCTAGACGAGGCGCGAGGCGCGGCGCTGGTGGCGCGCATCGAGCGGATCGGCACCATCGAAGCGCTGCCCGAGGGGCTCGATCTGATCGTTGAAACCGTGCCCGAGCGGCTCGAACTGAAGCTGGACGTGCTGGCCCGGGCCGCTGCGCGCAAACCGCGCATTCTCGGCAGCAACACCAGCGCGCTCTCGATCGACCGGCTGGCGGAAGCCGTGCCCGATCCGCAGAGCTTTCTGGGCATGCACTTCTTCAACCCGGTGTGGTCGCTCAAACTGGTCGAACTGATCCAGGGCGAGGCAACCTCTCAGGCAACGCTCGACCTTGCCCGCGCGTTCGTGGCCCGGCTCGGCAAGGAATCGCTGACCGTGCGCAACGTGCCGGGATTTGCAACCAGCAGGCTCGACCTGATCGCCTCACTCGAGGCGATGCGGATGCTGGAAAGCGGCGTCGCCAGCGCCGAGGATATCGATCGCGCCGCCCTGCTGGCTTATCGCCACCCGGTCGGCCCGCTGCGGCTGAGCGACATCATCGGCCTTGACGTCAGGCTCGACATCGCCCGCACCCTGCAGGCCGCGCACGGTGACCGTTTTGCGCCGCCCGAATTGCTGATCCGCATGGTTGCCGAAGGCAAGCTTGGCCAGAAATCTGGCCAGGGCTTCTTCGCGTGGCCGGCGTGACCCCGTTCAAGAAAGGAATTGTTTCAGATGTCTGGTGAGCCGATGTTCTTTTCGCCCTTGGTGGACATGGCCGATCATCACCGCGCACTCCGCGAAAGCGTGGGTAAACTGGTCGGCAAATATGGCCGCAAGTACTTCCAGGAAATGGTCGCCAAAGGCACACATCCCGATGCGCTGTGGCAGGAACTGGGCGAAGCCGGCTTTCTGGGCGTGCACATCGCGGAGAACTATGGCGGCAGCGGCGGCGGACTATCCGAACTGTACATCGTAATCGAGGAATGCGCGGCGCAAGGCTGCCCGATGCTGGCGCTGGTGATCTCCTCGATCTGCGCACCGATCATCGCCGAGTACGGCTCGCAAGAACTCAAGGACAAGTGGCTGCCCGGGATCGCCACCGGCAAGCGCCGGATGGCCTTCGGGATTACCGAGCCCGATGCCGGCTCCAACACACACAAGATCACCACCACCGCGCGCCGCACCGACACCGGCTGGGTGCTTAACGGCGCGAAATACTGGACATCGGCTATCGACGAATCCGAAGCAGTAATGGTGGTGGCGCGCGACGGCGATCTCGAAACCGGCGATGGCCGCTCGGCGCTGTCGCTATTCGTGGTGCCGACCGACACGCTAGGCATCACGCTGCAGCAGATCGATGCGGCGGTAAAGACGACCGAGCGCCAGTACTTCGTATTCTATGACAACGTCGAACTCGCGCCCGACGCGCTCGTCGGTGAACGCGGAGCCGGGCTAAAGCAGGTATTTATCGGCCTCAACCCTGAGCGCGTCGCCGCGGCAGCGATCAACAACGGCATCTCGCGTTTCGCACTCGCCCAAGCGGCGGAATATGCTCGCGATCGCACCGTCTGGAAAACCCCGATCGGGGCGCATCAGGGGGTTTCGCACCCGCTGGCGGAAGCCTATATCGGAGTGCAGGCCGCGCGACTGATGGCGGCGCGCGCCGCTGATCTTTTCGATCGCGGCGAGGATGCTGCGGAGGCTGCCAATATGGCGAAGTTTTTTGCTGCGGAAACGTCGCTCAAGGCGCTGGATCAGGCGATCCAGGTGCATGGCGGTAACGGCCTATCGTTCGAATATGGGCTGGCCGATCTGTGGTTTATCGCCCGCCTGCACAAGACCGCTCCGGTCAGCCGCGAAATGATCCTGAACTATGTTGCGCAGCATAGCCTGAGCCTGCCCAAGAGCTATTGACGATGCCGGCGCACTTTGTCGACCTGCTCCGGCGGTTTGCTTCGGAAACCCCGGATGCGCCATGCCTTGCTCATGAGGATGTGCTGCTGAGCTTCGCGGCACTGCACCAGCGCAGCAGCCGGCTGGCCAATGCGCTGCTGGGCGAAGGGGTGAAACGGGGCGACCGGGTGGCTATTCTCGATCACACCTCGCCGGTGTCGTTCGAGTTGTTCTTTGCCTGCGCCAAGATTGGCGCGATCATGATGCCGCTGAACTGGCGCCTCTCGGCCGGCGAAATCGCCGGGATCGTAGCCGATGGAACCCCAGCAGTGATGCTGGTGGCGCCGGATCTGCTGCCGCTACTGGCGCAGGCCGCGGCCGCCCCCCGGCAAATCGAAGTGGGCGCGGCCTATGCCGCCTGGTGCGAAGCGGCCAGCGATGCCGATCCGGTAATCCCGCATCTGCCTCACGATCCGCTGATGTTACTCTATACTTCCGGCACGACGGGCACGCCCAAGGGCGTGGTATTGACGCACGAAAGCCATGCCTACAGCGGCATTGTTGCCTCGGAGTGGGGGTTCACGCCGACCAGCGTAAACCTTTCGGCCATGCCTACGTTTCACATCGGCGGGCTGGGGTACGGAATGATGGGGCTAAGCCAAGGCGGGCTGACAGTTCTCGCCCAGCAACTCGATCCGGCATCGATCATGCAATTGATGGTCCGCCACGGAGTGACGCATACGTTCCTTGTGCCCACCGTGATTCAGCGGCTGGTTGAACATGCCGAAGCCGGCGCGCCGGTACCTTCTTCGCTGCAATGGATGGGCTATGGCGCGGCGCCGATCGGCGAAAGCATTCTGCGGCGCGCTCTGGTGGTGTTCGGCTGTGATTTCACCCATGCCTACGGGCTGACCGAAACGAGCGGCACGATTGTCGCCCTGCTCCCCGAAGCGCACGATCCGGACGGGCCCAATCGCGAGCGATTGCGGTCGTGCGGCCGGGCCATGGCCTGGGTGGAACTGGCGCTGTTCGATCCGGCTACGGGCGAGAAGGTGGCGACCGGGGAGGTCGGTGAAATCCGGGTTCGTACGGCGATGAACATGCTGGGTTACTGGCAGAAGCCGGTAGAGACCGCCGCGACGATCACGCCCGAGGGCTGGCTGTGCACCGGCGATGCGGCGTGGCAGGACGCCGACGGCTACATTTACATTCACGATCGCTACAAGGACATGATCGTCTCGGGCGGAGAGAACATCTATCCCGCCGAGCTGGAAAACACCCTGCAGGCCCATCCCCAGATAGCCGAGGTCGCGGTAATCGGCACGCCGCATCAGCGCTGGGGGGAGACCCCGCGCGCCTATGTCGTCCCACGCGGCGAGCCTTGCCCAAGCGAGGCCGAAATCATCGCATTCACGCGCGAACGGCTGGCGCATTACAAATGCCCGACCTCGGTGGTGTTCGTCAGCGCCCTGCCCCGCAACGCCTCTGGCAAATTGATCAAGCGCGATTTACGCCTGATCGACCGCGAGCGTTCGGCTGGGACCGGCCAGTAAAGGGCCGGCCATGGCCATCGGCACGATCAGTCCGGCGGCCCGCCTTGTGCGCGGCTTTGCGATCGATTTCCTGACTGCGCACAATCCTGCAGCCGCAGAATGGGTGATGGATCCGGCCTATTGCCTCTCGATCGGTGGCATTCTGCTCGACGGGCGCGATGCATCATACCTGCCTGCCACGCTAGCGCAGCTCGAGCAGTTTCCTGGCCTGTGCGTGACAGTGCACGACGTCATCCTGGGCGACGAGGTGCTGGCTCTGCGCTTTACCGAGCATGGCGTTTCGATCCGCAATCCCGGCCGGGCGGCGGCATGGGGCGGGATCACCTTGTTCCGCATCAGCGAGGGACGGCTGCGCCACGGCTGGGCCGAGGAGGACTATTTCGCCCGCAAGCGCCAGCTCAAGACCGGGGTTTGCGATCATATCCTGCCGCCGCAGCAGGCACCTTGGGACGAGCCGGTCTTGCCGCCGAATGCCGTTACGGAAGCTGCGGCACGGCGCTGGCTGGCCGAACCGAGCGCGCTCGTGAGCCGGCAGAACGTGGCGGAAATCTGCTCCGGCGGGCCCGCATTCGGAGAATTGATTGTGCCCGGTGCAGTGTCCATCAGCACGCTGATAACCGCCGGCCAACGCGCCGCGTTCCATGTCGCTTGCAAAGGCACATATGCTGGCGGGTTTAAGGATATCGATCGTGCACTGACCGGCCAGCCAGTCACTCTACCGATGGCAGGAATGATGACGCTCGACTATCACGGGACGGTTGCCCACGTGCAGATCTCGGCTGACCGGCTGGGCCTGCACCGCGCGCTGCAGAATGCGGCCCAGGCGTGAGCACGCAGGATTAATGCACCAGATCACTATCCCTCGTTTCGACTCCGAGGCAGTGGACCGGAGTATCTGCAGACCTTGATCGCTGACCATCCGTTGCCATTTTCCTGTTCTTGTCCTGCTTGAAAGGCCCGACCCATGCGTGATGCAGTAATCGTCTCGACCGCCCGCACCCCGATTGGCCGCGCCTATCGCGGTGCGTTCAACGCCACCGGCGCTCCCAC
>CANGQZ010000200.1 GCA_947455865.1 Sphingomonadaceae bacterium
CCCTGAATGCCGAAGGCGCGAAGGTCGCCAAGGCGATGGTCGTGCTCGAACGCCCGATCAAGACCATCGGCGTGTTCGATGTGCGCGTTTCGCTGCACCCCGAAGTCGCGGTCACGGTCAAGGTCAACGTCGCGCGCTCGCCCGATGAAGCCGAACTGCAGTCGCAGGGCGTCAACGTCATCGACGCCATGTTCGAGACCGATGTCGCCGGCTTCACTGAGGCATACGATCCCAACGCCGAACCCGGCGAGATCCCGGCCGACCTGCTCGAAGCCGAGGCCGCGCCCGAAGCCTGAGCTTCGCGGCAATAGCCATAAATTCAAGGCCCTCGCCCCCCCGGGACGGGGGCCTTTTGGCGTCTTTGCGCGCCGCAATTGAATTGCAATCGCTTGCGGCTATGCTGCCGCGATGCAGCATCCTGACGCGATCATCGCCGACCTCGCCCGGCTTTATGACGAAGCGGTCGCCACGCTTCGTGCCGACATCGCCGGCTTCGTCGATTCCGGCACCCTCCCCCCGCCCGAACGGCGCGCCGGCAATGCCTGGTGCTATCCCGAAATCCGCATCCATTACGCGGGCCATGAAACCCGGCCTGAGGTGGCCCGCGCCTTCGGCCGGCTCAACCGTGGCGGCACTTATGCCTGCACTGTCACCCGCCCGGCGCTGTTCGCCGATTACCTCACCGAACAGCTCGCGCTGCTGACCGAGGATTACGATATCGAGGTCGAGGTCCTGCGCTCCGAACAGGAAATCCCCTTCCCTTATGTGCTCGATGCCGGCTCAGGGCTCGGCACGGTCAGCCCGGTCGATCTCGCCCGCTTCTTCCCGACCACCGAACTGGCGATGATCGGCGATGAACTGGCCGATGGCTACGATCTCGCCCACCCCGATGCGACGATGCCGCTCGCCCTGTTCGATGGGCTGCGCACCGATTTCAGCCTCGCCCGCCTCGCACACTATACCGGCACCGCGCCAGAGCACTTCCAGCGCTTCATCCTGTTCACCAACTATCACCGCTATGTCGATGAATTCGTGGACTGGGCCGGACGCCAGCTCGGCTCGAACGGCTACACCGCACTGTCCGGTGCGGGCGGGCTCTATCTCGATGCGCCGACCGACCATGCGCGTGACCGGCTATCCGATACTGCCTGGCGCCGCCACCAGATGCCGGCCTATCACCTGCTCGGCAAGGACCGCGCTGGGATCAGCCTCGTCAACATCGGGGTCGGCCCGTCAAACGCCAAGACGATCTGCGATCACCTCGCCGTGCTGCGGCCCGAGGCATGGCTGATGATCGGCCACTGCGGCGGACTGCGCCCCACCCAGCGCATTGGCGATTATGTGCTGGCCCATGCCTATTTGCGCGACGATCACGTGCTCGATGCCGTGCTCCCGCCCGAAATCCCGGTGCCGGCCATCGCCGAAGTCCAGGTCGCGCTCGCCCGCGCCGCCGAAATGGTCAGCGGCACGGGCGGGGCTGATCTGAAGAAGCGGATGCGCACCGGCACCGTGGTCACTACCGATGATCGCAACTGGGAACTGCGCTACACCCAGTCCGCCCGCCGCCTGTCACTCAGTCGCGCGGTCGGGATCGACATGGAAAGCGCAACCATCGCCGCGCAAGGCTATCGCTTCCGCGTGCCTTACGGGACGCTGCTTTGCGTCTCGGACAAGCCGCTCCACGGCGAGATCAAGCTGCCCGGGCAGGCCAACCGCTTTTACGAAGAAGCGATCGGCGCACACCTCCAGATCGGGGTGACCGCATGCGAACTGCTCCGCGCCGAAGGGGCCAAGCTCCACAGCCGCAAGCTGCGCGCCTTCAACGAGCCGCCGTTTCGCTGATCACCCGGCCACAAAGGCCGCAATCGCCGCACCCAGCGCCGGCCCGGTGACCGAAGTGGTGTGCGTGCCGGGAATGTCCTCCAGCCGCGCATCGGGCAGCGCCCCGGCCAGTCGCGCCGCCGAGCCGTTATCATGGTCCTCGCGTCCGCAGACGACCAGCGCCGGCATCGTCACCTCGGCCAGTCGCTCCGGGGCGATATCGGTCAGCGTAGTGAGGAGCAGCCGCGCCGCCACCCGGTCTATTCCCATGGTTTTCATGAACTGCTGCGCGAAATAGGCGGGATCGCCCGGGCGGATCGTGCCGAACCGGTCGATCGCATCGACGAAGAAGTCGCGCCGACCGGCCCAGCCGGAGAGGCCCTCCAGCCCCATGCCGCCCAGCACCAGCCGGCGCGGAGTAAGCCCCGCCAGCACCGCCCCCGCCGCGGTGCGCGCGCCGAGCGAGAACCCGGCCAGATCATAGTCCGCCAGCCTCAGTGCAGCCACCAGCGCGGCCAGATCCTGCACCAGCACGTCCTGCGGCCAGGCGGCGGGCTCATGCGGGCTCGCGCTCGCGCCGTGCCCACGCAGATCGGGCATGATCGCCTCGCACCCGGCCACCGCGATGCGCGCGGCATGGCCGAACTTGATCCAGTTAACTTCGGCGCTCGAAAACAGCCCATGGAGCAGCACCACCGGCCGCCCTGCGCCCAGCCGATGCACCGCCAGCGGCGCGCCACCAGCGCCCGGATGGAACTCGGTGGTGAGTGCCTCCAAGGCTTAGCTCAGCAGTTTGTAGCCCGAGAACATCAGCACCGCCGCCAGCGCCGGCCGCAGGAAATGATCGGGCGAGCGGGTCGAAAGCAGGCTCCCGGCGATGACCCCGGGGATCGAGCCGATCAGCAGGTTGAGCAGGAGCATGAGATCGACATTGCCGATGTACCAGTGGCCCAGCCCGGCAACGAGCGTCAGTGGCACAGCGTGGGCGATGTCGCTGCCCACGATCCGCGCCACGCGCAGTCCGGGATAGAGCATCAGCAGCGCGGTCACGCCCAGCGCCCCCGCACCCACCGAGGTGATCGTCACCGCCGTGCCGAGCAAGGCCCCCAGCACGATCGTCGGGATCAGCGCCTCGCGTTCATCGATGCGCGGATCGCGCTTCTTGGCGTAGACCGCCAGCTGCTTCTGGAACAGCGTCGCCACCGAGGTGATGACCAGCATCACCCCCAGCACGGTCATGATCGTTTTGCTGGTGTGTCCATCGACCTTGCCGAAATACGATACCCCGATCAGGGTGATCGCCGCCGCCGGAACGCTGCCCGTGGCGAGACGGCGGACAATCCGCCAGTCAACCGTCGCTTTCCAGCCATGAACTGCGCTGCCCGCGATCTTGGTGCTCGCCGCGAACAGCAAGTCGGTGCCGACCGCGGTCGCCGGGGCAATGCCGAACAGCAGCACCAGCAGCGGTGTCATCAGCGAACCGCCGCCGACCCCGGTAAGCCCGACGAAAAAGCCGACCATCAAGCCAGCCACGGCATGCAACAGGTCAAAATGCTCTAACATGGAACCCCCGCTGCAACCGCCGCGATCTTCGCGGGACTCGCCTTATCGGTCCAGCCGGGCCAGACGCAACCTAAATCTCTATTCGATTGATTGGGATTGGATTTGTCGATTGCCCGCGCCGGCACCGATCGCCCCGATCGAGGAACCTTGCCGCCCACACTTCGTTTCGTTCGCCGTAGGGTGGGGGCATCCAAAGGAAAACACCATGATGCGTATCCGTTTTCTGGCGCCGCTGCTGGCAGCCAGTGCCCTCTCTCTGGCCATCACCACCCCGGTGCAGGCCGGCAAGACCGACCGCGCGCGTGAGGCCATCGCGGCCGCGCAGGCCAAGATTCAGGCGGCTCAGGCCGTCGGTGCCGCTGCCGATACCCCGCATCAGGTAGCTATGGCCCAGGCCGAGCTGGCCCGCGCGAAGGAAAGCTTTTCGTCGCACCATCAGGATGAGGCGATCCAGGCGGCGATTCACGCCAGCGCTTTGGCCGATGCAGCGATTGGCGATGTCCAGCAGCACAAGAACGCCGACCTCGCCGCCGAACGTCATGACAAGGTCGACGCGATAAACACCGCGCAGGATCAGGCGAGCCGCGCGCAGCAGGATGCGGCCGATGCCAACGCCCGTGCGGCAAATGCGCAGCAGATGGCGGCAACGTCTGCAGCTCAGGCCGCCAGCGACCGCGCCATAACCGCCGCCGCGCTGGACCATCACGACTCACAAGTCGAAACGACCGTGACCACCCAGCAGGTCGCCGCGCCCGCACCCCGGGCAGCGGTTCACCGCAAGGTCCTGCGCAAGCGCGTGATCCACCGCAAGGTTCGCGTTCACGCGGCTCCGGCAGCCGTGACCCGCACAACCACCACCGTCACCACGCACTGATCGCGGCACGCGCCCCGGCCGGACCCGATCCGGCCGGGGTCAACGCTCAGCCCTTCTTCAGGTGCCGCCGCCCGAGCAGTTCGGCGATCTGCACCGCGTTCAGTGCGGCGCCCTTGCGCAAGTTGTCCGAAACGCACCACAGCGAGATGCCGTTCTCGATCGTGCTGTCCTCGCGCACACGGCTGACATACGTCGCAAAGTCGCCCACGCACTCGACCGGGGTGACGTATCCGCCGTCCTCGCGCTTGTCGACGAGCATGACGCCGGGTGCCTCGCGCAGTGCGTCCTGCGCCTCTTCCGCGCTGATCTCGTTCTCGAACTCGATATTGACCGCCTCGGAATGGCCGACGAACACCGGCACCCGCACGCAGGTTGCGGTGAGCTTGATCTTGGGGTCGAGGATCTTCTTGGTCTCGACCACCATCTTCCATTCTTCCTTGGTCGAGCCATCGTCCAGGAACACATCGATGTGCGGGATCACGTTGAAGGCGATCTGCTTGGTGAACTTCTTGGCTTCGACCTGATCGCCGACAAAGATCGCGCGGCTCTGCTCGAACAGCTCGTCCATCCCGTCCTTGCCCGCGCCGGAAACCGACTGGTACGTCGCCACCACCAC
>CANGQZ010000201.1 GCA_947455865.1 Sphingomonadaceae bacterium
AATCTTGCCCGGATCGAGCATCCCGATCTGGGTGAACTGACCCTGCCCGCGCCCTTGCCGCGCCTGTCGAAAACGCCGGCGAGCCTCAACAGCACGGGCCCCGCGCTGGGCAATGCCAACGACGAGGTGTTCGGCGGACTGCTGGCACTGACCACCGAATATCTCGCCTCGCTAAAAAGCAAGAATGTCATCTGAACCGAACGGGACACGGAATGTCGGAAGAATCGCAAATGCTGCTGGTCGGCTTTCTGCAAGCCCAGAACTGTTCGAATTTCCCGGCATCGTGGCGCCACCCCGATGCGCCGAACGATTTCCTGACCGCCGGCTATTACCAGAATCTTGGCAAGATCTTGGAGGAAGGCAAATTCCAGCTATGCTTCTTCGATGACCGGCTGGCAATTCCCGACGTCTATGCCGACGATTTCCGGGTGACGATGAACGAGGGGATTCGGGCGATCAAGCTCGATCCAATGCTCTGCGCGTCGGCGCTGGCCCATTCGACCAGCCGGATCGGCGTTGGCGTGACTTATTCTACGACTTATTACGAGCCGTTCCACGTGGCGCGGACGTTCGCCACGCTCGATCAACTGACCGGCGGGCGGGCGGCGTGGAACGTGGTAACTTCGCTCAACAGTTCGGAGGCCGCCAATTTCGGTCACGAGAAAATGCTGCAGCACGACGAGCGCTATGACCGGGCCGACGAATTCATTCAGGTCGTGCAGGGCCATTGGCGCAGTTGGGATGACGATGCGCTGGTGCTGGACAAGCATAGCGGCCAGTTCGCCGATGACAGCAAGGTGCGGCGGATTTCGCACGATGGCGCATGGTTCAAATCGCGCGGGCCGTTCACCATCCCTCGCTCCCCGCAGGGCGAACCCGTCCTGATTCAGGCAGGCCAGAGTGGGCGCGGGCGCAGCTTCGCGGCGAAATGGGGCGATCTGGTCTTCGTGATCTATCCCAATCTGGAGGTTGGCCGGAAATCCTATGCCGAATTCCAGAAGGTCAAAGCGGCCGAAGGGCGCGCCCCCGGTTCGGCCAAAGTGGCCTGCGCGGTTTACAGCATCGTTGGTGAAACCCAGGCCGAGGCCGAAGACAAGCGCGCGGTGATCGATGCGCTGGTCAAGCCGATCGACGGGCTGGTGCTCCTGTCCGAAGTGCTCAACTTCGATTTTGCCAGCAAGGGCTATGACGAACCCTTCACACCAGAGGAAATGGACGGGATATCTGGGATCCAGGCGTTCCGCGACCGCGTGGTCAAACTGAGCGGCAAGGTCAACCCGACCCCGCGCGATTTCGTCGAGTTCACCCGGCGCGGTACGCTGGACGAGTTTCCCGTGTTCATGGGCTCGCCGGCGCAAGTGGCCGATCAGATGGAAGAATGGTTCGGCACGGCCTGCGACGGGTTCGTGCTGGCGGCGGGCCATTCTCCGGGTTCGTACTCTGACTTCGTGCGGCTGGTGGTGCCCGAACTGCAGCGGCGCGGGGTGTATCACCGTGACTATGCCGGCACGACACTCCGCGCCAATCTCGGTCTGGATCGGCCCCGAGTCTGACCGGTAGGGTGCGGCGCGCGCGGCCCTGCCGTTGCCGCCATTGATCGCAAAATGGCGCATGAGGATCGGATAAATCCGTTTTGTCGAGGCGATTGTCGCCGCTATCAAATCGGTCAAGTCCGCACCAAGCCGGACGATCAGAGGATAGCCAAGGACCACGCACCATGCTGAATCCCGACAATCAATTCATCACCGGTGCGCCAGCCCACGCCTACATTCTCTCGCCCGGCAACTACGCCCGCCTGCCCGGGATCGCCATCGCCGCGACCGGCGGTGCCTGATATGGCGCGGCTGGCCGGCAAGGTTGCGATCGTTACGGGCGCGGCGTCGCTCAAAGGGTTCGGCTTTGCCACGGCCCGGCTGTTCGCCCGCGAGGGGGCCAGCGTGGTGCTGAGCGACCTTAAAGGCGAAGCCGTGGCCGCGCGGGCGCAGGAACTGCGCGGCGAAGGGCTGGCCGCAGTGAGCGTAGCGCAGGATGTGGCCGAGCAAGGGGGATGGGACCGCGTCCGCGATCTGGCCGTCGCCGAGTTCGGACGGATTGACGTGCTGGTCAACAATGCCGGGATGGTGCTGCCGGGCGGGATCGGCGAGGCGACGCTGGAGGACTGGAACCGCCACATGGCCGTCAACCTGACCAGCGTGTTCCTGGGCTGTCAGATGGCGGTGCGGCAGATGCGGACGCAGGGCGGCGGCGGCTCGATCATCAACATTTCATCGGTGGCGGGGCTTTCGGCTTTTGCCAATCTGGCCGCCTATTGCGCCAGCAAGGGCGGGGTGCGCCTGCTCACCAAAGCCGCCGCGCTCGATGTGGCGGCGGAAGGGATCCGGATCAATTCGGTTCACCCCGGCCACCTCGATACCGACATGATTGCCGGCGCGCGGGATGTTGCGCCCGAGATGGTCGCGGAGATGGAAGCCAACGTGCCGATGAAGTTCCTGGGAGCGCCGGATGATATCGCGAACATGAACCTGTTCCTGGCATCGGATGAAGCCCATTATGTCACCGGTGCCGAATTCGTGGTCGACGGCGGCCTGACCGCCAAATGAGCGCAGGCTTGTCCGACGCGGACTTGTCTCGCGTGTAGGTGCCGCCAAAACAACTGCGCCTGCTGGCGACAATGGCGAGATTCCTCGAAAGGCTCTGTCACGAAGGCCGGACAAAACAGTAGCTTTGGCCTTTGTGAAGAAGGCCCCGAAGCGCTACGACCGCGCTGGCCGAGTGGCAGTCCCCCGACTTGTCTCTGTTTCAGGGTCTCTGCCGCAAAGCGGCGGGGTTCGGGGGCGTTTGGCGCGCTAATCCGTAACAGGCCGGCTCTGACTGGGCGTTCTTCGCGGGCACTTTGCGGGCGTGACGAGGCCCGGTCTCCGCCCGGATCGACATCGGTCCGGTTCCCCTGTTTTCAGGCAATAACAGGGGAAAACATAAAAACGATGCCCCAAAACAGGCATTCCACGGCTCTTGGGTGGTGCGACGGCGCGGCGGTAGGCAGATTTCCGCAGATCTCGGAGGCGTGACCGCGCGTTCCCTGTTATTCGCCATAACAGGGCATTTAATCCCCCATAACAGGGGATTAAATTGACCATATCAGGCGATTTAAACGCGATAACAGGGCGTTTGGGGTCGCTATCAGGAGCGGGGTCGCACCGGCCATCCGAGCACGCGGCGCTGCTCGTCCCAGCTCAGCGGGAGCGGGCCGTTCACGAACGCCTCGAGCCTGAACCCGCGCGGCTGGCGCCCGGCGAGGATATTGTCCTGGAGCACAGGATCGAGGAACTCGAGCCGCAGGATCTTGCGATCATATGTTCCCCGTCAGCACCTATGGCCCAGATTTGAGGTTGTGATTTAAGGAGGATTTGGGTCTCGTCGTAGTGACGAAGGAACGAAGATGAGACCCAAATCCTCAAGCGCCAAAAAGCCTGCCGAGCAGGTGGTGAAAGACATCCGCCGGGCGACGCGGCGGCATTTTTCAGCGGAAGACAAGATCAGGATCGTGCTGGAAGGCCTGCGTGGCGACGACAGTATCGCCGAGCTGTGCCGCAAGGAGGGCATTGCCCAGAGCCTGTATTACGTGTGGTCGAAGGAGTTCATGGAGGCTGGCAAGCGCCGCCTGGCGGGCGACACCGCTCGTGCCGCCACCACCGACGAGGTCAAGGATCTGCGCCGCGAGGCCAGCGCGCTGAAGGAATGCGTTGCCGATCTGACGCTCGAGAACCGTCTGCTCAAAAAAAGCATTCTCGCGGATGGGGGCGACCAAGAATGAGGTATCCCGCTTCGGAAAAGCTCGAAATCATCAGGATCGTCGAGCAGTCACACCTGCCTGCCAAGCAAACACTTGACCAGCTCGGCATCGCGCGCCGGACCTTCTACCGCTGGTATGATCGTTACCTCGAGGGCGGCCCCGAAGCACTGGCCGATCGGCCTTCGGCGCCGAGCCGGGTGTGGAACCGGATCCCGCCGGACATCCACGACCAGATCATCGAACTGGCGCTGGAGCAATCCGAGCTGAGCCCTCGGGAACTGGCCGTGCGGTTCACCGACGAAAAGCGCTACTTCGTGTCGGAAGCCAGCGTTTACAGGCTGTTGAAGGCCCATGATCTGATCACCAGCCCAGCCTATGTCGTAATCAAGGCGGCAGATCGCTTCCACACCCAGACCACGCGGATCAACGAGATGTGGCAGACCGACTTCACCTACTTCAAGATCATCGGATGGGGCTGGATGTACCTGTCGACCGTGCTCGACGACTTCTCGCGCTACATCATCGCCTGGAAGCTGTGCACCACCATGCGGGCCGAGGATGTGACCGATACGCTCGACCTCGCGCTGGCGGCATCGGGTTGCGACAGCGCCACGGTGCTCCACAAACCCAGGTTGCTCAGCGATAACGGCCCAAGCTACATCGCTGGCGAACTGGCGGAATACATCGAGGCCAACAAGATGAGCCATGTGCGCGGCGCCCCGATGCATCCCCAGACCCAGGGCAAGATCGAGCGCTGGCACCAGACCCTGAAGAACCGCATCCTGCTGGAAAATTACTTCCTGCCCGGCGACCTTGAGGCCCAGATCGAGGCGTTCGTCGAGCACTACAACAACCAGCGTTACCACGAGAGCCTGAACAACGTGACGCCCGCCGACGCCTACTTCGGCAGGGCTTCAGCCATCATAAAACAGCGAGAAAGGATCAAGCGAAAGACTATCGAACATCGGCGCTTGCAACACCGCAAGCTAGCCGCCTAACATCAACCCCCAGACAAGGCCGATCCTCCGCTAATCTACGCCGCGATCTGAGCCAAATGTCCTGACGACGGACAG
>CANGQZ010000202.1 GCA_947455865.1 Sphingomonadaceae bacterium
AGTTCCGGCAGTATCGCCAGCCCCATGCCCGATGCGGCCATCTGGTGCAGGCTATCAAGGCTGGTGCCTTCATAATCGCGCAGCAGTTCCATCCCGAGATCGTGACAGATTGCTGCGACCTGGCGGTGGAGATGGTGGCGCTGATCGAGGCTGAGCACTTTTGAGCCGGCAAGATCGGCGACGGTCAGCGCGGCGCGCCGGGCCAGCGGATGATCGGGGGCAGCGACGACAAACAGCCGCTCACGGAAAAGCGGCTGGACTGTCATCTCACCGCCGTCGATCGGCAGCGGGCCGAGCAGCATATCAAGCGTGCCGCGCGCCAAGGCCAGCGCCTGTTCCTCGGGAATGCCCTCGCGGATGTAGAGTTTGAGATCGGGCTGCTCACGGTGAAGCGCGGCGACGATCGGCGGCATCAGGTATGGGCCGAGCGTGGGCGAAACGCCGAAGCGCAGCGTGCCCACCGGGCTATCGGCAGCGCGGCGCGCAAGATCGCGCATCTGCCGCACGTCGACCGCGAGACGGCGAGCGCGTTCGGTGATCTCGCGGCCAATCGGGGTCAGCTCGGCGCCGGAACCGCGGCGCTCGATCAGGGTGACGCCGAGCCGGGCCTCCAGCGCGCGGAGCTGCTGGCTGAGGGTGGGCTGCGAGACGTGGCAGGCATCGGCGGCGCGGCCGAAATGCTGGTAATCCGCGACGGCCACGAGATATTCAAGCTGGCGCAGGGTGGGCATGTGTGGCGCTCCGTAAACGTTATGCAGTAAGGCTTCAGTCTTGCCCGAACCATTTGATCCACGCCCCATGTGCGTGCGCCTCGCCCAGCAGGGCCGGTTCTGACGGCCCGGGCCAGCGCTGCACGCGCAGTTCGTGGCGGAAGGTGGCGCGGTTGGTTTCGAGACTGACCCAGGCCAGAGGACGCTCGGCTGTCGCCCGCGCCCCGGCCGCTGCCATCGCCGCCTCGATCCGGGCGCGGCCTGAGCCCGAGAGATATTGCCAGACGATCGAGTGGTACAGCACGCGGGTGAGGCCAGCGGCTTGCGGCCGGGCCAGTCGCTGCTCGACCCAATCGGCCGCATCAGCCTGCACCAGATCGGGCCGTTTGGCGGCGGCCAGCGCGATCACCGCATCCAGCCGGTCGAGCCGGGCGGTGACTTCGGCCCAGACATAGGCCTTGAGCCGCAGCGCCTGCGCCGGATCGGCCAGATCGACCGGGGCCAGATCGCAGCCGGCGATGGCAGCGACGGCAATGGCGGCGGTGGGGGTCGGCGGGCCGTGCCATTCTGGGCGGATCAGCACCGGCGAGCCGGCCGGGCCGGCGGGCACCCCGCCCAGATCATAAGCGTAGCGCTCGATCATGGTGTTGGCGCCGGCGCTGGCGCCGATTTCGTTCAGTTCGAAAGTGTTGCCACCGCCTTGCGCTGCGAGCCATAGCAGCCCGGCAACAATCCCGGAGGAACGCCCGACCTCGTTGGTCTGCGGCGGCCCATCGAACCACGGCAGCAGCGTGGCGTCGTGATCGGCAACGACCGCGCCTATGATCGCATCGATCTCGGTCTGATCGACGACGCTGCCACGATAGACCGGGCCCAGCCGGGGATCGCTGCCGCTGAGGTGCAGCCAGTGCAGCCCTCCGGCCAGTCGCAGCGGCATGGCATCTTCGAGCACATTGCCCGGCCAGCCGGCGATGCGGCGGCCGACTGCGGTCTGCCCGGCGGGGAGCGGCAACATCGCCTCCAGCACCCGCGCGGTGAGCGGTGCGCCGTTCTGCCGGCAATGTTCGGCCTGCCAGGCGATCCCCTGCACCGGATCACGGGTTTCCATCGAAATCGCCCCGCCTTGCGCCATTCCTTGCCCTTTCGCGCGTGTGACCGTAGAGGGCCGCACGATGTCTGCCGCGCCCAGCCCCCTGACCTTCGCCGTGCCCAAGGGCCGCATCCTTGAGGAAGCGCTGCCGTTGATGGCGCGTGCCGGGGTGGTGCCCGATGCCGAGTTTCACGACAAGCGTTCGCGTGCGCTGTCATTCGCCTGCACCGATCCCGCGCTGCGGTTGATCCGGGTGCGCGCGTTCGATGTTGCCACGTTCGTGGCCCACGGCGCGGCACAGGCCGGGATCGTCGGTTCGGACGTGGTCGAAGAGTTCGCTTATCCCGATCTCTATGCGCCGGTCGATCTTGATATCGGGCATTGCCGCCTTTCGGTCGCGGAACCGGCCGGGCAGGACAATGCCGGGGCGGCGAGCCACCTGCGTGTTGCCAGCAAGTATCCCAACCTCACCCGCCGCCACTTCGAGCGGCTGGGGGTGCAGGCCGAAGTGGTCAAGCTCAATGGGGCGATGGAACTCGCCCCCGGGCTGGGCCTTGCCAGCCGAATCGTCGATCTGGTCTCGACCGGGCGGACGCTGAAGGACAATGGGCTGATCGAATCGAGTGTGATCCTGCCGGTATCGGCGCGTCTGATCGTCAATCGCGCCGCGCTCAAGACCGATCCCCGGGTGGGCGCGCTGGTCGAGCAGTTCCGCGCGCTCGTGGCCGAGCGGGCGGCCGCCTGATGCTGCGGCTGAATACGCGTGACCCCGGCTTCGACAAGGCCTTTCGCCGGCTGGTGCGCGACCGGCGCGAAAGCGACGCGGATGTGGCGCGCGATGTCGAGATCATCCTCGCCGACGTCCGCAACCGCGGCGACGCGGCGGTGGTGGAACTGACCGCCAAGTTCGACGGGCATACGCTCGGGAGCGAGGACGACTGGCGGATCGGGGCGGAGGAATGCCGCGAGGCGTTCGATGCGCTGCGCCCCGAATTGCGCGCGGCACTGGAACTCGCCGCCCAGCGTATCCGGGCTTATCACGCAGCGCAGAAGCCGGCTGACCGCGACTATGTCGATGAGGCCGGCATCCGCCTTGGCGCGCTGTGGCGGCCGGTTGATGCGGCCGGGCTCTATGTGCCGGGCGGACGCGCGGCTTATCCTTCCTCGCTGCTGATGAATGCGATCCCCGCCAAAGTGGCAGGGGTCGAACGGCTCGCAGTGGTGACGCCGACGCCCAAGGGGGCGATCAATCCGCTGGTGCTGGCGGCGGCGCATCTTGCCGGGGTCGACGAAATCTGGCGCATCGGCGGGGCGCAGGCGATCGGCGCACTGGCTTACGGGACGCAGCGGATCGCACCGGTCGACGTGATTACCGGCCCCGGCAACGCGTGGGTGGCCGAAGCCAAGCGGCAGCTGTTCGGAGTGGTCGGGATCGACATGGTGGCCGGGCCGAGCGAGATCCTGGTGATCGCTGACGGGCAGAACGATCCCGAATGGATCGCCGCCGACTTGCTCAGCCAAGCCGAACATGATCCGGCCTCCCAATCGATCCTGATCACGGACGATCCGGTGTTTGCCGATGCGGTGGCCGACCAGGTTGGCGTCGAGATCGCGCTGCTGCCGACCGCGCGGGTGGCGAGCGCAAGCTGGAACGCCCACGGCGTGATCATCGAGGTTTCCAGCCTTGATGAAGCGCCGGCGCTGGCCAATGCGTTAGCGGCGGAGCATGTCGAACTCGCGGTGGCCGATCCCGAGCCGCTGTTCCGCGCGATCCGCCATGCCGGGTCGATCTTCCTCGGGCGGCACACCCCCGAGGCCATCGGCGACTATATCGCCGGGCCGAACCACGTGCTGCCAACCGGACGTCGGGCGCGGTTTTCGTCAGGCCTGTCGGTGCTAGATTTCATGAAGCGGACCAGTTTTATTCAGCTCGACGAACCAGCACTGCGCGCGATCGGCAATGCCGCGATCGCGCTGGCCGAGGCCGAGGGCCTGCAGGCCCATGCGCGTTCGGTTGCGGTGAGGCTGGGCCAGTGATCGGACAGATATCATGAGCGCGCGCGCTCAGGCTCGCTCTGCCGCGCGGCTCGCCGCGGTGCAGGCGCTGTATCAGCATGCGATGGAGGCGACCCCCCTCGCCCGCCTGCTTGACGAGTTCCACCAGCACCGGCTCGGCGCCGAGATCGAGGACGACCAGTACCTTGAGGCCGAGACTGCGTTCTTCGACGATGTGGTGCAAGGCGTGCTGGCAAGGCAGGGCGAGATCGATACGCTGCTGGCCGGGAAGCTCGCAAGCGGGTGGAAGCTGGAGCGGATCGACAAGACAATGCTCCAGATACTGCGCGCCGGGACTTACGAACTGCTGGCGCGCGCCGACGTGCCCACCGGCAGCGCGATCGGCGAATATCTCGACGTCGCCCATGCGTTCTTCGATGCCAAGGAAGCGAAGTTCGTCAACGGCGTACTCGATGCGGTGGCGAAGGCGGTGCGCTGAGCGGCGAGCTGACCTTCATCGCCGCCTTGCGCGCGCTGGCCAGCGATCCGGCGGCGCGCGGGCTGGACGATGATGCCGCGGTACTGGAAATCGGCGGCGAGACGCTTGTCCTCACCCATGACATGATGATTGCCGGGGTGCATTTCATCCCGGAGCAGGATCCTGCCGACGTGGCGTGGAAGCTGGTCGCCACCAACATCTCCGATCTGGCTGCCAAGGGCGCTGCGCCGCTTGGCGTACTGCTGGGCTATCAGCTTGGCGTGGACGACGCTCGGTTCATTACCGGCTTGCGCGAGGCGCTCGCGCATTACGACGCGGCGTTGCTTGGCGGCGATACCGTTGGCGGCAGCGGGCCGCAGGCGCTGGGGCTGACCGCGATCGGGCGCGCGACCCATCGGCCAGTGCCATCGCGCAGCGGGGCCAAGGCCGGAGATTGCGTGTGGCTGACCGGCGCGGTCGGCGGGGCCATGATCG
>CANGQZ010000203.1 GCA_947455865.1 Sphingomonadaceae bacterium
CTGATCACCGACGCGCGGGGCAGCGCGATCCCGGGCAAGCCCGAGTTCCTGCCCGCGCACGTGCTGCCTGCCGGGCGGATTGCGGGGATGAACCCGCTTGGCTGGGCCAAGGGCCTTCGCGCGATCTGGGAAGGCCGGCAGATGGCGCTGCGCCTGTTCGAGAGCTTCGAACCGAGCGCGGTGGTCGGCTTTGGCGGCTATCCCGCGCTGCCCGCGCTGCTTGCGGCGCGCGCGGCGAAGATTCCCAGCGTGGTCCACGAACAGAACGCAGTGCTGGGCCGGGTCAACCGGTTTCTGGCCGGGCGGGTTGAGGCGATTGCCACGGCGTATCGCAAGGTTGACCGGCTGGACGACAAGCTGGCGGGCAAAGTGTTTCTGGTCGGCAATCCGGTGCGCAGCGAGGTGCTGGAACTGCGCGATCAGGCCTATCCCGAATTTACCGAGGACGGGCTGCTGCGGGTGCTGGTGACCGGCGGGAGCCAGGGCGCGCGGGTGCTTTCCGAAGTGGTCCCCGATGGCCTGGCGATGCTGCAGCCAGCGCTGCGTTCGCGGCTGCAGGTGATCCAGCAGTGCCGCCCGGAAGATATCGACGCGGTGCGCCAGCGCTATGCGGTGCATGGGATTCCGGCCGAACTGGCGACTTATTTCGAGAACATGGCCGAACGGCTGGCCGATGCGCACTTGTTTATCGGCCGCGCCGGTGCCTCGACCATCGCCGAGCTGACCGCGGTGGGCCGGCCGGCGATCCTGGTGCCACTGGCGATCGCCACCGACGATCATCAGGCGGCGAACACCCGCGAGATGGTCGAGGCGGGCGGGGCACGCGCGATCCGCGAGGACAAGTTCACTGCGGTGGAACTGGCCAAGCAGATCCAGGCAATGGCCCAGCACCCGCACAGCCTTTCGAACGCGGCGCATGCGGCGTGGAACTGCGGATATCCGAACGCCGCGGCGGACCTTGCCGATCTGGTCGAGAGCTTTGGCGGCGAGCCGCTGATGGACGTGATCCGGATGGGCGGCGCGAAGGTGCAGGCTACGGGGCAGGAGGCGCTGGCCAGCGAGGGCGCGCGATGAAAGGCGTCGGCACCGAGATCGGGATCATCCATTTCGTCGGGATCGGCGGGATCGGGATGTCGGGCATTGCCGAGGTGATGCACAATCTGGGGTACGGCGTGCAGGGCTCGGACATTGCCGAGGGCTATGTGGTCGAGGGGCTTCGCGCCCGCGGGATCAAGGTGATGATCGGGCACGCCGCCGAGAATATCGGCGAGGCGGCGGTGGTCGTCACTTCAACTGCGGTGAAGCGCGACAATCCCGAAGTGGTCGCCGCGTTGGAAGCGCGGGTGCCGGTGGTGCGGCGCGCCGAAATGCTGGCCGAACTGATGCGGTTGAAGAATACGGTGGCGGTGGCCGGCACGCACGGCAAGACCACCACCACCTCGATGGTGGCGGCGCTGCTCGATGCCGGCGGGGTCGATCCAACGGTAATCAACGGCGGGATCATCAATTCATACGGCTCGAACGCGCGGCTCGGTGCGTCGGACTGGATGGTGGTGGAAGCGGACGAGAGCGACGGTTCGTTCCTGCGGCTCGACGGGACGATCGCGGTCGTCACCAACATCGATCCGGAGCACCTCGATCATTACGGCTCGTTCGAACGGGTCAAGCAGTGCTTCGTCGAGTTCATCGAGAACGTCCCGTTCTATGGCGCGGCGGTGCTGTGCATCGATCATCCCGAAGTGCAGGCGATCATCCCCAAGGTGCGTGATCGGCGCGTGATCACTTATGGTTTTTCGGCGCAGGCCGACGTGCGCGGCGAGGCGGTGACGCCTTATCCCGGCGGCAACCGCTTTACGGCGGTGCTGCGCCAGCGCGACGGCACGTTCCGGCGCATCGAGGGAATCGAGCTGCCGATGCCGGGGCGGCACAATGTCGAGAACGCGCTGGCGGCAGTGGCCGTGGCGGTTGAACTGGGCTGCGACGATGCGGTGATCCGCACCGGGTTCGGCAAGTTCACCGGGGTTAAGCGGCGCTTCACCAAAGTGGGCGAAGTGGCCGGGGTTAGCGTGATCGACGATTACGGCCACCACCCGGTGGAAATCCGTGCAGTGCTCGCGGCGGCGCGCGAGGGCGTGCGCGGGCGGGTGATCGCGGTGGTCCAGCCGCACCGCTTCACCCGGCTGCGCGACCTGATGGACGAGTTCCAGACCGCCTTCAACGATGCCGACGTGGTCCATGTCACACCGGTCTATCCGGCGGGCGAAGCGCCGATCCCGGGGATCGACGCGGCGGCGCTGGTGGCGGGGCTCAAGGACCGGGGCCACCGCGCCGCGTTCGTCACCGATGGTCCGGCGCAGCTGGCCGATGTGCTCGCGCAGACCATCGCCGAAGGGGACATGATCGTGTGCCTCGGCGCGGGCGACATCACCAAGTGGGCGGCCACCCTTGCCGATACGATCGGCGAGCGGAGGGGGGCGGCATGAACGGCGTTCCTACCGCCGTGCTGGACCTTCCCGAGACCGCAGGCAAACTGACCGCGCAGGCACCGCTGGCGCCGCTCGTGTGGTTCAAGACCGGCGGGGCGGCGCAGTGGCTGTTCGAGCCGAAGGATGTAGGCGATCTGGCGGGCTTCCTGCGCGAACTCGACCCGGCGGTGCCGGTGATGGCGCTGGGGCTGGGATCGAACCTGATCGTGCGGGACGGCGGGGTGCCGGGCGTGGTGGTGCGGCTGGGCAAGGCTTTTGCCGGGGTGGCCGTGCTGGACGCGACCACCCTGCGCTGTGGCGGCGGGGCGAGCGGCATTCTGGTGTCCTCGACTGCACGTGATGCGGGGATCGCGGGGCTGGAGTTTTTGCGTTCGATCCCCGGCACGGTCGGCGGGTTTGTGCGGATGAACGGCGGGGCTTACGGGCGCGAGGTCAAGGATATCCTGATCGATTGCGAGGTGGTGTTGCGCTCGGGCGAGATGGTGACATTGCCGGCAGCAGAGCTGGGCTATACGTACCGCCACAGCGAACTGCCCGCAGGCGCGATTGTGGTGGCGGCGCGGTTCCGCGGGCATCTGGGCGAGCCGGCGGCGATCCAGGCGGAGATGGACCGCATTTCCGCCAGCCGAGAGGCGAGCCAGCCGCTGCGCAGCAAGACCGGCGGATCGACCTTCAAGAATCCGCCGGGTGAAAAGGCTTGGGAGCTGGTCGACCGCGCCGGGTGCCGCGGGCTTTCGCTGGGCGGCGCGCAAGTGAGCGAGAAGCACACCAATTTCCTGATCAACACCGGCAGCGCCACCAGCACCGAAATCGAGGCGGTGGGCGAGGAGGTGCGGCGGCGAGTGAAGGACAATTCGGGCGTGGAGCTGGAGTGGGAAATTCAGCGGGTGGGGGTCAAGTGAGTCTACCTAAGCTCCACGTTGCCGTCCTGATGGGCGGGTGGTCGAGCGAGCGGCCGGTCAGCCTGATGAGCGGCGAGGGCGTGGCCAAGGCGCTGGAGGCGCGCGGGCACCGCGTGACACGGATCGACATGGGCCGCGATGTGGCCGCCCGGCTGGCCGAAGCGGCGCCCGATGTGGTGTTCAACGCGCTCCATGGCACGCCCGGCGAGGACGGGACGGTGCAAGGGATGATGGACCTGATGGGGCTGCCTTATACCCATTCGGGGCTCGCCACTTCGGTCATCGCGATCGACAAGGAGCTGACCAAGGAGCGGCTGGTGCCGCATGGCATTCCAATGCCCGGCGGGCGGATCGTTGAGTCCGAAGAACTGTTCGAGCGCGATCCGCTGGTGCGGCCCTATGTGCTGAAACCGGTCAACGAGGGTTCCTCGGTGGGCGTCGCGATTGTCACCGACGACGGCAACATGGGCAATCCAATCAATCGCGGCGCGCGCGGGCCGTGGCAGGAGTTCGCTTCGCTGCTGGCTGAGCCCTTCATTCGCGGCAAGGAGCTGACCACCGCGGTGATCGGCGAGCGCGCGCTGACGGTCACCGAGCTCAAGCCCAAGTCCGGCTTCTACGATTTCGATGCCAAGTACACTGACGGCATGACCGACCACATCTGCCCGGCCGAGATCCCCGAGGACGTTGCCGAGGCGTGCAAGGACATCGCCCTGCGCGCGCACCGGCTGCTGGGCTGCAAGGGCACCAGCCGCTCCGACTTCCGCTGGGACGACGAGCGCGGCATTGCCGGGCTGTTCCTGCTCGAGGTCAATACCCAGCCGGGGATGACCCCGCTGAGCCTGGTGCCCGAACAGGCACGGCACTGCGGGATGAGTTACGAAGATCTGGTCGAGGCGATCGTCGCCGAGGCGCTGGCCGATGCGCGCGCCAGACAAGAGGCGACGAAGGCATGAGCCAGACGATCAAGCGCAAGGCGCAAGGCGCGCGCAAGGTGGTCGAGCGGCAGGGCAAGGCGCGCAAGGCCAAGGCGGCTCGGGCGCGGACCGGATCGGCGATCGATGCGGTTATGGCGTGGCTGCCGTTCAGCGAAGATCAGCTCCACCGGATTTTTCTGGGCACCATCTTCGCGGCGGCGCTGGCGATTGTCTGGGCGGTGGCGAGCATGGCCGGCGTGCCGACGCTTGCAGGTGATCACTTCGCGCGGATCGCCGCAGATGCCGGGTTCGCGGTGCGCCGGGTGGACGTGCGCGGGGTCAACCATCTCAATGAACTCAAGGTCTACGAGATGGTCCTGGGCGAGAAGGACGAAGCCATGCCGCGGGTCGATCTCCAG
>CANGQZ010000204.1 GCA_947455865.1 Sphingomonadaceae bacterium
CAAGCAGCACGCGCCAGCCGCCCTCTGCTCCGGCGGTGGCCACCTCGCGGTAAAAGCGCTTCATGCGTCGGGGCTTTTCCAGCGCCGCGCCAGCAGCGTGGGCATGATCAGCGCGTCGAACAGCCCGAACAGCACCAGTGCCGGTCCGAGCACCTGCCGCAGCTCGGGCGGCAGCACCACCCGCCCGGTGGTGATTAGCAGCCCCAGCATGACCAGCCCGACCCCGGTCCAGCGGATCAGTACGATCGCCAGAAAGCGGGCCTTGGCCGGGTCTTTTGCGGGCTTGGGCGTTTCGCTCATCTCAGCAGATACTCCTGCAATTCAATCGGGCTGTCGGCCACGAAAGCCGCCCCGGCGGCGCGCAGTTCATGCGCTTCGTGATAGCCCCAGCTAACGCCGATCGCGCGCACTCCGATTTCGGCCGCCATTGCCATGTCATAGGCGGTATCGCCGATCATCACCGCCCCGGCAGGGTCGGCCAGCGTTTCGGCCAGCGCCGCCTCGAGCATCGCCGGGTGCGGCTTGGACGGGTGGCGGTCGGCCGTTTGCAGGGTGGCGAAATGGTCTGAAAGGCCGTGGGTGGCCAGGCAGTGGACCAGCCCCCGGTCTGACTTGCCGGTGGCCACCCCCAGCACCCAGCCGGCCGCCCGCAAGGCCGCGATCAGGTCCGCCATCCCGGCGAACAGCGGCTCGTCGAGCTCGCCCGCAGCACGTGACGCGCGAAATGCGTCCTTGTAAGCGCCCACGATCAGCTCGACCGCCTCGGGCTCCGCTGCCGGGGCAAGGTGATGGACCGCGTGGTGCAGCGATAGCCCGACCGCGCGGCGGATCGCCGGGCGCGGGGGCGCGGGCAGGGCGGCGGCGGCAAAGGCGCGCTCCATCGCTGCGCAGATTGCGCCCTGGCCGTCGACCAGCGTGCCGTCGCAGTCGAACACCGCCAGCCGCACGCTCATGGGGCGAGCTGCCGCATGAGCGTGGCAAGCGCGACCGATCCAGCGGCGTGCAACCCCGTTGCAACGCGGTTGCGTTCCTCTTCCGATTTGTTCTGGGAAAGCTTGAAGGTCGGCCGGCGGGCCTGAATTTCCAGCTCGAAACCGATGATTCCACTCAATAATTTGCGCATCTTCGGTTCGGGCACGCGGTCCATCGTCCACCGCTCCTCCCCGCCCAGCTGCGCTTCATACTTCTCAGAAACTGCCTGAAGAAACCCAAGCAAGCCATTGGAATCCATTCGCCGGACCCGACCTTCCAGCTCGACCGAAATGTAATTCCATGTCGGCACATTCGTCTGGTCCGCATAGAATCGCGGAGAAACATAGCCTTCCGGTCCATTGACCACGATCAACGCCATTGCACCGTCGATGTATTTGGCCAGCGCATTGCCCCGGGCCAGATGGAACTGCACCGCCCCGTCGCCTGTCGCCAGCAGCGGCGTATGCGCCACCCGCGGCCCGTCCGGGGTAGTCAGGAACAGCATCCCGAAGCCGATCTCGTCCACCAACGCCTCAAGCAGCGCCGGATCGTCGTGGCGGAAGGCCGGATTGGGATGCATCAGCGGCTCTTGGGCGCGGGCTTGCGAACAGAGGTTGCGGGCTTGCGGGCAGCGGCGGGCCGGGCAGGCGCCTTTCCGGGCTTTTTCGGCCCAGCCGCCTTGTCGGCCCGCTGCCCGGTCGGCTTGCGGCTCGGCGCCTCGCCCTCGGTGCGCTTGCGCCGTTCACCGCGCCGTTCCTTGCGGTATTGCTTGGCATGGGCCTTGGCCGCCGCCTTCTTCGCCTCCTTGCCCGGTGGGGGCGGGGCAGCGGGCAGCGCGGCCCCATCGGCGAGGTTGAAGCCCAGCTGCTCCATCGAATTGGCAAAGTGATCGGGCAGATCAGCGGTAATGTCGAGCGGAGTGCCATCCGGATGTTCGATCACCAGCCGCCGCGCATGAAGATGCATCTTGCGGCTGATCGTGCCGGTAAGGAACGCTTCCATTCCGCCGTATTTCCCATCGCCGACAATGGGATGGCCGATCGCCGCCATGTGCACGCGCAGCTGGTGCGTGCGCCCGGTCAGCGGCTGCAGCTCGACCCACGCAGCGCGATTGCCGGCGCGGTCGATCACCCGATACCGCGTCCGCGCGATCTGGCCTTCGCCCTCGGGCACGACCATCATCTTCTCGCCGCCGCTGCCCGGCTGCTTGCCCAGCGGCAGCTCGATCAGCCCATCCTCGATCGGCGGCACGCCGGTGACCAGCGCCCAGTAGATCTTGCGTGCCGAACGCCCGGAAAACCGCCGCGAGAAAAATGCCGCGCTGCCCGGCGTGGCCGCGACCAGCAGCACGCCGGACGTATCCTTGTCGAGCCGGTGCACCAGCCGCGGGCGCGGCCCAGTTTCCGCGAAGGCATCGAGCAGCCCGTCAACATGCTCGAACGTGCCGCTGCCGCCCTGCGTGGCGAGGCCCGGAAACTTGTTGAGCACGATCGCCGCGCGGTCGCGGTGGATCACCATCGCATCGGCCATCTTGATCTGCGCCTCGGTCAGTTCGCGCCGCACCCGTTCACCCTTGGCCGGTTCGCTGCCGCCTGGCGGCACGCGGACGATCTGGCCGGCAATGACCCGGTCGGCCGGATCGGCGCGCTTGCCGTCGATGCGGATCTGCCCGGTACGCGCCCAGCGCGAGACGGTGGCGAAGCCGATCTGGGGCAGATGGCGCTTGAACCAGCGATCAAGCCGCACCCCGTCATCGTCATGGCCGACGGTGAACTGGCGGACGGTCTCGCTCATGCCGCCACCCGCATCAGCCATAGGCCGGCAAACAAGGCGGCAAACCCGCTGACCAACGAAGCACCGACATAGAGTGCCGCCAGCCCCAGCGCCCCGCGCTCGACGAACAGCGCAAACTCCAGCGCGAAGGCGGAAAAGGTGGTGTAGCCTCCCAGCAGGCCAACCCCGATCAACAACCGCCAGCTTTCGCTCGCAGCGGCGCTGTCACGCGACAGCCAGCCCACCAGCAGTCCCATCACGAGGCTGCCCAGTACGTTGGCGGTGAGCGTCGGCCAGGGGAAGGCCGCGACGGCTTCCGGGCCGGCGGCACGGAACCAGGCGCGCGCGGTCAGATAGCGCAGCCAAGAACCGGCTGCGCCGCCACCGGCGACAAGCAGCGAGGCCTGCGTGAAAGTTGGGGAAGGGGTCATCCGACCCGCTTTAGCGAGGGTTGCGGCGATATGCCAATGGGCAGCGGTCCGTTGTGTCAGCACGCCCAATTCGCTGCGGCTAAGGCCTAGCCGCAATCACTATGATCGCAGCACTGATCCAACGCCGCATCGCCCTTCTCGGGTTGCCAATCATACCGCCCTTTGCTAACGGGCCGCTTCTTCGGGCCGATCCACCATGGATTCGGCACCGTCTTCGTTTTGTCCTGATTCTTGTATTGCCCAGATAAGGCGCTCCCCGCGACGTTGATGCGGGTTCTCGTCTTCGGCCAGTGAGGTGTGTCGGTTTATGCAAATTCTCGTTCGCGACAACAATGTCGATCAGGCTCTCCGCGCGCTTAAGAAGAAGCTGCAGCGTGAGGGCGTGTACCGCGAGATGAAGCTGCGCCGTCACTTTGAAAAGCCTTCGGAAAAGCGCGCCCGCGAAAAGGCCGCTGCCGTTCGCCGCGCCCGCAAGATGGAGCGCAAGCGGCTGGAGCGTGACGGCGCCAAGTAGGCACCCCACGGCGGCCACGGGCTTGCTCCGGCGGGACGATTGAGCCAAGAGGGCGCGGGTTCCCACCCGACGCCCTTTTTGCTGCCCGGCTTCTTCGCTATCGCGGCGCGACACTGGACTTGAGGACGATTCGATGACCGAGATCACCCGCGTTCCGCTTCAGCCCATCGGCAAGGGCTCGCTGACCAAATTGTGGCTGGGTATTGCTGCCTCCGTGGCGCTCGCCGGCGGCCTCGCCTGGGCGGCGATGCCGCCGCTGGGTGCCGTCAAGACGGTCAAGGCGGGTGAGGGGCCTTCGCCCACCGTCGCAGACGTCGTGCTGATCAATTACACCGGCCACCTGCCCAGCGGCAAAGTGTTCGACAAGGGCGAAAGCGCGGTGTTCCCTCTCGATGGTGTGGTCCCCGGCTTCGTGCAGGCACTGGCGCAGATGCAGAAGGGCGGATCGTACAAGGTGCGCATCCCCGCCGCGCTCGGCTATGGTGACAAGGGCGCTGGCGAGGTTCCGCCCAACGCCGACCTGACGTTCGAGATCGACCTGCTTGATTTCAAGAGCCGGGCCGAAATCGAACAGCAGCAGCGCATGATGGAACAGCTGCGCGCGCTGCAAGGCGCTGGCGGCGGCCACGGCGGGGCAATGCCGGGCGGTGCCGTACCTGAAGGCGCTGTGCCCGAAGCGCCGCCGCAGCCCTGATCCGCACCGTTTCCGAAAGGTCTTCCTGAAACCATGTCGGTCGATACCGCCACCGTGGCCCGGATCGCCGCGCTGGCCCGCATCAAGGTCAGCGAAGGCGAACTTGCGGGGATGGTCCCCGAACTCAACGGCATTCTCGCCTGGGTCGAACAGCTCGGCGAAGTCGATGTTACCGGCGTCGAACCGATGACGGCGGTGATCCCCAATACGCTGCGCCTGCGCGCCGATGTGGTGAGCGACGGCGGCATCCGTGATGCCGTGCTGGCG
>CANGQZ010000205.1 GCA_947455865.1 Sphingomonadaceae bacterium
CAGGCGTTCAGCGGAAATCGGGCCCTCGTCAGGCACAGAGATTACCGGCAGCAGCCGCTCGACCAGATCCTGCTGGCCCAGCCGCAGCGGCTTGCCCTTGGCGCGGCCATAAAGCCGGTTGATCGTGGTCGGGTCGCCGTCCTTGTACGCGGTCATGCCGGCGCGGCTAGGCGAAGCGCCCGGCAATTGCCAGCCCCCAACGGCAAACGGCCCACCTCGCGCAGCGAGGCGGGCCGTTCCCCCTGTCAGGTCGCGCGTGCACGGCCCTAACTAAACGATGATCAGGCGGCTTCCATCTGGTCGTTGCTGTCGCGCAGCACATAGCCGCGGCCCCAGACGGTTTCGATGTAATTGTCGCCGCCGCAGGCGTGCGCGAGTTTCTTGCGCAGCTTGCAAATGAAAACGTCGATGATCTTGAGTTCCGGTTCATCCATCCCACCGTAGAGGTGGTTGAGGAACATTTCCTTGGTCAGCGTGGTGCCCTTGCGCAGCGACAGCAGCTCAAGCATCGCATATTCCTTGCCGGTGAGATGCACCCGGGCGCCATCGACTTCGACAGTCTTGGCATCGAGGTTGACCGCCAGCTTGCCGGTGCGGATGACCGACTGCGAATGACCCTTAGAACGGCGCACGACCGCATGGATGCGGGCGATCAGTTCTTCGCGGTGGAACGGCTTGGTGACATAGTCGTCGGCGCCGAAGCCGAAGCTGCGCACCTTCGAATCCATCTCGGCAATGCCCGACAAGATCAGCACCGGCGTCTGCACTTTGGCGACGCGCAATTTCTTGAGCACATCGTACCCATGCATATCGGGCAGATTGAGATCGAGCAGGATGATATCGTAATCATACAGCTTGCCCAGATCCAAGCCTTCCTCGCCGAGGTCGGTCGAGTAGACGTTAAAACCTTCGGCCGTGAGCATCAGCTCGATAGCCCGAGCCGTAGTCGGCTCGTCCTCGATCAACAGCACTCGCATTGGGTAGTCCCCCTTATGCCCCGAAACCCTTCACCCCCAACCGGGGATGTTTCCAGCAATTAACCATATGACCTATGAAGACGAAAGGTTAATTTTGCGTAAAGATCGGGAATCGCTGGATTCAATTGACAGGGGTGGGCCTGCACAAGCCAAGCCGCTGCGATTCATGCCATTGGAACGACTCACTAAATCGTGGACTATCCGCACATTCGGAGGCCACTACGGGACTGACTATTTTTGTTGCATGGCGAGCGGCCAGAGTGGGTGAAACGCCTGCGGATTAACCGCAAAACCTACTACATTGTCGCGAACCAGTGCCCAGCGCACTGGCGGACCGAGCGGAATATAGACATTGGCAGCGGTCAATTCGGCCTCTGCCTCCGCCAACATGGCGCCGCGTTGTGCCGGATCGGCAGCGCCGCGCGCATCGGCCAACCGGGCATCAGCGCTAGAACTGCATAGCCCGCGCGCCGCTGCGCAAGACAGCTGTGCGAGATACCATTCTGGGCGGGGATAGCGCGCCACCAGATCGATCAGACGCAGCTCCGCTTCCTTCCCATCCCCGACCCGGCTTAGTGCCACCCCGATGGCATCGAAATCGGCACGCAACCGGCCGAACAGCGCATCGCCGCCCGGCCCGTCGGGCAAAGCCAGGCGCAGCGCAGCCGGTTCACGGTGCTGCGTGGTCCAGCGGGATACCCGTGCCGCAGCCTCCCTCTGGCGCTGGGCAGGCGTGAGGCTGGTCCAGCGCTCTCCGACGGTGCCAAGATCGCCGGTGCTGCCCGGCGCGACTACCCGCGTGGTCGGCACCCAGCCGCCAACTTCCAGCGCTGCCGCCAGTGCCTCGCGGTCGATCGCCAGTGCCAGCGCCTCACGGTTTTCGGGTCGGGCGAGAAACCCGTCCGCGCGAGACACAGAAAGCCCGAAAAGGCCCGGCGCCGGATCGATCCGCAGCAATCGTTGGCCTACCCCGCTGGCAGCCGCCCCTTCAGGATAATCGGTGAACCGACCGCCGAGCACGACGTCGACCTCGCCCGCGACAAATTGCTTTACGGCGACCGGTGCCGGCACCGCGAGCAGCCGGATCGACCGCGCCGGCGCCGGTTGGTCATCCGCGCGCGGAAGCCCGAGCTTAGCCAGCGCGATTGGCGCGAGAACGGCCGTCACCCCGTCGCGCCGCAGGCTCATTGGCCCGCCACCGCGGCCGCCATGAAGCACCCCTAGTTCTGGCTGGGCGAGCAATTGCAGCAGGTCTGGCACCGGCTGTACCAACCTGATCTCGATCACCTGCCCGGTCATCCCCCGAATTTCATCGATCTGGACAAATTCGGCGCCGAGCGGCGTCGCCTGCAGTTCGGCCAGCGTCTGGCGCAGCCCGGCCTTCACGCTTTCCGCGGAGAGCTCTGCGCCATCAGGCCATGTTCCATCGCGCAGGCGGAAAATGTAACTCACGCCATCATCGGTGACGATCCAGCGATCAGCCAGACCCGGAACCACGCGGCCTTGCTCGTCAAGGCCGACGAGGCCTTGCGCCATCGCAGCACGGACCAGCTGCCCTGCGGCAGTCAAGCGCACTCCGCTGTCAAACGGCGCCGCCTCGTTGCCGACAACGGCAATTGCGATCTCGGGGGCCGCCGAATCGCCGCAGCCGGTCAGCAGCGGCAACAGGGCCACCATCAGCGCAAGTTTCGGAAGGTGCCCAAAGCAAGGCATTGCGAAGGGGTAAGCTGAGCGAACGAAGCCGGCAAGAGCCATACCCGGCCTGTTCGCCCGGGCCACGCGAATGCGATCAGAGAAGCTTGCGGACGTTGGCCAGGTCTGGCGGAGGCGGCGCCTTGAACTGGCGCGGCAGGATCATAGCCGCCGGCGCCTGCTGAGCCGCCTGGTGCGCGCGCACGACTTTGGGATCAACGTCTTCGCGGAAGGCAATCCCAAACCGGTTTTCCTGGACCCAAGCGACAGACCCCTCGATCCAGCCGACATTGCGCAAGCGGACCCAAACCACCGTACCGCGCGCTACCCTGAGATCGGTCTCAGCCATCAGCCCGCCCGACGACAGATTGCGGACCTTGACGCGATGCTCGGCATCCTGCCCATCAAGGCGCAATTCCGCCATGATGAACAAGCTGTCGCGCGTGATCTGCCGGTTGTCGCTATCGCCCATCGTCTGCACGAATCCAAATGGCCATGGCGCGACCCCAAGGCTGGATCGCGTACACCGCGCTCAGAAAGTTAAAAGACGGAAGCAAACAAGCCGTTAACAACGCGCCTGCAGTAGGCGAAAAAGCGGTTAATCGTCGCGCGAAATCTTCTCGCGCCGCTCATGCGCTTCCTGAGCCTCGACAGTCATCGTCGCAATTGGCCGGGCGATCAGCCGGCCAAGCCCGATCGGCTCACCGGTGACTTCGCAGTACCCGTATTCGCCTTCGTCGATCCGGCGCAATGCCGATTCGATCTTGGTGATAAGTTTGCGCTGGCGGTCCCGGGTGCGCAGTTCAATGCCCCAATCGGTCTCGCTCGATGCCCGGTCGTTCAGATCGGGCTCGCGGATCGGGCCGTCCTGCAACTGCTGGAGGGTATCGGCAGAGGCATCGAGGATGGCCTTTTTCCAAGCCTGCAGCAGCCGCCGGAAATAATCCAGCTGCGCCTCGGCCATGTACGGCTCATCATCCTGCGGGACATAGTCACCGGCAATCAGCCGCTTTGCCTTGACCAGGATATCGATATCGTCAGCGAGAGCCGTAGGCATGGATTTCCTTGCGCCTCCAAGACATTCGCCAAGAGCCTTTTACCGCCCCGGGTTCTCCCGGTGACTGCCCGCCAGCCGAGATTGCCGCGCCTATAGTTCCCGGGCCCGAACCGCACAAGCGCAATGATCGGTAGTTGTCCTGCAACTTTGAAATGCCCGGTTAAGGAGGAACCCGCCGCAACCGCAATCGAATCGCGCAGCGCGTTAACCATTTGTTGACCACGATCCTTCAGCTTGGTTCGTGGGAGCCGGCAATTGGGGCGCGGCTCGACGGGGGTACGATACGATGAGCGCAGTGTGGATCAAGCCGGTCACCATGATGCCGGCCGACAATGCCGCGACCGATCTGCTGGTCGCCAATTGCCTTGCCGCCGCCGCAGACGGCGATGTCAGCGCCTATTTCGATCTCGGGGTCGCCTTTTCGACCGGGAGCGACGGAGCGCCGGTCGATCTGGTCGAGGCCCACAAATGGTTCAATCTCGCCGCAGTTGGCGGCTATGAAAGCGCCGCACAGTGCCGCGCCGACATCGCCGACGAAATGACCGCGCGCGAAATCGCCGAAGCCCAGCGCCGCGCACGCGAATGGCTGGTCGCCGGCCGCCGCGCCGCCGCCTAACCGTCCTTGCGAAACGGCGTTCGCTCACC
Organism: Sphingomonadaceae bacterium; assembly: GCA_947455865.1. Lineage (GTDB taxonomy): Bacteria > Pseudomonadota > Alphaproteobacteria > Sphingomonadales > Sphingomonadaceae > Novosphingobium. The sequence goes on from CANGQZ010000205.1 coordinate 4,372, forward strand.
CAGCCATTGCTGCTCGGTGGTCACGCCGGCGCGTTCTTGCTCCAGAAAATCCGCGATCGCCGCCCGGAACCCGGGATGGACGATATGGTGCGCAGACCACGTCTTGACTGGCTCATAGCCGCGGGCCAGCTTGTGCGAACCCTGCGCGCCCGCCTCGACCCGGGACAGCCCACGTGCGATCGCCGCGTCGATCGCCTGATAATAGCATAGCTCGAAGTGCAGGAACGGCTTGTCGACGCTTGCCCCCCAATAGC
>CANGQZ010000206.1 GCA_947455865.1 Sphingomonadaceae bacterium
AAGCTGTTCACCTCTGTGCGCGCGGAACGGGCCGGACGGCTGCTGGCGATTCTGGCTGAGGACGGCATGATGGTCGAGGCCGGCCAGCCGCTGTTCGCGATGGCGGCGCTCTGATGGCGCTGCGCCGGCTGTTCGTTGCCAACCGGGGCGAAATCGCGCTGCGCATCGTCCGCGCCGCGCAGGCGCTCAATATCGAAACCGTGGTCGCGGTGTCGGAGGCGGACAAGGATTCGGCCGCGGCCCGGCTGGCTGACCGTTCGGTCGTGCTCGGGCCGCCGTCTGCCGCCAAGTCCTACCTCGATCCGCGCCTTGTCGTCCACGCGGCGCGCGAGACCGGGTGCGACGGGCTGCATCCCGGCTATGGTTTCCTCTCCGAGCGCGCGATCCTGCCGCGGCTCTGCGCCCAGAACGGCATCGCCTTCGTTGGCCCCGAACCCGATGTGATCGAGGGGCTGGGAGACAAGATTCAGGCACGCACGATGGCCCGCGCCGCCGGGGTGCCGCTGGTTCCGGGCTGTGACGAAATCGCCACCGCCGCCGATGCGCGGCGCGAGGGCGACCGGATCGGCTATCCGGTGCTGATCAAGGCGGCCGCCGGCGGCGGCGGGCGCGGCATGGTCATCGCCAACAACGCCGACGAGGCCGAAGCCGGCTTTCAGCGCGCCTCGGCCGAAGCGGTGGCGGCGTTCGGGGACGGCACGCTGTTCATGGAACGGTTCGTGCCGCAGGCGCGCCACGTCGAAGTTCAGCTGATGGGCGATGGCAACGGCCGCGTGATCCATTTCGGCGAGCGCGATTGCTCCGTCCAGCGCCGCTATCAGAAGCTGATCGAGGAAGCGCCCTGCGCGGCGATGCCCGATCATTTGCGCCAGCAGCTTCACGCCAGCGCGGTCGCTCTGGCGGCTTCGGTCAATTATCGCAACGCCGGGACCTGCGAGTTCTTGTTCGATGTCTTGCGGCAGGAATTCTATTTCATCGAGGTCAACGCCCGCATTCAGGTGGAACATCCGGTCAGCGAGATGATCTCAGGGTTCGATCTGGTGCAGGAACAGCTGCGCATCGCTGGCGGGGCCGGGCTCTCACTGGCGCAGGATCAGGTTTCGCTTTCGGGCCATGCGATCGAATGCCGGATCAACGCCGAGGATACCTTGCGTGATTTCCTGCCCTCGCCGGGGCGGATTACACGCTGGTCGGCGCCCGAGGGCGAAGGCATCCGGCTGGATAGCCACATGAGCGAAGGGGCGATGATCCCGCCGTTCTACGATTCGATGGTGGGCAAGCTGATCGTCCACGCGGCTACCCGCGATGCCGCGATCGACAAGCTTGATGCCGCGCTGGCTGAGTTCCACGTTGAAGGCATCGCCACCACCATCGGCCTGCACCGCGAGATCATCAATCACCCCGATTTCCGGGCGAACACCATTCATACCCGCTGGCTGGAGCAGGTGCTGCTGCCGGCGCGCCAGGCGGAGAAGGCGGCATGATCGAGCTCGACGAAGCCGCCCGCAAGGCGATCGACAACGCCCGCGCGCTGACGGTCATCATGCTCGAACAGGGCTGGGGCACCGTCCATGTGGTCAGCAGCGAGGGCGAGTACTTTCTTGCCAGGGAAAGCGGTCACTGCGATCCGCTTGCGCCTGCCGCGCAGGTCGCCGCCGCGCCAGTGGCCGCAGCACCGGTTGCGCCCGCTGCCGTCCCGGCGACCGAGATCAAGGCTCCGCACATCGCCACGGTCGTCTCGTTGGCAGCGGTTGGCACGGTGGTGGCCGCTGGGCAGGCGCTTGCGACTTTGCGGGTGCTCGATACAGTCAGCGAAGTGGTCGCGCCGGTCGCCGGAACCATTGCCGGCCACGGCGCGGCGGTGGGCGATCTTGCCGAATTCGGCACGGTGCTGGTGCGGTTGCAACCTCAACCATAATCTTCGCAGTGCTGCGGATAGCATTTAAACAAGGCCATATTCATGTCTGAACAGCTCAAGGTCGGGTTATGCGGCGCGGGCGCGATGGGCAGCGGCATCGCCCAGGTCGCGGCGCAGGCCGGCTGCACCGTGGTGGTCTATGACACCTTCGCCCCCTCACGCGAGAAGAGCGAAAGCGCGATCGCCAAGGATCTTGCCAAATCGGTCGAACGCGGCCGGCTGAGCGCCGACGCTGCCGTCGCGGTGCGCGCCAGCCTGTCGTGGACCGGTGAAGTTGCCGGGCTCGCCGGGTGTGATCTGGTGATCGAGGCGATCATCGAGCAGTTCGATGCCAAGCAGGGCCTGTTCGCCCAGCTTGAAGATCTGCTCGCTCCGGATGCTGTAATCGCCAGCAACACCTCGTCGCTCCCAATCGGGCGGCTGGCGCGTGGGCTCAAGCATCCCGAACGCTTCCTTGGCATGCACTTCTTCAACCCGGCGACGGTGATGAAGCTGGTTGAGGTGATCCCCGGGCCGGCCACTCCGCCCGAACTCGCCGCAAGGATTGCCGGCATTGCCAAAAGCTGGGGCAAGGTCGCGGTGCCGGTGGCCGATGTGCCCGGATTCATCGTCAACCGCGTCGCCCGGCCGTTCTATGGCGAAGGCCTGCGCGCATGGCAGGAAGGGGTCGCGCCCGAACTGATCGATCATCTGGTCAAGGCCGCCGTGGGCTTCCGTATGGGCCCGCTCGAACTGGCCGACATGATCGGCCACGATATCAACTTCGCCGTCGCTCGCTCGGTGTGGGACAGCTATTTCGGCCAGACGCGCTTTACGCCGCAGCTAGTACAGGCACAGCTGGTCGATGCCGGCCGGCTGGGCCGCAAGAGCGGGCGCGGGGTCTATGACTATTCCGCTGGCGCCACTCCTGCCGCACCCGCGCCGGTTTCTGCCGAGCCACTTGCCGGCGCGCCGCTGCGGCCCGAAACACCGTCTCCTGCGTTAGCGCCGTGGGATGTCGCCGGGGTCAGCCTGCGCTTCACTCGCGGCCGCACCGCACGCGCCGAAGCCGCTGAGGCTGGGTGCCCGGTGGCGCTGATCGACTGGTTCGATGGTGCCAATGCCCGCGCCGCCGGTTTTGCGGCGTCTGACGAAAGCGCCGCCGCAGTCGCCGCCGGCGTTCTCGCCGGATGGGGCCTTGAGCCGCACCGGATCGCCGACCGGCCCGGGCTGATCGTCACCCGCACGCTGGCGCAGATTGCCAACGCCGCAGGCGATGCGGTGCACGAGCAAGTCAGCGACGGCGAAGGGATCGACAACGCGCTGCGTTTCGGGGTGAACTATCCGTTCGGTCCGGTCGCATGGGGCGCAAGGATCGGTGCAGCGGCGCTCGTCGCCACTCTCGCCAATATCGCGGCCGCCACCGGCCAGCCGTTGTACAATCCGTCCGAGCACTGGAGCGCCCAGCTGTGACCACCGAAGTATCCCCCCTGCTGTTAGTTTCGCGCGGCGACGACCACGTCCTGCGCCTGACGCTTAACAACCCGGACAAGCGCAACGCGCTCGCCACCCCGCTGTTGGCCCTGATTGCCGACGCGCTCGATGCCGCGCGCGAGGATGAGGGCGTGCGCTGCGCGGTGATCACCGGCAGCGACAAGCTGTTCGCCGCCGGGGCCGATATCAATGAAATCGCGGTCAAGGACGTGGCCGGTGCGCTGGCCGATCCGCGCGTCGGGATCTGGGGCCGCATCCGCGCCTTTTCCAAGCCGCTGATCGCTGCGGTTGAAGGCTGGTGCCTTGGCGCGGGCAACGAACTGCTGATGTGCTGCGATCTTGCGGTGGCGGGGGAAGGGGCCAAGTTTGGCCAGCCCGAGACCAATCTTGGCATCATCCCCGGCGCCGGCGGCACCGCCACTTTGCCGCGCGTGGTCGGGCGGATGGCGGCGATGCAGATGGTCCTGCTAGGCCAGCCGATCGATGCCGCCACCGCGCTGCGGCTGGGCCTGATCATCGAAGTGGTGGCCGATGGCACCGCGCTGGCCCGCGCCGAAGCTCTGGCGCTGGCTATTGCCGGCCGCGCCCCGGTGGCGATCCGCCAGGGCAAGGCGCTGGTCAACGCGGCGTTCGAACTGCCGCACAGTGCGCACCTTGCCGCTGAACGCCAGGCCTTTTCGGCACTGTTCGGCACCGCCGACAAGGCCGAAGGGATTGCCTCATTCAAAGAACGCCGCTCCGCAGTGTGGACCGGCCACTGAGCTTGCCCGTCCGGCAGCTTATGCCGTAACATGGTGCCGATGGATCGCCGCGAACTCCTGAGGCTGGGCGCATTCGCCGCAGTGTCCGCCGTGCCGATGTCCGGGGTACTGGCCGCCACCACGACCGACCCTGCGCCCCCCACGCTGTCGCCGGACGAGAAGTTTCTGCGCCTTGTCCATCCCGATCTGCGCGCTGCCGCCGCTGCTCTGTTGCACGACAAGAGCTTCATCCAGCCATCTTCGGCATCGCTGGGTGACATGCGCGCGGCGCTCGTTGCGCGCAGTGCCCCGCCGCTGCCGGAAATTCCGGTGGAACAACGCCTGCTGCCCGGATCGCCGGGCCAGCCCGATGTGGCGGTTCGGATCGTCAATGCTCGGGTCGACGCGGCCCGCCCGGCGCTGCTTCACGTTCATGGCGGCGGTTTCATCGCCGGTTCTTCGGCCTTCGGCTTGCGCGAAC
>CANGQZ010000207.1 GCA_947455865.1 Sphingomonadaceae bacterium
CGCCGCAGGTCACCGGGATGGTTGCCTCTGTCCATGTCCGCGAAAACGAGCACGTCAGGGCAGGCGATATTCTTTACACGATCGATCCATCGACCTTTCAGGTGGCGATCGCCCAGGCCGATGCCCAGATTGCCTCGGCTCAGGCCGGGGTGCAGGCGTTGCAGGCCGATGTCGGCGCCAACGCCGCCGATCTGGCCGGTGCGCGCGACGATCTCGCGCTGGCCGAAGCCAATTACGCCCGCGAAAAGGCGCTGATGGAGCGCGGTTTCAACACCCGCGCCAAGCTCGATGTAGCCACGCATGCGGTCGCGGCCGCGCGCGACGAACTGGCTTCGATCGGAGCGCAAGTGGCCAAGGCGCAGGCCCAGTTGGCCACCGGAACGCAAGTGCCCGGGGTCAATCCGGCGATCGCGGTGGCCCGCGCCCAGCGCGCGCAGGCCGAACTCAACCTCTCGCGCACCGTAGTGCGCGCCCCGGCCGACGGCATCGTGACCCAGGCCTCACGTCTGATGATTGGGCAGATGGCCTTCCTTGGCGTGCCGATGCTCTCGCTGGTGCGCGATGGCGGGGCGCGGGTCGATGCCAACTTCAAGGAGACCGATCTGGCGCACATGCGCCCCGGCCAACCCGCGGACCTGCACTTCGACGCTTATCCGGGCATTAAGCTGAAAGGCCATGTCGAGAGCATCGGCGCCGGCACCGGTTCGGAGTTTTCGATCCTGCCGGCACAGAACGCGACCGGCAACTGGGTCAAGATCACCCAGCGGGTGCCGGTGCGGATCGCGATTGACAGCAAAGCGGACCGGCCGCTGATTGCCGGGCTTAGCACCAGCGTCACCGTCCATGTCGGCGACTGAGGCAGCGCAGCCGGCGATCGTTTCGCGCAATCGTACATTGATGATCGTTGGCGTGATGGGGGCGATGGTGCTCCAGACGCTGGACACCACCATTGCCAATGTTGCGTTGCCCTATATGCGCGCCTCGCTGGGCGCGACACAGGAAACGATCACCTGGGTCCTGACCAGCTATGTCATGGCTTCAGCGGTAGCGATGCCGATGGCCGGATGGCTGGTCGACCGGGTTGGCGTGCGCCAGATGATGCTGTTCTCGGTCGTGCTGTTCACCGCGGCTTCGATGCTGTGCGGGGCGGCGCAGACGCTGGAGCAGATGGTGGTGTGCCGCATCCTGCAGGGACTGGCAGGCGCATTTCTCGGGCCGCTGGCGCAAACCATCATACTTGATTCGAGTACGGCGGCTGAACGTCCGAAGATGATGTCGATCTATGTCCAGGGTGCGCTGATGGGGCCGATCATGGGGCCGATCATCGGCGGCTACCTGACTGAAAACTACAACTGGCGCTGGGTGTTCTATGTCAATCTGCCACTGGGCGTGCTGTGCGTGCTGCTTCTGCTTGCCTTCCTGCCGGATACCCCGCGCCGCGCGCGCCGGTTCGATCTGACCGGGCTGCTTCTGGTGGCGACCACGCTTTGCGCGCTGCAGTTGATCCTTGATCGCGGGGTGACCAAGGACTGGTTCGCGTCCTCGGAAATCGTCATCTATGCGGTGATTGCGGTCTCCGCGGCGTGGATGGTGATCATCCACCACCTCACCACACCGCAGCCGCTGTTTCCGGTGCGGCTGTTCCGCGATCCCAATTTTGTGGTCGGCTTGCTGTTCATATTCCTCGTGGGGGTGGTGGCCTATGGCAGCCTCGGCCTGCTCCCCGGCCTACTTCAGGATATCTACGGTTATCCGGCGATCGATTCCGGCATCCTGCTCGCCTCGCGCGGGATCGGAATGTTTGTGGCGATGACGCTGTTCGGATCGCGCATGGGCAAGATCGATCCGCGTATCGCAGGCGGTTCCGGGCTGATCCTGACCGCAACCTCGGTACATATGATGACGTACTGGTCGGTCGATATGCCAACGTGGCCGATTACGCTCAGCGGCATGATGCAGGGGGTGGGGTTGGCGTTCATGTTCCTGCCGCTCAACCTCATCTCGTTCGCCACGCTACCCTCGGAACTGCGCACCGATGCAACCAGCCTGAGCGGGTTGGCCCGCAATCTGGGTTCGTCATTCGGGATCGCGGCGATGATCGTGCTGCTTTCGCGCACGATCCAGACCAGCCATGCCGAAATCGGCGAAAGCATCACCCGCCAATCGATCCCGCTCGAAATCGACCGGTTGGCAGCGCTTGGCGGAATGAGTGCCGCGCCGTTCGCGGTGGTGGACGGGATGGTCAATCGTCAGGCTGCGATGATCGGTTATCTCAACGATTTTCAGGTGGTCGGCTATTTGTGTTTCGCGGCCCTGCCATTCCTGTTGTTGGTGCGGGTCAAGCCGGTGGCCAGCACGGCGGTATCTGCGGGGGCAAGCGCGGATCCGGGGCATTGAGGCCGGCCGGCGCCGCCGTTTCTGTCGCTCCCGATCCCCGGCTGCTTGCCGCCATGCTGGCATTGACCCGGCGGCCGGGCACCGGGCTGCCATTTGTGCTGGGTGTCTGCGGGGCGCAGGGATCGGGCAAGACGACGCTGGCCCGGGCGATTGTGGCGGCGCTGACGGTACAGGGGGTTGCAGCGGCAGCGCTGTCGCTCGACGACTTGTACCTGACCCGGGCCGAGCGCGAACACCTCGCCCGCGATGTCCATCCGCTGCTGGCAACGCGCGGCGTGCCCGGCACGCATGACGTTGGCCTTGGTCTCACAGTGTTGGATGCGCTGGCCCGCGGCGAGCCGGCAGCCTTGCCGCGGTTCGACAAGGCCCGCGACGACCGCGCGCCGTGCGCCGCATGGCCGCTGGCTCCGGCCGGGTGCCAAGTGCTAGTGTTCGAGGGGTGGTGCGTTGGCGCGCGGCCGCAGGCAGAGGCGGCGCTGGCCGAGCCGGTCAACGCGCTGGAGCGGAGCGAGGATGCCGATGGGCGCTGGCGGGCCTATGCCAACGCCTGCCTCGCCGGCAAGTACCAGCGACTGTTTGCCCGGATCGACGCACTCGCGCTGCTGGCCGCGCCCGGGTTCGATGTCGTCGCGCGCTGGCGCGGCGAATCGGAGGCGGAACTGGCGGCCGCCGAGCCGGGAATCCGGGCGATGGATGAAGCCGGCATTGCCCGGTTCGTCAGCTTCTATGAGCGGATCACCCGCTATATCCTGGCCTCGATGCCGGCTCGGGCAGATCTTACCGTGCGGCTCGATCCGGCGCGGCGGGTGCTCTCGCTCTAGGCGGCGAGGAACGCCGTGACGTCGCGCATGAACCGATCGAACTGGTCATGGTGCAGCCAGTGGCCGGCATTCTCGTATTCGATCAGCGTGGCAGTCGGGAAGTGCGCCAGCCGGCCATCCTGCCGTGGGGTCGTGAAGAAGCTGTTCAGGCCCCACAGCATTAGCACCGGGCACGTGATCGCCCCCCACACCTTGAACACGTCGGCGGCGGTGGCATCGACCGGGGACCAGATGTTGAGATAGTTGTCGAACTTCCAGCTCCATGACCCGTCTTCGTTGCGGCTGGCGGCATGGATGGTGAGGTGGCGGGCCTGCTCGTCGGTGAGGTAGGTGTTTTCCGCCTTCATCCGGGCATAGGCGACCTCGAGCGTGGGATAGCGGCGGGGCAGGCGGCCGGCGGCGTTGCGCCGATCCTCAATCCATTTGCGCATGCGGTTGGCATAACCCTGCTCCTCGCGCTCGCGGATGGTGTCGGGAGAGAAGCCGAGGCCTTCGATGTTGACGAACTTGGCCACCTTCTCCGGGTAAAGCCCGGAGAAGCGGCTGGTGATCATTCCCCCCATCGAATGGCCGACGATCGACACCTGCTCATAGCCCAGCGTGTGGACCAACTGGGCGAAGTCATAAATGAACGCGGCCACGGTATAGACTCCGTCGGGCGACCACGCGCTATCGCCATGCCCGCGCAGATCGGGGCAGATCACGTGCCAGTCTTTGCGCAGTTCTTCGGCTACCCAGTCCCAGCTGCGGCAATGATCGCGCCCGCCATGCTGGAGGATCAGCGGCGGCGCGTCCTGATTGCCCCAGTCTACATAATGCAGCCGCAGGCGCTGGGAGATGAAGCTGTGCGAAGTGGGGCCGGTTTCGATCATGGCGCCAACCATGAAAGCGCGGCAAGATAAGGTCAATCGCCTCAGCCTCGCAGCTGCAGCGATCGGGCGGCCTTCAGAATTCGAGTTCGAGCCGCAGGCGGAACTGGCCGCTGGCCTCATCCTTCGCAGCGCCGAGCGCAAACAGGTAACCGAACTCGACCCCGAGTTCGGGGCCCAGCCCTTCGATTTCGAACTTTGCCACGGGTCCGACGAAATGCTCCTCGCGCGGGGCAAAATTGCGGAACGTGCCAAGTTCGCCATAGGCCTGCACCCCGATGCGGACGTCACCGCCCAGCGCGTGATCGACCGACGCGGCATAGGCGAGCTCGACCGGCTCTCCCGCGGCGAGCGCCTTTTCGGCAATGACATTGAGCCGCAGATCCCACGGCCCGCTGCGGCGTTGCAGCAGGAGCTTGGTCTCAACCTTGTCCGGGCCGAGGAAGCCGATCTCGTATTCACCGTAAACCGCCACATCGATTC
>CANGQZ010000208.1 GCA_947455865.1 Sphingomonadaceae bacterium
AGGCGGCAACCACGCTCGGCCCGCGCGCGACGATTTCGCCGCGTTCCCCATCGGGCAACTCGTTGCCGTCATCGTCGAGAATCCGCACCGTCGTGCCGGGCACCGCCTTGCCGACCGACAAAGTTCCTGAATCCTCGGCGACAGGAATGTCTTCACCGCGCGGCGAAGCGGTAATCGGCGCGGCCGTTTCGGTCAGGCCATAGACGTTATGAAGCAGCAGGCCGGTCCGCTCGCGAAACCGGGTATGGATCGCAGGAGAAATCGGAGCTCCGCCGGAGAAGACGCTGGAAAAACTAGAAAATGCCTCTCGCTCGAACGCCGGATGTTCGATCAGGGCCGACCATGCCGTAATCGCCGCAACGCAAAAAGCAGGCTTGTGGCGGGCGATCGCGGCGAGCATCGCCTGCGCTTCGAAGCGGTAGCACAGGATCAGCGGCGCAGCGGCGGCGAGAGCCAGCGCAATGTGCCCGGTGAGCCCGGTGACATGGAACAGTGGCGCTGCACCAAGGATCGGCTGGCCCGGTTCCAGCCCGGTGGCCTGATGGTAAAACCATCCGCCAGCGCAGATATTGCCATGGCTCAGCATGGCCGCCTTGGGCAGGCCGGTGGTGCCCGAGGTATAGACCAGCAGTGCGGTTTCATCGGGTGCAGGTGCGAGCCCGGCCGGCGGCTTGCGCCCGGCCGCGGCGGCAATCGTCTCACTCAGCCGGCGGGCACCCGGTGCCTTCATCGTATGGGCGAGATCTTCGAGCGCGCCCAGCCCGTCGCTCTGCCGGTCATGCGGTGAAACCGCCAGGCACAGTGGCGGCGTACCTGCCGTTTCGGCGGTGACCTCAGCGAGGAACACATCGTGCGCGATCAGCGCGCGCGGCTCGCAATCGGCGAGGAGCAGTGCCAGTTCGCGGGTGCGGTACATCGGATTGACCGGAACAGTAACCACCCCGATCTTGCCCGCTGCGAGCAAGGCGACAACGAAATCAGGGACGTTCTGCAGGCAGACCATCAGCCGGTCGCCCGGCACCAGTCCTTCATCGGACAGCACCGCGGCGAGCGCGTCGCTCTCAGCGTCGAGCTCGGCATAAGTGAGCGTTCCGCCGAAATAGTGCAGCGCAGCCGAGCCCGGTGCGCGTGCTGCCGCCCGAGCTAAGCAGGCGGGTATGGTATCGGGGGTAGGGCCGGACATTCAGGGGGCAAGGGAAGGGCCGGGGGCGCTTAGTCGCGCAGCCCGGCCCCCGATCCCGTGTCAGGCTTCGGCGAAGCCGAGGACCACTTTGTGTTCCATGAATTCGTGGAACGCGCTTTCGCCCCATTCACGGCCGTTGCCCGATTGCTTGTAGCCACCGAACGGTGCGGTCAGATCGAGCGGAGCGTAATTGAGCGCGATTTGGCCGGCGCGGATGCGCGAGGCGACCGAGCGGGCATGTTCGATGTTGCCCGACTGTATATAGCCGGCAAGGCCGTAGACAGTGTCGTTGGCGATCTCGACAGCTTCGTCCTCGTTGTCGTAGCCGATGATAACGAGCACCGGGCCGAACACTTCCTCGCGGGCGATGGTCATCTGGTTGTTCACGCCAGTGAAAACCGTCGGCTTGACGTAGTAGCCGGCATTCATCCCGTCGGGTTTGCCCAGACCGCCAGCGGCCAGATTGGCCCCTTCGTCGATCCCGGCCTTGACCAGCGTCTGGATGCGGTTCCACTGGACCGAGGAGACCACCGGGCCAAGCGTGACCTGCTCGTTGGGATCGCCCACGACCTGTTCGGCGATGGTCTCGCGGGCGATTTCGGCGGCTTCGTCCATGCGAGATGCCGGGATGAGCATGCGCGAGGGCGCGTTGCAGCTTTGGCCGCTGTTGACCATCATTGCTTGAATGCCCTGTTTCACCGCCGTCGGGAAATCGGCATCATCGAGAATGATGTTGGCCGATTTGCCACCCAGTTCCTGGTGCACCCGCTTGACCGTGGGCGCTGCATTGCGCGCAACGTCGATCCCGCCGCGGGTCGAGCCGGTAAACGAAACCATGTCGACGCCCGGGTGCGACGAAATCGCCGCGCCGACATCGGGGCCATTGCCATGAACCAGATTGAACACGCCGGCAGGAACCCCCGCGGCATGCAGCGCCTCGGCGAAAATGTGGCCGCTGAACGGCGCGACTTCGGAGGGTTTGAGCACCATCGTGCAGCCAACAGCGAGGGCCGGAGCGACCTTGCAGGCGATCTGGTTGAGCGGCCAGTTCCACGGGGTGATCATCCCGACCACGCCGATCGGCTCTTTGGTCATGTACGTCGAGCCGCTGCGCTGGTCAGCCTCGAACTCGGGCAGGATCTTCAGCGCGGTTTCGAAGTGGGCGATGGCGAACGGCACGTGTGCGCCGGTCGCGAGCCATGACGGGGCGCCCATTTCCTCGCGGATCGCGTCGGCAAAATCCTGAGCGCGCGCGTGCAGGGCCGCGGTCACTTCCTTCAGCAGTTCAAGACGTTCCGCCTTGCTGGTCCGGCCGAAGCTTTCGAAAGCGCGGCGAGCAGCAGCTACAGCCCGATCAACATCTGCCGCAGTGCCGAGAATGATCGAGCCGGCGCTCTGTTCGGTCGCCGGATTGACGACATCGAGCTTTTCCGTACCAACCGGATCTACCCATGCGCCGTCGATATAGAACTTGTGATATTCGCGCATCCTGATCTCCTGTCGTTTTTAGTTGGAGGCCTGAATCAGGTCGCCGAAAAGGGTTGTGGCGCGGCGAATTATACGATCGCCGCTGGGAAATGCACCGCGCATCGTGGCGATGCCGTGAACCAATCCGGCGGCTTCGAGGAAGTGTACCTCTGTGCCGGTTTCAACCAGCCTTGCCGCCAGCGTGCGTCCTTGATCGCGCAGCGGGTCAAGCCCGGCGGTGAGCACCACCGCCGGCGGCAGCCCGGCATCAAGCGGAGCCAGCAGCGGCGAGACCGGCAGCGCGGCGCGGTCAGCCACCGCCGGGAGATAGTCGGTGATGAAGCGGTCCATCAGCTGACGATCAAGAATGAAGCCTTCGCCGAATTCGCGGTACGATCCATCGTCACCGGCGGTGCAATCGCCGACCGGATAGATCAGCAGCTGCGCGCAAACCGTGGCTGCGCCTAGCGCGGCAGCCACGTAAAACGCCAGATTGCCGCCCGCGCTGTCCCCGGCAACAGCGATCCCGGTGACGGGTGCTTCCAGCACTGACGGACTGCTGGCGACAAACCGCGAAGCGACAAGGCAATCGTCGTGCGCGGCAGGGTAGGGGTATTCGGGCGCCAGCCGGTAATCGACCGCCACCACCCGCAGCCCGGTAAGTGCCGCGATGAGCGAGCAGACTGGATCGTGGGTGACCAGATCACCGATAACCCAGCCACCGCCGTGGAAGTAGACGATGACCCGGCCAGCCTCTGCCGCGCCCGGAAAATAGGCGCGCAGGCCGATCCCGTCATGCGAGAGATCGACCTTGCGCACGCCGTTCTCGGCTGGAAGGTCGAAGCCTGCACCCATATCGCGGTAAACTGCGCGCATTTCCGGTGCGCTCAGCGTAGCCAGATGTGGGCCGCCGCTGGCAATCACCAGATCGAGCACGGCCTGGGTTTCAGGCAGGACAAACGGTCCGCTCACGGTTTGGAATCCTCTTGCTTCTGCAGCACTTCCGCGCGCTGCGAGACATAACCGCGAACCGCTTCAATCTCGTCCGCCGTATAGACCTTGGCGAAGCTGACCATGCCATTGCCCTTGAGCAGGCCGCCATAGACAATCTTGTTCCACAGCTCCTTGTCGGGGAGCGCGCCGGAACGCCGCAGATCCGGCAGAACGCCGCTCGAAACCGCGCCCGGGCCATGGCAGGCGAAGCACTGGTTCTCGTAAATGCGCCGGCCTGCAGCGATTTGATCTGCGGTAAAGGTGTCATGCGCCGGATTGGCCGGGGCATATTCCCCCATTTGGACCGGAGCTAGCTTGGTCTTGCCGCCAAGCTTGAACACCATGATCCGGCCGTTGGGCTGGGGGCGGGGATTGTCGGTGAATGATCCGGCGAGCGCGTAGGCCCCGCCATAGCCGGATACGACTGCGACGTATTGCTGGCCAGCCACCTTGTAAGTGATCGGGCTGCCCATCACTGACATTCCAATTTCATAGTTCCACAGTTCGCGGCCCTTGTCGGCGGTGAAGGCATGGAACTTTCCGGCTAGATCGCCCTGGAACACGAGATTGCCTGCTGTCGCCAGCACGCCGCCGTTCCACGGACCGGTGTATTCGTGGCGCCACACTTCCTTCTGCGTAACCGGGTCCCAGGCGACCAGTCGGCCCTTGAGCAGCGCGCGCACGGCGGCAAACTGGGCCTTGTCCTCGGGCGGAGCCCCGCCTGCGAGATCCACGCCGAGGTTCCACAGGCCCGGCCGGTACTTGTAATAGTCGGTTTCCTCGTAGCGGAACGGCAAATCCTGCGCCGGAATGTAAACCAGGCCGGTCTTCGGGCTATACGCCATCGGCTGCCAGTTATGACCGCCCAGAGCGCCGGGGAACGACGTGAAAGCGGCGTTGTCAT
>CANGQZ010000209.1 GCA_947455865.1 Sphingomonadaceae bacterium
GCGGCCGAACCATTCTCTATCGCGGAATTCTGCTGCCGTTCTCGGCCAACCTCTCCAGCGACAAGATCGACCTGATTTACGGGGTGATCAACTGGAAGGAACTCGCCGACCAGCAGACCACCGATGAATTGATGCTGGCAATCGATCAGGCGTTGGACGTCAAGCCGCCGCGCCCGATGCTGCCGTTGACCGCATGGGCCGATGGGCCGGTCGGCCTCGATGGCGACGGCCTTGTCCACGAATCCTTCGGCGCGGCAGACATGGTGCCGGAAGGCGACGACGAAGCCGCGCTGGCTGATTTGCTCGCTTCTGCGCGCGATCTGGCGCAGGCCGCGCAGGGGGCGGAAGATCGCACCCGGCAGGCGCTTTATGCCGCGATCGGGCGCGCTTTCGATTTTGCGCTCGCCGCCGCGCGCATGCCGGAAGAATTTGCCGAGCTTGCCGCCGATGCCGGGCTGACCACGCAGGATCGCGCGCCGCTGATCCCGCTGGTCAAGCTGGTGTTCGGCGCGGATTACGACAAGACTCGCCTGACCGAATACGCGACCGCGCTGGCCCATGCCCAGCGGCTGGGGCTGGCTGCGGGCGAACTGGCCGGGTTCCTTGCTGGCGCTCCCGGCGGGCTCAAGGGCGTGGTGCAGGCCGAACGCCAGGCGCGCCGCGAGGAAAACGGACGGTCCGGAGCGCAGCGCCTGTCTCCGCGCGAAACGGTGGCGGCAAGGCTGCGCACGCTCCCGACCCGACCGATGACCGAACTGGCGGCCGAAGGCGAGGAATTCACGCTGGTGCTCGCACGTCGCACCGCTGCCGGCGAAGTTGTCCTGGTAGGCGAACTGGCCGACGACGTCGCGCTGCTCGAACGCGCTGCCAGGCACCTGCTCGGCTAAGCTGCAGCCGTAATCCAGCGCGCCATGGCGCCGGCCGGCAATTGCCGCTAGGCCAGCGCGATGATCCGGCTTCAGCCACGGTTAAGCGGCGCCGCGCATGGCTGGCGGCCGATGCACCAGTTTCTTCGCCTGCTGGCCCGTGCCGCCGCGTCTGCAGCGCTGGCGGTGCTGTCGCTGGCCCCGGCAGCCGCCCAATCGATCCTGCGCGACGCCGAGACCGAGGCGTTGCTCCACGATATGGCCTCACCGCTGGTCAAGGCAGCCAATCTCGACCCGAAGAATGTCGACGTGGTGCTGATCAACGATCAGACGATCAACGCCTTCGTGATGAACGGACAGGCCGTCTATCTCAACGCCGGGCTGATCAACACTGCCGATACCGCCAATCAGGTGCAGGGCGTGATCGCGCACGAACTGGGCCATATCACCGGTGGCCATGCCATCAGCGGCGAACAGGGGGCCAAGGCGGCGGGCGGGATCAGCCTGCTCTCGTTGCTGATCGGCGGGGTAGCGGCGGCGATGGGCGGCGGCGATGCGGCGATGGCCGCGGTTATGGTCGGGCAAAGCGCGGCGATGGGCAAGTATCTGGCGTTCAGCCGGGCGCAGGAATCGCAGGCCGATGCCGCCGGCCAGCTATACCTCTCCAAAGCCGGGATCAGCGGGCGCGGTTCGCTCGAATTCTTCAAGAAGCTGGAGAACGAGGCTTACCGGATGGGCTACAGTCAGGCCGACATGGACCCGTTTATGTCGACCCACCCGATCGAGGCGGACCGCATCGCCACGCTGGAAGACGGCTATCAGAAGGACCCGGCGTGGGCCAAGCCCAGCGATCCCGCCATCGAAGCGC
The DNA here is from genome assembly GCA_947455865.1 of Sphingomonadaceae bacterium. Taxonomy (GTDB): domain Bacteria; phylum Pseudomonadota; class Alphaproteobacteria; order Sphingomonadales; family Sphingomonadaceae; genus Novosphingobium. The sequence goes on from CANGQZ010000209.1 coordinate 1,735, forward strand.
GCTTCCGCCGCGCCAAGGCCAAGCTCTACGGTTACATCGCCCCGCCCGAACAGACCCTGCAGGCCTATCCGCTGACCGATAATTCGGTGCCCGCGCGCTATGCCCGGGCTTATGCGTGGCACAAGCAGGCTTACCTCGAAAAGGCGATGGACGAAGTCGATACCTTGCTGCGCGAGGCACCGGCCGATCCCTATTTTCTCGAGCTAAAGGGCCAGATCCTGCTCGAGGCGGGCAAGCCGCTGGATGCGCTGGCACCGCTGCGCCACGCGACCGAGCTGACCAATAACCAGCCGCTGATCGCCACCACCTTCGGCCACGCGCTGGTCGCCACCGAAGATCCGAAAAACCTCGCCGAGGCAGAGCGGGTGCTGAAGGCGGCGGTGTCGAAAGACCGCGAGAATCCCGATGCCTGGTACCAGCTGGGCGCGGTCTATTCGCAACTTGGCGATCTGCCGCGGGCCAAGCTTTCCAGCGCGGAGCAGCAGGCCATGTATGGCCGCTGGGCCGAGGCGGCGCAGAATGCCGAAGCGGCCGAGGCGGGGCTGCCGAAGAATTCGTCCGACTGGTTGCGCGCGCAGGATATCGCGATGCAGGCGCGCGCCGAGATTGAACGCATGAAGAAGCGCAAGTAGGCTGTACCGATTATGGCAGATAGCACGCACAGCCGCACCTTCTGGAGCAACCTCGCGCTGGGTGTGGGCTGTGCCCTGCTCGGTGCCGCAGGGGGATGGTACTGGCAGGCCGGGCGCGCTCCCGGGGGAGCAGGCCGCGCGGCGATCGAACAGGTCGTTCACGATTATCTGATCGCCAACCCCGAAGTGCTGCAAAGTGCCTCTGCCGAGCTTGACCGCAAGGCGGCGCTGAGCCAGCTGGACCCAATCCGGGCCGAGGTCGAACGCGCCGCGCCGGGGGTCGTGCTCGGCAATCCGGCCGGGCGGATCACGCTCGTCGAATTCACCGATTATGCCTGCACCTATTGCCGGCGCAGCAATGCCGATGTCGATGCACTGATCGCGGCCAACCCCGATCTCAAGGTGGTAGTGCGCGAATTGCCGATCCTTTCGCCGCAAAGTGCCGATGCCGCCCGGATGGCAATCGCCGCGGGTGAGCAGGGCCGCTATGCCGCGTTCCACAAGGCGATGTTCGCCGCCGGACAGCCCGATCCCCAGTCCATCGCCGCCGCCGCCGCCGCCGCCGGGCTCGATCTGACCCGCGCGAGACAGATCGCGGGCGCGCCGGCGACCGAGCAGGAGCTGGCCGGCAACCTCGATCTGGCGCGCAAACTTGGTTTTTCCGGAACGCCCAGCTGGGTGGTCGGCGATACCTTGCTCACAGGCGCGGTCGGGGCCGAACGTCTGGCCGCAGCGATTGCCGACGCGCGCAGCTGAGCGCCGGCTGAGCGGAGCGTTTCGTTTCCAGCGGGAATTGGGCTAGACTTCACTTATGGCCGTCCTGCCGTTTCGTCCCACCCCGTTCTTCGCGAACAAGAACCAGGCCTTCTGGCGCCTGCAGGCGGTCGGCTGGGGCGGGGCGATGCTGCTGCGCGCAATGTCGAGCCTTGCCAACGGCCAGCCGCTGTCGTTCCTCGTCCTCGTATTGATCGCCTCGATCACCGGCTTTTCGATCTCGCTGCTGCTCTCGGTGATTTACCGCCAGCTGATCGCGCAGCGCGCGCTGATCACCTGGGGGGTGACCGCGGTGGTCCTGCCGATCGCGGTGACGCTCTATGCGTTCATTGATGCATGGGTGATCGGGCTGTATCGCCCGGGCAGCGGGGTCAGCTTTGCGCAGCTTCTGATCGGGGTGTTCTATCTCGATCTCACCCTGCTCGGCGCATGGTCGGCGCTCTATTATGCGATCAACTTCTATCTCCAGATCGAGGAGCAGAATGATCAGCTGATCCGGCTGGAAAATCAGGCGACGCAGGCGCAGCTGGCGATGCTGCGCTATCAGCTTAATCCGCACTTCCTGTTCAACACGCTCAACTCGATTTCCACGCTGGTGCTGCTCAAGCAGACCGAGCCGGCCAACGCGATGCTCACCCGGCTCTCGGCGTTCCTGCGCTATACTCTGATCAACGAGCCCGGCGGGCGGGTGACGGTGGCGCAGGAGGTGGAAACGCTCCAGCTCTATCTCGGGATCGAGCGGATGCGCTTTGAGGAACGGCTGCGCACACAGTTCCGCATCGACGATGCCGCAAAACCCGGGCTGATGCCTTCGCTGCTGCTCCAGCCGCTGGTCGAAAACGCGATCAAGTACGCGGTCAGCCCGCAGGAAAGCGGCGCCGAAATCACGATTACCGCGCAGCTCGTCGGGTCGCTGCTACGCATCACCGTCTCCGACACTGGCCCGGGATTGCAAAACAGCGCGGCCGACAACAGATTGTCGGGCGTGACATTCGATGGCGGCGAACCCGTATCCACCGGCGTGGGCCTCGCCAACATCCGCGACCGGCTGGCGCAGGCTTATGGTGAAAGCCACCGTTTCGAAATCCTCGATCCACCTGATGGAGGGTTTACCGTGCTGATCGAAATTCCTTTTGAACGCCGCGAGCTGGTGCCGATCGATGGCGCATATGCGCCCCAGCCTGCTCAACTCGCCGCCGCTAACGCCTGAAACCAAACGCCCGTCCGATCGTATCGGCGGGACACAGCAAGGTTTACAGCATGACCATTCGCACAATCCTTGTCGATGACGAGAAGCTCGCGATCCAGGGGCTGCAGCTGCGGCTGGAAAGGTTCCCTGACGTCGAGATCATCGAC
>CANGQZ010000210.1 GCA_947455865.1 Sphingomonadaceae bacterium
CCCCCAGCGCGCACAATCGAGCACCAGCTGCTGGTCAACGGCGCGGATCGCCGCCTCGCTGCGCCCAGCATTGGCCCAGGTCGTGCCCAAGGCCGATACCAGCGTATCGGGCCGCGCCGCCGCGATAGCATCGCCCCAATTGCCCGGATCGGCGAGCAACACCTCCATCCGCGCTCCTGCCGGCAAGTCCAGCTCGCGCCGGCTCACCGCCACCAGCCGCACGTCTGCGCGCGCTGCGCAGGCCCGCACCAACGCCGAACCGACCAGCCCCGTCGCCCCGACCAAACAGATCCGCAGCGGCCTAGACATTGCTTAGCCCTTCGGGGACCTGCCCGGTAATCCGGGTAAAGCAGGCGATGGCAAAGCGGTCGGTCATCCCGGCGATGTAATCGGCGATATGGCGGCTGCGCGCCGGTTCATCCGCGTCGAGCCGCGCCGCCCAGCCTTCGCCCATCAGTGCCGGATCGTTGCCGAACGCGGCAAACAGCGTCGCCGTCACCGCCCGCGCCCGTTCCGCCGTCGCTTCCTGATCGGGGTGGTAATAGAGATTGGCATAAAGGAACCGCTTGATCTGCCGCTCCGCTTCGGCGAGCGCGGGTGAGAACGCCGCAGTTGGCCCACCAGCCCCGCGCACCGCTTCCGGGTTGCCCATTCCGGCGGCCCTCGTGCGCGTCTCGGCGATCAGATCGTTGACCATCAGCCCGATCTGCCCGCGCACCAGTTCGCGCAACTGCCGCTCGCGCACTGCCATAGGAAACCGCCGTTCCACCGCGCGCCACTGCTCAGCGACGAAATCGAGTTCGAGCAGCTGTTCAAGGCACAGGAACCCGGCGCGCAACCCATCGTCGATGTCGTGGTTGTCATAAGCGATATCGTCGGCCAGCGCCGCCACTTGCGCTTCAAGGCTGGGCCGCTGCCCCAGTTCGAGCGGAAACGCCGCGTCCAGCTCAGCCAGCGCCCAGTTCGGCGCCGCCACCGGTCCGTTGTGCTTGGCCAGCCCTTCCAGCACCTCCCAGCTAAGATTGAGCCCATCGAACTCGCAATAGGGGCTCTCCAGCAGCATCAGCGTGCGCAGGCAGTGGGCGTTATGATCGAACCCGCCATGCGGCTCCAGCGCGGCGTTGAGCGCATCTTCGCCGGCATGACCGAACGGCGGATGGCCGATATCGTGGGCGAGGCACAGCGCCTCGGAGAGGTCCTCGTCCAGCCCCAGCACGCGGGCGATCACCCTGCCGATCTGCGCCACTTCAAGGCTATGGGTGAGCCGCACCCGGTAATGATCGCCATCGGGGGCGATGAACACCTGGGTCTTGTGGCGCAGCCGCCGAAACGCGATCGAATGGATGATCCGGTCGCGGTCGCGTTGCCACGGCCCGCGCGGCCCACGCGGCACGCTGTCATCGCTGGCAAACTGCCGCCCGCGCGTTCGGGCGGGATCGGAGGCATAGGGCGCGCTCACCTCAGATCGTCCCCGGCACAGGACCCCGCCTCACCCCATGATCCAGTCCACCGCCGCCTCGGCGTGGATACGGGTGCAATCATAGATCGGCAGGACATTGGCATCGACGTCGATCACCATTTCCAGCTCGGTGCAGCCCAGCACGATGGCCTGCGCGCCGTCCTTCTGCAGTTCGACGATGATCGACTTGAGCTCGCGCTCGGCCTGCCGGCTGGCCTTGCCCAGCATCAGCTCGTCGTAAATGATCCGGTCGAGCGCATCGACGAACTTCATCTCGGGCGGCAGCAGCTCGATATCGCGCTCGGTCAACTTGCGGCGATAGAAGCTTTCCACCATCACGTTGCGCGGGCCGATCAGCGCGGCCTTCTTCACCCCGTCGGCCGCCATCCGCACGCCGACGCATTCGGCAATGTGAAGCACCGGCACGCTCACCGCGCCGGCAACCTTGTCATAGACCTTGTGCATCGAATTGGCGCCGATCAGCAGCGCACTCGCGCCCGCCGCTTCTAGCCGCCGCGCGCTTTCGCTCAGCACGTCCGCGGCATGCTGCCACTCGTCCGCGCCCTGCAGCCGCTGCAGCCCCGCATAATCGAGGCTCTCGATCAGCAGCGGCGCGCTGGAACGCGGCCCCGGCTTGGCTTGCACCAGCCGGTTGATGTGTTCGTAATAGGTTCGCGTCGACAGCCATGACATGCCGCCGATCAGTCCAAGCTTGCGCAAGGTGTGGTCTCCCCGGGATGGTTGCGATTGTTCCCCGCTCGCCTCAGGCCTTAGGAAAGCCGGCGGGCAAGGTCCAGCACGGTCCGACCCGCTTTACCCGAAACCCGTCGCACACTGCACCGCGGAACTCGAGGTTACCTCCAGCACGTCGCGGTCCCACACCCGGCGGACCATCTCGACATACTGGGCTGCCGTCCGCTTGGGCCCTTGCAGGGCCTGCAGCTTGCGCAACTGTGAGATCGTCAGCCGGTCCACCATCCGCCGCGCCATGCAGCTGCTGACCTCAGGCGAAAGCCCGGCCCCGATCAGTGCCGAACGCACCCGGCTTTCGGCGATCCTCTCGACGCAGCCGGTGAGGGAGAGCGCGGACAGCAGCACAACCGCTGCAGCCGCCCCCCTCCGCTGCATCAGTGCGCCAGCGCCTTGTTGATATCCTCGACCATCTTCTTTGCGTCGGCGAGGAGCATCATCGTCTGGTCCATGTAGAACACGTCGTTGTCGACCCCGGCATAGCCGACACCGCCCATCGAGCGCTTGATGAACATGATGGTCTTGGCCTTGTCCACGTCGAACACCGGCATCCCATAGATCGGGCTCGACTTGTCGGTCTTGGCCGCGGGGTTGACCACGTCGTTGGCGCCGATGATGAACGCCACATCGGCCTGCGCGAATTCGCCCTGGATGTCCTCCAGTTCGAACACCTCGTCATAGGGCACGTTGGCTTCGGCCAGCAGCACGTTCATGTGCCCGGGCATGCGCCCCGCCACCGGGTGGATCGCGAACTTGACGTTGACCCCTTCCTTGCGGAGCAAGTCGGCCATCTCGCGCAGCACGTGCTGGGCCTGCGCCACCGCCATGCCGTAGCCCGGAATGATGATGACGTTCTCGGCTTCCTTCATCAGGAACGCCGCATCCTCGGCCGAGCCGCGCTTCCACGGCCGCTGCTCCTTGGCCGCCCCGCCGCCGGCATCCGGAGTCGCACCGAAACCGCCCGCGATCACCGAGATGAAGCTGCGGTTCATCGCCTTGCACATGATGTACGAGAGGATAGCGCCCGACGAGCCAACCAGCGCGCCCGTGATGATCATCGCGGTATTGTGGAGCGTGAAGCCCATCGCCGCAGCCGCCCAGCCCGAATACGAATTGAGCATCGAGACGACCACCGGCATGTCCGCCCCGCCGATCGGTATGATCAGCAGGAAGCCGATAATGAAGCTGAGCAGCGTGATCGCCGCGATCACCCACAACGCCTCATCCTGCGTGAAGTAGCCGACCAGGCCAAGGATCGCGACAATCGTGCCGAGATTGATCACATGGCGGCCTGGCAGCATGATCGCCGCCCCGCTCATGTTGCCGTTGAGCTTGAGGAAGGCGATGACCGAACCGGAGAAAGTGATCGCACCGATGGCGATGCCAAGGCCCATCTCGATCCGGCTGTCGGGATTGATCGCGCCCGAAGGCAGCAGAATACCGAATGCACCGGGATTGAGATAAGCGGCCAGACCGACGAGCACGGCGGCAAGGCCCACCAGCGAGTGGAACGCTGCCACCAACTGCGGCATCGCCGTCATCTGGATGCGCCGCGCGGTGGTTACGCCGATGGCCGCGCCCAGCGCGATAGCGGCAAGGATCTTGGCGATCGCCACCGCATCGGGCGCGCCGGCGGTTTCGGGCACGTGCGTCACCAGCGTGGTCACCACCGCGATGGCCATGCCGATCATGCCATAACGGTTGCCCGAACGGCTGGTGGCGGGCGAGCTCAACCCGCGCAGCGCGAGGATGAACAGCACGCCGGAGGCGAGATAGGCGAGCAGCGCCCAGGCGGGCAGGACCGTATGTTCCATCGCCTCAGCCCTTCTTCTTCGATTTGTACATCGCCAGCATCCGCGCGGTCACCGCGAAGCCGCCGAAGATGTTGATGCTCGCCATCACCACCGCCGCCAGCCCGAGCCAGCTCGAAGCGGCAGACGTTGTCGCCGCGCTCGCCACCAGCGCACCGACGATGATCACCGAGGAGATCGCGTTGGTCACCGCCATCAGCGGTGTGTGCAGCGCCGGGGTCACCGACCACACCACGTAATAGCCCACGAAGCAGGCCATCACGAAGATCGAGAGAATTGAAATGAAGTCCATTGTATCAGCCCCCCTCAGCCGAGCAGTCGTTCGTTGACGACCTTGCCGCCCTGAGTCAGGCGGATCGCATTGCCGATCTCTTCGTCCAGAACAGGCTTGCCCTGTTCCTTGTCCCAGAACGCGGCGAGGAAATTGTAGAGGTTGCGCGCGAACAACGCCGAGGCGTCCGCCGGAA
>CANGQZ010000211.1 GCA_947455865.1 Sphingomonadaceae bacterium
AACAGCGCAGCCTTGGGCGGCTCGCGCCGGTAGAAGCGCAGGATATCCTCATAGCACAGCGGCAGAAACCGCGCGCGGTGCGGCTGGCGCTTGAGCTCGGGGGTGAGGAAGAAGGTGGTCACGCGTGAGGACGGGCCGGCTTCCCACGTCGCTCGGTTCAGCCCGGGGACGAAAATCCCGGAAAAGTCCATCGCCCCCAAGGCTTCCCCGGCAGCAGCAACTTCGGCTGCCAGCAGGTCCGATTCCGCCGGGCTCGACGAGACCAGCGCCGGACCCCCGGGCGGGAGGACCGACGCCAGATTGCCGTGATTGAGCCGCACCGGAGGCATCGCCGGGCCGGGTTTACTTGACGTACTTGTGGAAGTCCGGCGCACGCTTTTCCTGGAACGCACGCATCCCTTCCTTCGATTCCTCGGTATCGTAGAACAGCTTCACCGCGTTCAGCGCCATCATCGAAATGCCGCGGATGTTGTCGCTGTCGGCGTTGAACGAACGCTTCGCCAGCGCCAGCGCGGTGGGTGAGCGCTGGCCGAGGATTTCGGTCCACTCGTTAACCGCATCGTCGAGTTCGGCGGCGGGCACGACCTTGTTGACGAGGCCCATCTCCATCGCCTCGGCGGCGGTGTACATCAGGTTGAGGAACCAGATTTCGCGCGCCTTCTTGTCGCCGACATGGCGGGCAAGGAAGGCGGTGCCCCAACCGGCGTCGACCGAGCCGACCTTGGGGCCGACCTGGCCGAACTTGGCGGTATCGGCCGCGATGGTGAGGTCGCACAGCGTGGCGAACACATTGCCGCCGCCGATGGCGAAGCCGTTGACACGGGCGATCACCGGCTTCGGGATATCGCGGATGATCGACTGGAACTCGTCGATCGGCAGGCCGACAATGCCGCGCCCGTCATACTGGCCGTCCTTGGCGCTCTGGTCGCCGCCGGTGCAGAAGGCCTTGTCGCCCGCGCCGGTCAGCACGACCGAGGACACGCCGCGATCGTCTGCCGCCAGCTTGAACGCCGCGATCAGCTCTTCCATCGTCTGGGCGCGGAAGGCGTTGTACAGCTTGGGACGGTTGATGATCACCCACGCGGCGCGGCCGCGCACTTCATAGATGACGTCTTCGAATGTGGTGGGATCGATCATAGCGAAACCTTTCCTGGAACGTTGCGGTAGATCGCGTTGGTGCGGGCGACCACGCGCTCGCCAACGGTCATCACCGCCTGGGTGAAAATCATGGTTTTGGTAACCTTTAGCAGCGTCACGTCCGCCACCAGCCACGCCCCGACCGGAACCGGCGCAAGGTAATCGACCGAGAGTGAGATCGTCGGCGTATGGCCTTCGGGATCGTCCTCATGGTATTCGATCACCGCGCCCGCCTGGCCATCGGCGAACGTCGCCATCGCCCCGCCGTGGAGCGTGCCATAGGCGTTGCAGTGCTCTGCCCCCACCTTCAAGGCCATCCGGCCCTTGGCGCGGTCGAACCAAAGCAGACCGACGCTCCACGCCCCGGTGCCGATATCGACGCCGGATACCCAGGTACCAGGCAGCGGCGGAGCTTCGGTGGAATTCATCGCGGGTACCTCCTGGGGCCGGCTATGGCGCTCAGAGCATCGTCAGCCCGCCGGAGACCGAAATCGCCTGGCCGGTGATATAGGCCCCGTCGTCCGAAGCCAGCAGCGCGACGATCCCGGCATAGTCCTCGGGCTCGCCCATGCGCTTCAGCGGAATGCCGCGAACCATCGCGTCCTTCCACTTCTCCGCCTCTTCGCCTTCGCCCAGCACGCTGGCCATCATCGGGGTGTTGGTCGGCCCCGGGCAGACGCAGTTGGCCAGCACGCCCTTGCGCGCCAGTTCGCGGGCGATCGACTTGGTGAAGCTGATCAGGCCGCCCTTGCACGCCGAATAGACCGCTTCATTGGCAGTGCCGACGCGCGCCGCGTCAGAGGCGATGTTGATGATCCGTCCGCCGCCGCGCTTGGCCATCCGCCCCGCAACCGCGAAGTGTGTGTTGAGGTTGCCCTTGAGATTGATCGATATGACCTTTTCCCAGAACGCTTGGTCGGTGACGAGGAACGGCTGCGGCTTGTCCCAGCCGGCATTGTTGACCAGCGCCCACACCGGGCCAAGATCGGCCTCGACCGCCGCGACCGCGGCTTCAACCGCTTCGAAGTCGCTGACATCGACTTGCCAGGTCTTGACCACGGCATCACCCGCCAGCTTGGCGGTTTCCTCGCCCGCCGCGGGGCTCAGATCGAAGATCGCGACCTTGCAGCCCTCGGCTGCCAGCCGCAGCACCAGCGCGCGCCCGATACCCTGACCGCCACCGGTGACGATGGCGACTTTGCCTTCCAAACCTTTCACAACTCATCTCCTTGGATCGATTGGTCCAGCCGGCCTGCCGGCTCAGCCTTCGAGGTCTCCGGCGCCCTCGGCCTCATTGCCGACCAGTTCGAGCAGGCGCGCCTTGATTTTGCCGAGTACCCGACCGGCCTCGTCGAGTTCTTCGTCGCTGATCGCGTTCACGATATCGGTCTCCACCGCGTCGACATTCTCGCGAATGGTGGCCACCAGCCGCTGTCCGGCGCGGGTGAGGTACACCCGGCGGGCGCGGGCATCGCGCTCGTCGGCGCGGCGCTCCACGAACCCGGCAGCTTCCATCCGGTCAACCAGCCCGCCGATCGCCACCTTGGTTAGATCGAGGTCGGCGGCGAGCGCGGTCTGGGTCATCCCGTCGCGGCGCGAAAGGAACGCCAGCACCCACCACTGCGAACGGGTAATGCCCAGCGGCTTCAAGGCCCGGTCCACCACGATCCGGCGCAGGCGCGAAACGTCATGGACCAGAAACCCGAAGCGCAAGTTGGCATCGAGACTCTTCTGCATCGGCGTGCCCCCCACCAGCGGAGCCTCCGGAATATCGCCGGCCGCGCCGGGTGCAAGAGGCGGGCGCGGCCGGGTCATTTGCGGGCGCTGAGTTTGCCCTTGAACAGTTCGCGCGAGATGATCGTCTTCATCACCTCGATCGAGCCGCCAGCGATCTTGACGATCCGCGCATCGGCATAAGCCCGGGCGATCGGGTATTCCCACATATAGCCCCAGCCGCCGAACAGCTGGAGGCACTTGTCGACCACTTCGCAGTGCAGCTCGGACGTCACCATCTTGGCCGCCGCCGCATCGACCGGATCGAGCTTGCCGGCCATGAACAGTTCGACGCACTTGTCGGTAAACACCCGCGCCGCGACGCCGCGGGCGTGGAGATCGGCGAGGACGAACTGGGTGTTCTGGAAATCGGCGATGGTCTGGCCGAAGGCCTTGCGCTCGCTGGTGTATTCGATCGTATAGCCGATCACCGTCTCGATCACCGTCGCCGAACGGATCGCCTGCGCCAGCCGTTCCTGCGCCAGCTTGGTCATCATGATCTTGAAGCCGTCGCCCTCGCCGCCGAGCATGGCACTGGCGGGAACGCGCAAGTTGTCGAAGAACAGTTCCGAAGTGTCCTGTGCCTTCATCCCCAGCTTGTCGAGGTTCTTGCCGCGGTTGAAGCCGGGCAGGCTGGTATCGACGAGGAACAGCGAGACGCCCTTGGCGCCGGCGGCGCTGTCGGTCTTGGTGGCGAGCACCAGAATGTCGCACATCTGGCCGTTGGAAATGAACACCTTCTGCCCGTTGATGACATAATCGTCGCCATCGCGCTCGGCCTTGGTGCGGATCGCTTTGAGGTCCGAACCGGCGTGCGGCTCGGTCATCCCGAGCGAGCCTATCGCCTCTCCCGTCACCATCTTGGGCAGCCACTGCTGCTTCTGCTCTTCGGTCCCGAAAGTGAGCAGATAGGTCGCAACCAGATCGGTGTGGATCAGGAAGCCGGGGCCGCTGGCACCCACGCGCCACAGTTCCTCAAACACCACCACGTCGAACAGGTAATCAAGCCCAAGCCCGCCGTATTCTTCGGGCACGGTGCAGCACAGCATGCCAGCCGCGCCGGCCTTGAGCCACAATTCGCGCGGGACGATCCCGTCCTTCTCCCACTGGTCGTGGAACGGGACGATCTCGGCCTCGATGAAACGGCGCACGGTATCGCGCCACATTTCGTGCTCGGGCTGGAAGAGAGTGCGTTCAATCATCGTGTCAGGCTCCGCCGCGCTGCGACTTTTCTTTGGAGACCGACGCGGCAATGGCGGCGCGCGCGGCGGTCCACTGCTCGTCGGTCAGGCGGGTAAGATCGGCAAAGGTGCCGGGGCCGGCCAGATGCTGCGCCCCGTCGATGGCGATCGTCTGACCGGTCAGGTAATCGCACCCGTCGGTCATCAGGAAAGTGATCAAGTTGGTCAGCTCGGGCATCTGGCCGAAGCGGCGCATCGGCACGGTATCGGCGCTGGTGGCCGAGCTCTGCGTGTCGGGGATCGGGTTCAGCTTGTCCCACGCGCCTTCGGTGGGGAAGGGGCCGGGG
>CANGQZ010000212.1 GCA_947455865.1 Sphingomonadaceae bacterium
ACCTCGATCCCAATAACCATACCGGCGCCGTGTTCCTCGGGCTCAACGGCGTAGTTGTGAAGAGCCATGGCAGCGCCACCGCAGGCGGCGTGGCCCACGCGGTGGCGGTGACAGCGCGGCTGCTTGAGGAAAACCTGATAGAGCGGATTGGAGCGGACCTTGCCCGGCTGGGGCAGGACAGTCTGCTGCAGAGTGGCAACGGCGCGGGTCGAGCCAAGAGCGAAGGAAACACGTGATGGGTCGGCGGTCGGTGCTCATAGGCACAGGGTCGGCATTGCCGGCACGGATCGTCACCAATGCCGAGCTGGCCGACCAAGTCGATACCAGCGACGAGTGGATCGTCGAGCGCTCGGGCATCCGTCAGCGCCACATCGCCGGCGAAGGAGAAACCACCGGCACGCTCGCGACAGCGGCGGCGCGCCAGGCGCTGGCTGCGGCGGGAATCGAGCCCGATTCGATCGATCTGATCGTGCTAGGGACGACTACGCCGGACCAGACATTTCCGGCCACGGCCACGCTGGTCCAGCGCGATCTGGGCTGCGCCGGCGGGATTGCCTTCGATGTCGCCGCCGTCTGCTCTGGTTTTCTCTATGCCCTTGGTGTGGCCGATGCCATGTTGCGCACCGGTATGGCCCATCGCGCACTGGTGATCGGCGCGGAAACGATGAGCCGCATTGTCGACTGGGAGGATCGCGCGACCTGTGTGTTGTTCGGCGATGGTGCCGGCGCAATTGTGCTGGAAGCGCGCGAGAGCGACGATCCGTCGGCGCCCGGCGTGATCGCCAGCCGGCTTCACGCCGATGGGCGGCACAACGAATTGCTCTTCGTTGATGGCGGTCCCTCAACCACCGGCACCGTCGGCAAGATCCGGATGAAGGGCAAGGAAGTCTTCAAGCACGCGGTCACCAATCTTGCCGACGTGCTGCGCGAAGTGCTGGATGCCGCTGGGATTTCCGCCGATGAGCTCGATTGGGTCGTGCCGCATCAGGCCAACAAGCGCATTCTCGACGGTACCGCCAAAAAACTTGGATTGGCGGCCGAAAAGGTGATCGTCACGGTCGATCGCCATGCCAATACCTCGGCCGCCTCTGTGCCGCTGGCCCTCGACATTGCGGTGCGCGACGGACGGATTGTTCCGGGCCAGCTGGTTATGCTCGAAGCAATGGGCGGCGGGTTTACCTGGGGTGCCAGCCTGATCCGGATGTGATTGCCGATCTGGCTATAACTTTGGTTAATGCTAAAAGCACCGGACTAATCGTTTCAGGACAACACATTGCGTTGCCTTTTCCAATTCGCGCTGTAAGCTTTCGATCCGGGTCGTAAGGTTTTTCAGGGGGAAGGGGCTCGATGCGCTCCATGTCTACGCTTACTCGGGCTGATCTCGCAGACGCCATCAATCGCAAGCTCGGCTTTAGCCGCGCGGAATCGCTGGAAATGGTTGAATCGATCTTGCGGCACATGGGCGATGCCCTGGCCGAAGGGGAGAACGTCAAGATCTCCGGGTTCGGCACGTTCCTGCTGCGCGACAAGGCCGAGCGTGTCGGGCGCAATCCCAAGACCGGGATCGAAGTGCCGATCACGCCGCGGCGGGTGCTAACCTTCCGGGCCAGCCAAATGCTCAAGGACTTCATCGCCGAGGCATGAGCGAGAGCGCCCTCCCGACCTTGTTCGATCCGGACCGGTTTGCGGATGGCAAAGCGCCTGAGGCTCTGCGGACGATCGGCGAGGTGGCCGAAGCACTTGCTATTCGCCAGCATGTCCTGCGCTATTGGGAAGAGCAGTTCCCGATGCTGCGTCCGCTCAAGCGCAGCGGCGGCCGGCGTTATTAACGCACTGCCGACGTAGCGCTGGTCGAAGCGATCGACCGACTGGTGCACCGCGAGGGCTATACGCTGCGTGGGGCCCGACTGGTGCTTGAGGGTAAAAGCGCCGAGGCTGCGCAGGAACGGTCAAGTCCGGCTACGCCGGTCCGGCCAAAAATGCTTGCTGGACTTGCTGCTATCCGGGCCCGACTTGCGACTGCACTCGCCGAAGATGAATGACGTGATGCTCCTGCGGTCCTGACGCTTAATCGTCTGCCGGCAGCGGCCCCAAGTCCGGATCGAGATCGCGCGGTCGCTTGAGGTGAACCAGCCGGGCGCAGCCATCAATGATGTCGGACCAGCGCGCGATGTCGAGTTCGAGTACGGCGAACGTCGCGGTCGGGAATTTTTCTTCAACGGCATCGCGCAGGGGAGACGTTCCGTCATCACGCACCAGATCGAAGATCAGATCTTCAAGCCCCGGGTTGTGGCCGACCATTAGCACACTCTCGACCGTATCGGCCTGTTCGCGGAGCATATCGGCGAGGTTGACCGAACTGGCGAGATAGATCCGCCGGTCCCATTCCACCGGCAGTTTGGGCCTGGCTGATTTTGATGCGATCTCAATGGTTTGTGCCACCCTAGCCGCAGGTGAGGCGATAATCCGCTGCCACGGCACGCCATAAGCAACGATATGCTTGCCCATCACCGCGGCGCCCTTGCGCCCGCGTGGATTGAGCGGCCGGTCGAAATCGCGTGCGCGCGCATCGTGCCAATCGGACTTGGCGTGGCGGAACAGGCCCAATAACTTCATGTCTCTCCGGTGCGCGGCGAAGGAGTCGTGATTGCCTCCGCAGGCGCGGTCCCTGAAACACCGCCGCTCACCCGTTGTAAAGCCTCGTCAAGCGTGACCCGGCGCACCGGGGTGCCCGCGGGGAACGCGCTGAGCAAACGGCTGGGGAATGCGGCTGAAAGCACGACGAAATGGCCCGAATCGTCCTTGCTTCGGATCAGCCGGCCGAAGGCCTGTGCCAGGCGCGCGCGGATAATGCGGTCATCGTGCGCGCTGCCGTCGCCCGCGGCGCGGCGAGCCCGGTGGAGAATCGAAGGCTTGGGCCACGGCACCTGCTCCATTACCACCAACCGCAGCGAATGGCCCGGCACATCCACCCCGTCGCGCAGCGCATCGGTGCCGAGCAGCGACGCGCGCGGCTCGTCGCGGAAAATATCGACCAGGGTGCCGGTATCGATCGGATCGACATGCTGAGCGTAAAGCGGCAGGCCAGCTCGGGCGAGCCGGTCGGCAATCCGGCCGTAGACTGCCCGCAGCCGGCGGATCGCGGTGAATAGCCCGAGCGCGCCGCCCCCCGCTGCTTCGATCAGCCGGGCAAAGGCCGCCGCGAGCGCTGCCAGATCGCCCTTCGCCACGTCAGTGACGATCAGTACTTCGGCCTGCGCGGCATAGTCGAACGGGCTGGTTGCTGCCGACAGCCGCGGGGTTCCCTGGACATAGTTCGCGCCGGACCGCGCAATCGCCGCTTCCCAGTTGTCGCCCCCCGCACCACTGCCATCCATCAGCGTCGCGCTGGTTAGCATCACTCCGTGTGCCGGTTCGAGCACGGTGCGGGCAAACGGCTTCATTGGATCGAGGTAGTGACGGTGCAATCCGATGTCGAATTCGCGCGCGTCCGAGCGTTCAACTGCGAGCCAGTCGACGAATTCGGGATCGGCCGGACCGCCAAGCCGTTCTAGCAGGGCTTCCCATGCCGCGAGCAGATCGATCCGCCACGCCAGCGATTGGCGTGCGCCTTCGATCCGGGCGCGACCTTGCGGATCGAGCCAGTCAGGCGGCTCGCTAAGGATCGCTTCGAGGCGCACCCCCAGCCGCAACAATGGCCGGCGCAGCTCGGCGAGTGCGGCCTGAGCGGTACCGGGCAGTTCGATGAATTCGCCGGGCAGTTGTGCCGCTTCGGTCTCAAGCCCATAACCGGCTTCCTGCCCGCCGCTTTCATCGCGGGCGTGGACGATGCCGCGAACCCCGGCGAGCAATTCCTCAAGCGGTCCGAACGGCGCGCCTTCGCTCAGCCGCTGCAGCCAGCCGTCTCCGGGTAGCGCTTCGGCGGCGGAGCGCGCGGCGGCGATGGCTTTGCCGCCTTCCTCGTCATAGCTTGCCAGATCGGCCAGCCGCGCCGCCAGCCCGCGGCGACGCCCTTTGCTCCCGCGTTCGGGGCCGATTATCCAGCGACGGAGTTCGATCGCCTCGCTGCCGGTCAGCGCCGCGGCGAACGTGGCATCGGCCGCTTCGAACACGTGATGGCCTTCGTCGAACACGATTCGCGTTGGTCGCAAAGCCGGATCGCGCCCGCCCGAAACCCCGGCACGTGCGGCGTTGACCATGACCAGCGCGTGGTTGGCGATGACCAGATCAGCTCCCGCCGCCGCCCGGCTGCTGCGCTCGATGAAGCATTTGCGGTAATGCGGGCACCCGGCATAGACGCATTCGCCGCGGCGGTCGGTCAGCGCTGCGACCCCTCGCTGGCGGAACAGTGTGCCGAGC
>CANGQZ010000213.1 GCA_947455865.1 Sphingomonadaceae bacterium
GCCGTCCTTCTTGAACACCGGACGCAGCCCGGCCATCTTTTCGACCGTGGAATCGCCGCGGACGTTCTCGTCGGTGTCGAACACCACCGGGCCCTTGCGAGTCTTGATCTCGACCGGGACGATCTGGTCCTTGAAGTAACCCGCTGCGATGGCGGCAGCGGCGCGGCGGTGGCTTTCCACCGCGTAGACGTCCTGCGCCTCGCGGGTGATGCCGCACTGCTCGGCGACGTTCTCGGCGGTGATCCCCATGTGATAATTGCCGAACGGATCGTGCAGCGCGCCGAGCATGGCGTCTTCCAGCTCGAGGTTGCCGAGCTTGACCCCATTGCGGATCGCGCTGGTCATGTGCGGCGCGTTCGACATCGATTCCGCGCCGCCGCCGATGGCCAGCTGGTGCTCGCCCAGCGCGATCGCCTGCGCGGCGGAAACGATCGCCTGCAGGCCCGATCCGCACAGCCGGTTCACGTTCATCGCCGGCGCTTCGATCGGAATGCCCGCGTTCACCGCCGCGACGCGGCTGACGTAGGCGTCCTTCGGCTGGGTCGGGATGACGGTGCCGATCACCACGTTTTCGATCTGGCTCGCGGAAATCCCGGCGCGCTCGATCGCGGCCTTGATGACGATGGTGCCCAGCTCGGCCGGACGCAGCGAGGCGAGGCTGCCGCCGAACGTGCCGATCGCGGTGCGTGCGCCGCTGACGATGTAGATGTCTTCCATGCTTTGAACCTTTTTAAAGAGACCTGCTTTTAGCCTCTGCTTGACCCAAACATCATTTGCACAATTTCAGACTGTGAAATCTTGCCACTGGCTCTGCCGACATCTCGACGCATAGCGTCCAATGCGTTGGCCATGGCGCTCTGCGCATCTTCCGTATTCAAATTCGCATAACGAAAGACTTCACCTACTGCTTGAACAACTTCACTGGAACCGTAAATGGCGATCCTGCCCCTGATTTGCGCCATATTAGACAGGGCGGAAACATGCTCGGCACTTTCTGCTTTCGCGAAAGATAGATTTCCCAAAGTCACAAAATAAGCCGAATACAGATCCCACTTTGCTTTCTGATCAAAGCGAAATTTCTCCAATCTACCCGACGCCAAGGACTGTATAAGACCGCCTAAAATGGCGGAAACCAGCCCGACCACAGCAGTGAGAAATCCATCAGCCATTATAAACTCACAGCGGAATGTTGTCGTGCTTCTTCCACGGATTCTCGAGGCTCTTGTTCCTGAGTTTCCGCAGGCCCAGTGCGATGCGGCGGCGGGTGGCGTGGGGGTAGATCACCTCGTCGATGAAGCCCTTGCTCGCCGCCACGAACGGGTTGGCGAACCGGTCTTCGTATTCGCGGGTCTTTTCGGCCTGCTCTTCCGCAGATAGGCCGCGGAAGATGATCTCCACCGCACCCTTCGCGCCCATCACCGCGATTTCGGCGGTGGGCCAGGCATAGTTGAGATCGCCGCGCAGGTGCTTGGAGGCCATCACATCATAGGCCCCGCCATAGGCCTTGCGGGTGATCACGGTGATCTTCGGCACGGTCGCCTCGGCATAGGCGAACAGCAGCTTGGCGCCGTGTTTGATGATTCCGTTATGCTCCTGCGACGTGCCGGGGAGGAACCCGGGGACGTCGACGAAGGTGATGATCGGAATGCTGAACGCATCGCAGAAGCGCACGAACCGCGCGGCCTTCTTGGACGAGTTGATATCGAGGCAGCCGGCCAGCACCATCGGCTGGTTGGCGACGACACCGACGGTGCGCCCCTCGATCCGCCCGAAACCGCACAGGATGTTGCCGGCGTGGGCGGGCTGGACTTCGAAGAAATCGCCTTCGTCGAGCACTTTGCGGACGACTTCGTGCATGTCGTAAGGCTGGGTGGCCGAGGCCGGGATCACCGTATCGAGGCTGGCTTCCGCGCGGTCCCACGGATCGGACGAAGGCCGCGCGGGCACTTCGCTGCGGTTCGACAGCGGCAGGAAATCGAAGAATTCGCGCACCATCAGCAGCGCTTCGATATCGTTTTCAAGCGCGAGATCGGCGACCGAAGTCTTGGTAGTGTGCGTTACCGCGCCGCCCAGTTCCTCCTGCGTGACGATCTCGTTGGTGACCGTGCGGACCACCTCCGGGCCGGTGACGAACATGTACGAGGTGTCCTTCACCATGAAGATGAAGTCGGTCATCGCCGGGGAATAAACCGCGCCGCCGGCGCAGGGCCCCATGATCAGCGAGAGCTGCGGCACGACGCCGCTGGCCAGCACGTTGCGCTGGAAAATCTCGGCATAGCCGCCAAGCGAGGCAACGCCTTCCTGAATGCGCGCGCCGCCCGAATCGTTGATCCCGATGACGGGCGCGCCGACCTTCATCGCCATGTCCATCACCTTGCAGATCTTCATCGCATGGCGTTCGGACACCGCGCCGCCGATCACGGTGAAATCCTGGCTGAACACGAACACCAGCCGGCCGTTGATCGTGCCCGAGCCGGTGACCACGCCGTCGCCCGGTATGGTGTTTTCCGGCATCCCGAAATCGACGCAGTTATGCTCAACGTAAGCGTCGATTTCCTCGAACGAGCCTTCGTCGAGCAGGATGCCGACGCGTTCTCGCGCGGTCAATTTGCCGCGGGCGTGCTGGGCATCGATCCGCTTCTGCCCGCCGCCGAGCATGCTGGCGGCGCGGCGCAGTTCCATTTCGGCAATATTGGCGGACATGGCTGGCCGGCTCCCCTTGATGCCCTCAGAATCCCGCCGCCGCTAAGACATGCCGCCAAAGTGGCGTCAACAATTTTTAAGCGAGCGGTTAAACGATGTTTCGTCGGGTTCGCGGCGCGCCCGCTCAGCGCATCAGCACGAGTTCCTCGGCCATGCTAGGATGGAGCGCAACGGTCGCGTCAAAATCGGCCTTGGTCAGCCCGGCCTTGACCGCGATGGCCGCGGCCTGAAGGATTTCGGGCGCATCGGGGCCGATCATGTGGATGCCAAGAATCTTGCCGCTGTTGGCATCGGTGACGAGCTTGTAGAGCCCGCGCTCCATCCGTTCGGCGAAGACGTTCTTCATCGGGCGAAAATCCGAAGTGTAGACCTTGACGTTGCCGAAGCGGTTGCGCGCCTGCCCCTCGGTAAGCCCGACCGAGGCGAGCGGGGGCTGCGAGAATACAGCGCTGGGGATCGAACCATAATCGACCGTGGTCGGGCTATCGCCGAACACGGTATCGGCGAAAGCCTGCCCTTCGCGGATCGCGATCGGGGTGAGCTGGACCCGGTTAGTCACGTCGCCCACCGCATAGATGCTGGGGCAGCTGGTGGCGCTGAATTCGTCGACCGGGATTTCGCCCTTCTCACCCAGCGTGATGCCAACCGTTTCGAGGCCGAGCCCATCGGTCTTGGGGCGGCGACCGGTGGCAATCAGCACGGCATCGGCGATGAACGGATCGCGCGTGCCCGCGGTGACCAGCAGGCTGCCGTCTTCCTGCTTCTCGACGCTGCGGATCGGGCTGTTGAACTTGTAATCGATCCCGCGGGCCATGGTGATCTGGAGCAGCCGGTCACGCAGGCTTTCATCATATCCACGCAGGATCTGGTCGCTGCGGTTAACCACGGTGACCTGCGCGCCAAGCGCATTGAAGATTCCGGCGAATTCAAGCGCGATATAGCCCGCGCCCTGGATCACCACGCGGCGCGGGAATTCTGGCAGATGGAAAACCTCGTTCGAGGTCAGGCAGTGCTCAACCCCGGGGAATTCGGGCAGCACCGGCCACGCGCCAACCGCGATCAGGATATAGCGCGCGGTGATCTTGCGCCCGCTGGCCAACTGGACGCTGTGGGGGCCGGTGATGACGGCGCGCTCGAGGAAGCGCTCAACCTTGTTGTTCTCCAGCGTCTGGGTGTAGGCGGCATTGAGCCGGTCAACATCGCGCAGCACGGTGTCGCGCAGGACGGACCAGTCGAAGCTCATCCCCTGCACCGTCCAGCCATAGTGCGCCGCATCCTGCAGTTCCTCG
This sequence comes from Sphingomonadaceae bacterium, assembly GCA_947455865.1. Taxonomy (GTDB): domain Bacteria; phylum Pseudomonadota; class Alphaproteobacteria; order Sphingomonadales; family Sphingomonadaceae; genus Novosphingobium. Next base: position 3,993 of record CANGQZ010000213.1, read on the forward strand.
GCGAAGTGCGAGCCATAGACGAGCAGCTTCTTCGGCACGCAGCCGCGGATCACGCAGGTCCCGCCGACGCGGAATTCCTCGGCCACTGCCACCCGGGCGCCATAGGCGGCGGCCACGCGGCTCGCGCGCACCCCGCCGGAGCCCGCGCCGATGACGAAGAGATCATAGTCGAATTGGTCTGCCATGTGCCTGCGCCGCCTGCTGCCTGTGTCCGGGCGGGGATATGGCGATAGCGAGAGGCGATTTCCACCGCCTGACCTGCCCCCCGTTGCCTCCCTCGATTTAATGTAGAGTCTGCCCCACTCGAAGGAGCAGACGAATGAGGAAGAGCCGTTTCACCGAGGAACAGATCATCGGGATGATCA
>CANGQZ010000214.1 GCA_947455865.1 Sphingomonadaceae bacterium
AAACTGGGTTCATCCGCCCGGCGCATGCCGGGATCATCCTCGCCGAGCAGGAACTGGACCTGCTGCTCGAGCGGATGGCGCGCCATGTGCCGCACACCCCGATTTTCCGGATGCAGGCGAAGGACTTGTGAGGGCCGGTGCCTGAGCGGACCATGCCCGCTGTATTTGACCGCCCGGCCCTTGTTGCCCACGCGCGCGAAACGATCGCGCTCGGCTCGAAAAGCTTCGCCGCCGCCTCGCGCCTGTTCGACCGCACCACCCGCGAAAGGGTCTGGCTGCTGTATGCGTGGTGCCGCGCCTGCGACGATATCGCCGATGCGCAGGATCTGGGCGGAGAGCTGGGCACCGGGTCCGAAGCGGCAGAGCCGGCCGAACGGCTGGCCAAGATCAGCCGGCTGACCGGTCTGGCGCTGGCCGGCGTGCCGACCGGCAATCCCAGCTTCGATGCCCTGGCGGTGGTGGCCGCCGAATGCGGGCTGACCCGGGCGATGGCCGAGGACGTGATCGACGGTTTCGCCCTCGATGCCGCCGACTGGACCCCGCGCGGCGAGGCCGATCTGCTGCGTTACTGCTATCACGTTGCCGGCGCGGTGGGGGTGATGATGGCGGTGGTGATGGGCGTGGCGCCGGACGACGAGGAAACGCTCGACCGCGCCTGCGACCTGGGCCTTGCCTTTCAGCTGGGCAACATCGCCCGCGATCTGGCCGAGGACGATCGCGGCGGGCGCTGCTACCTGCCCGCCGAATGGCTGGCCGAGGCGGCGATCCCGCCGGGCGAGCAATTGCGACCCTGTTACCGCGCGGGGCTGGTGGCGGTGGCCGCGCGGCTGTGCGCACTCGCCGCCGAATACGAGGCTTCGGCGCGGATCGGCGCGCGGCGGCTGGGCTTTCGCCAGCGCTGGGCAGTGCTGGCAGCGGCAGGGATTTACGGGGCGATTGCACGCAAGGTGGCCGCAGGCGGGGCGCGGGTGTGGGACCGGCGGGTGATCACCACGCGCACGGAAAAGCTTGGTTGGGTGCTGCGCGCCGGGGTGCAGGCTGTGCCCGCCCCGCGGCCACGCAAAGATTTGCCACCCCCACGCTGGTCGCGCCGCGAACTGGCAGCTTTGGTGCGCGATTAGGCCGGGCGCGGCTCGCCGGGAGGGATAAGGCGGCGGAATAGCCGGCCGCGCTCGCTCCACAGCACCAGCGCAAGCGAGATAAGCCCCGCGATCAAGAGCGCGAAAGCCAGCGGCCGCGCGGTCTGATCGTAGGCCTGGCCGACCAGCAGGCCAATGATCGAGCCCAAGGCAATGCGGATGAACGCCTGAACCGAGCTGGCCGCGCCGGCGATGCGGGCGAAAGGCTGGAGCGCGATCGAGGCGAAATTGGCGGTGATGAACCCCATCAGCAGCATGTTGAGCGACATCACCGGGAGGAACTGCCACAGCGTCTGGTGCGGGCTGAACGCCAGCCAGACCTGCAGCGCCGAGACGGCGATGTAGCAAAGCAGCGCGGAATGGCCGACCCGTCGCGCGCCGAACCGCTCGACAATCCGCGCGTTGGTGAAATTGCCGCTGGCCATGAGCAGCGCCATGCCGCCGAAATAGAACGGAAAGGCCGCGCCGGTGGCGAAGTGTTCACCCAGCAGCTGCTCGCAGCACTGAATCCAGCCCCACAGCGCGCCTGTGGTGCAGGCGCTGCCGAAGATATAGCCGAACGCGCCCCGTTCGGTCAGGACGGCGCGCATGTTGCCACCGATAACGCCGAGGCGGATCGGCTGGAGATGCGCCGGGTCGCGCGTCTCTGGCAGCCGCAGCGCCATCCACACCGTGATGCCAAAGCCGGCCAGCGCCATGAACCAGAAGATCGCCCGCCAGCCGGCAATCAGCTCTATGCCTTGGCCGATCGAGGGCGCGAGCATCGGCACGGTGAGGAAGATAACCGCGATCATCGACTGGAGGCGCGCCATCCGGTCGCCCGAGAAGCGGTCGCGGATCAATGCCGGCGGCACCACCGCCAGCGCCGCGCTCGCCGCTCCGCCAAGAACGCGCAGGACCAGCATGGTGTTGAACTCGATTGCCATCGCACAGGCGGCCGAGGTGAGGACATAGAGCACGAGGCTGACAAGCAGAACCGGGCGGCGGCCGTAGCGGTCGGCCAGCGGCCCCGGGATCAGCGCACCCAGGGCAATGCCGCCGAGGAACAGCCCGATCACATACTGGCGGTGGTTGGGATCGGTTACCCCAAGATCGGCCGAGATATGCCCCAGCGCCGGCAGCATCGCATCAATCGCCAGCGCCTGCAGCGCCTGCATCAGCGCCAGCAACGCGATCAGCTCGCGCTCACCCAGCGGGAACGGCCGAGGTGGATTCGGGGCAGGGATGGAGGCCATGAGCCGCACATGGCGGTTTGCGGTCCGGGTTTCCAGCCAGTGGCGACTGAAAATTTTGCAGTGCGGCAATTTTGTGAGGGTGAGACGCCTGCGTTTGCCGCTTGCCCAGTCTTCCCCTCCCGCAGACGAGAGCGGGGTGGGCGCTGCGCATCGCGCCCGCTATGCTCCTCCGCATGGAGCAATCCGCGCGCCCTGAGGATACCGGCGAGGCCATTGGCCTGCGCAAGATCATCCACGTCGACATGGATGCGTTCTATGCCAGTGTCGAGCAGCGCGACGACCCCAGCTTGCGCGGCAAGCCGTTGGCGGTGGGCGGGGCGGCGGCGCGCGGGGTAGTGGCGGCGGCGAGCTATGAGGCGCGCGCGTTCGGGGTGCGATCGGCGATGGCGGCGGCGCAGGCGCTGCGGCTGTGCCCTCAGCTTGAGTTCCGCAAGCCGCGGTTCGAGGTTTACAAGGCGGTATCGCAGCAGATCCGCGCGATCTTTCTGGATTACACCCCGCATGTCGAGCCGCTCTCGCTCGACGAGGCTTATCTGGATGTGACCGAGGACCTCCGCGGGATCGGCTCGGCCACGCGCATCGCCGAGTTGATCCGGGCGCGGATCAGGGCAGAGACCGGGCTGACTGCAAGCGCCGGAGTTTCCTACAACAAGTTTCTCGCCAAGCTCGCCAGCGACCAGAACAAGCCTGACGGCCTCTGCGTCATCCGCCCCGGCGAGGGCGCGGCGTTCGTTGCGGGGCTGCCGGTGCGGCGGTTCCACGGGGTTGGTCCGCGCGGGGCGGAGAAGATGGCGAAGCTGGGAATCCACACTGGCGCCGACCTTTTGGCGAAAGACCTGCCGTTCCTGCGCGCCGAGTTCGGCAGCATGGCTGATTACCTCTATCGCGCCGTTCGGGGCATCGACTTGCGCAGCGTGCGGGCCGACCGGCCGCGCAAATCCATTGGCGGGGAGCGGACGTTCCATCACGATATCTCCTCCGGCCCGGTGCTGCGCGAGACGCTGGACGGGATCGTCGAGATCGTGTGGGAGCGGATCGAGCGGGCCGAAGCGAGCGGGCGGACGGTGACGCTCAAGCTGCGGCACAGCGATTTCACCACCCTCACCCGCGCCCGCTCGGTGCCGCGCGCGGTGGCGGACAAGGCCGAGTTCGCGCGGATCGGCCACGGTCTGCTGGACGATCTGTTGCCGCTGCCGCAGCCGGTGCGACTGATGGGACTGACGCTGTCCTCGCTGGAGGGCGAAGAGCCGCCGCCTAGTCCGCCGGACGGGCAGCTGTCGCTGCTGTGATCCAATCCGGCAGGCGCTCGGCCAGCCCCCGCCCGAGCGGACCGGGCAAGGCATCGGCAGGGTAGAACCGCGCCTCGATAATCTCGCGCCCATCGGCCAGCGGTGCGTCAGCGCTCCACCCCGCGACCAGCCAGGTTTCGTGCTGCGAGGCAGGATCATCGACCCGGAAGAGCGCAACTACGGGCGCAAGGCGGCAGCCGGCTTCCTCACGCACTTCGCGCAAGGCGGCGCTTTCCGGAGCCTCGCCGCGGGCGAGACCGCCGCCGGGCAACATCCACCGGCCAGCATCGTAGGAATGGCGGATGAGCAGGACCTGCCCCGCCGGATCGAGCACCAGCACGCGGCACCCGCGCACGGCGCTGCCGCTCCAGCGCCACCACCGCACGCGCAGGCGGTGCGCGATGCGCAGGGCGGCGATGTGCAGCCATGCCGGGAGCAGCCGCTCTAGGCGAAGCACGTGACGCCCTGGCGGCGGGCGGCAAGGAGGCGCGCGACCGGCAGATCGCTGGCGCCGACCATCGCCGCCTCGAACAGGGCGCGCTTGTCTGCCCCCCGGATCACGAACAGCAAGTGGTCGCAATCGAGCAGCGCCGGGATGGTGAGGCTGAGCCGGTCAAACGGGGCTTCGGGCGGGAGCGGATCGGGG
>CANGQZ010000215.1 GCA_947455865.1 Sphingomonadaceae bacterium
CCGCACGTCCGGCGCGAATCCGGTAACTTCGCCTCCGCCGCCCGCGATGGTGATATAGGCACCCACTGCGGAGATGCGCGGCCCGATCAGATCGCCGCGATTGATCGCATCGCGCAGCGCAACATCGGCATAGGCCCGGAAGCAGCCGACATCGTGAACGCTGGTGAACCCGGCATAGAGCGTTTCGCGGGCGTGCCGTGCTCCTAGCAGCGCGATATCGGCCTGCGAATGAAACAGCGGCTCGGCGACATTGCTGGTCTGCTCGGTATCCGCCAGATGGACGTGCATGTCGATCAGACCGGGCAGCACGGTATAGCCCGACCAGTCGATCACGCGTCCATCGGCAGGCGCGCCTTGCCACGGGCCGACCACAATCACCCGGCCGTCGCGCACGGTCAGCATCCGGTCTGCGGCGACATTGCCTTGTTCGGGATCGATCAGACGGCCGGCGCGGACGTAGACCGTTTCGGCGGCAGCCGGATCGATCGTCGCTGTTGCAAGCAGCAAGGACAGTGCCGCTATCCGGAAATGCATCGCTGTCTCCATCTGCTTTCAGCCGACAGTGCCCGGGGTTCTTGCGCCCGGCAAGCCCCGGCGGGGTTGTCAGGGCAGGCCGGCGTGGCGATAGCTAGTACGGTGCAATCGAGGCAGGCGAATGAGCATTCCCCATCATGGCAATCACGATGCCAGCATTGATCCCACCCGCGATCAGGTCCGCACGCTGCGCGATTCTGGCCGCGATGGGCAGGTGGTCATGCTCAATCTCCTCAAATTCCGCGAAGTGGCCTGCTATCCTGAGGGCAGCGGTGAGCCGACGATCAGCGGCGCCGCTGCCTATGCCCGGTACGAACATGCATTCACCGAGACCGTGAGCGCGATTTCCTGCGCCGAAATTGTCTACAAGGGTGCCTGCGAGCAGGTTTTCATCGGGATGGCCGGCACGCCCGAGACCGATTGGGATGCGGTTTTGCTGGTGCGCTATCCGAGCCGCCAGCACTTTCTCGCGATGATGGCGGCACCTGTTTACCGCGATGCGCTGGTCCACCGCTATGCCGGGCTGGCCCGCACGGTGTTGATCCAGTGCGGTTAGCCGGCTGTGCAGCAAAACATTTTCGCCGTCCTGCCGGGCAAAAGTAAGGTGCGGCATAGCCACGCCCCGGTTTCCCGCGCTATGGACCGGAAAAAGGAGAGGCAATGACAAACCGGCAATGGCTACTCGCGCGCCGCCCGACGGGCGCGCTCACTCGTGACTGCTTTACCCTCGCCACCGCACCCAGCCGTTCCGGTCAGGGCGCGCCGGGCGAAGTGCTGATGCAGTGGGAACTGCTGCTCTGCGCGCCCACCATCCGCAACTGGATCAGCGGCAAGGCCGATGCATGGCATCCGGTCAGCCCGATGGGCGAGCCCGTTCTGGCTCCGGCGATCGGGCGGATCATCGAAAGCAACCATGCCGACTTCGCGGTGGGTCAGCGCCTGTTCGGGCTAGGCAGCTGGCAGGACGAGCAATGGGTCGATCCCACCGCCGGCTACAGCCCGATCGCCGATGATGTCAGCTCGGTCGATGCGATGGGGGTTTACGGGATCAACGCGCTCACTGCGTGGGTCGGCCTGGTTGAGGTCGGCAAGCCGCAACCCGGCGAGGTTCTGCTGGTTTCGGGCGCGGCCGGTTCGGTCGGTTCGGTCGTTGCCCAGATCGGACGGATCAAGGGCCTGCGCGTGATCGGCATCGCCGGCGGTGCCGACAAACTGGCGTGGCTGCGCGACGATTGCGGCATCGATCACCTGATCGATTACAAGTCCGAGGACGTGGCGGCGCGGCTCGACGAGCTGTGTCCCGAAGGAATCGACATCTATTTCGACAATGTCGGCGGAGACATTCTCGTCGCCGCCGCCGCCCGCCTGCGCCAGAAGGCACGGATCGTGCTGTGCGGCCAAATCGCTGCCTATGACGGCGGCGGGCCGATCGTTCCGCCGCCGATCGACATGATGCGGATTATCTATGGCGGTGTGCGGATCGAGGGCTTCCTGGTGACTCACCACCCGCATTGCGTCCCCCAGGCACTGGCCGATCTTGCGGCGTGGAATGGCGCAGGCCAGCTGGCGCACCGCGAGGATGTTCGCGCCGGCTTCGAAGCGCTGCCCGATACGCTGGCGCTGCTGTTCAAGGGCGCCAATCAGGGCACGCTGCTTGCTCGGATTTCCGATGGAGCGGGCAATCCGCTCTAGCAAGGAACTGGTCACGAGCGAGGACCTGCCTGTCTCTGCCGAGGGGGTTTGGTCCTACATCGGCGATTTCGGCGGGCTGGCGCGCTGGCATCCGCGGGTACGCGCCTGCCGGGTCGAAGGCTCCGGGATCGGCGCGCTGCGGATCGTCAGCCTTGATGGCTGGAGCGCAACCGAACGGCTTACCGCTTTCGATCCGGCCAGCTTCACGCTGAGCTATGAACTGATCGCCTGCGAACGGCCGCTGATGATCGGGGTGATGGGGACGATGCGGCTTCAACCGCTGGGGGATGACTGCTGCCGGATCGTCTGGTCATCGCAGCTGCCGCCGGATGCATCCGCCGAGCTGGAGCCCTTGCTGCGCGCCTATTACCCTGAGCGGATCGGCCACTTGCGCGCGGCATTGCCCGGCTGAGCGCCGCTGGCTTCCGCTGCTCATCCTCGCTAGACTTGCCGCGCATGACCTCGCTGACCCATCTCGATGCCGCCGGAAATGCCCGCATGGTCGATGTCGGCGGCAAGGCTGCCACGGCCCGCGTTGCCGTTGCCACGGGCCGAATCCGGATGAGTTCGGCTGCGCTCGCCGCCATTCGCGCTGGGGATGCCCCCAAGGGCGATGTTCTCGCTGCCGCACGCATCGCCGGGATCATGGCCGCCAAGAAAACCGCCGAACTGATCCCGCTGTGTCATCCTCTCGCGCTCGATGCGGTGACGCTGGACTTCGCGTTCGAGCCGGATGGTGTGCGGGCTACTGCCACCGCCAGCCTGACGGGGCGCACCGGGGTGGAAATGGAAGCACTGACTGCCGCCTCGGTGGCGCTGCTGACCATCTATGACATGGCCAAGGCGCTCGACAAGGCGATGGTGATAGACGGAGTGCGCCTGCTGGCCAAGCGCGGGGGCAAATCCGGCAACTGGACCGCGCCTGAGATGCCCACCGGCGCATGACCCCGCCGCTGCCGCTTGAAGAGGCGCAGGCGCGGCTGCTCGCGCTGGCGTCGCCGCTCAGGATCGAGCGGGTTGATGTGGCCGGCGCGCTCGGTCGCTATCTTGCCGAACCGCTCCATGCCCGCCGGATGCAGCCCGCCGCTCCGGTCTCGGCGATGGACGGCTATGCCGTGCGCATCGCCGATATTGCCGGGCCGTGGCAGCTGATCGGCGAAAGCGCCGCAGGCCATCCGTTTGCGGGCAGCGTCGGTCCGGGTCAGGCGGTTCGCATCGCAACCGGCGCGGTCGTCCCCGATGGTGCCGGGGCGGTGATGATCCAGGAGGATATCGGCCGCAACGGCGATGCCCTCACTCTCACCGGCACCGCGCCGCACCCGCATGGCCGGCATATCCGCCTCGCAGGTCAGGATTTTGTCTGCGATGCCGAACTGCTGGCGGCGGGCACACGGCTCGGCCCGGCGCAGCTTGCGCTCGCGCTGGGGGCCGGCCACCGCCATCTGGCGGTGCGGCGCAAACCGCGGGTCGCGATCATCGACAGCGGTGACGAACTCGCCGCAGATCCCGAAATCTGCGCGGTGCATCAGGTTCCTGCCAGCAATGGGACCATGTTGGCTGCGCTGGTAGCTAGCCTGCCTGCGGAAGTGCGCCGGATCGGCCCGGTGGCCGATGATCTGGACGCTCTGGCGGCGGCGCTCGATGCGGCGGGGGATGCCGATGTCATTGTCACCAGTGGCGGGGCCTCGGTAGGGGATCACGATCTCGTCCGCCCCGCGCTGGAAAAATGGGGGGCCAGTCTCGATTTCTGGCGGGTGGCGATCAAGCCGGGCAAGCCGCTACTGGTGGCGCGCAAGGGATCGCAGATCGTGATCGGGCTGCCGGGCAATCCGGTGTCGAGCATGGTCACCGGCTATCTGTTCCTGCTGCCTCTGCTGCGCGCCCTGCTGGGTGCGGCGGCGCCGTGCCCGCGCGCGTTGAGCCTGCGCCTCGCGACGTCGCTGCCGACCGGGGGTGACCGGCGCGAGTTTGTCCGTGCCCGGTTTGGCGCGGATGGGCTGGTGCCGGTGCAAACGCAGGACAGTGGCGCCTTGGCCGCGCTCGCC
>CANGQZ010000216.1 GCA_947455865.1 Sphingomonadaceae bacterium
ACGCCGAACTGACCCGCACCACCTTCGAGCCGGTCGACATGGTAGCGCTGATCGAGGCGATTGCCGGCGCGCGCGATGAGCGCAAGGCCAACCGCGATACCCGGCTGGTCCTGCACCATGGACGTGGGCGGTGCATGGTGCTGGGTGATCCGGCGCGGCTGGAGCGGGTACTGCTCAACCTGCTCGACAATGCAGTCTCGTTCTCACCGCCGGGCGGAACGATCACGGTTTTCAGCAGTAGCGCCGATGGCCGGGTGCGCGTGGCGATATCCGACGAGGGCCCGGGCGTGGCCGCCGAATCGCGCGAAAAGGTCTTCGAGCGGTTCCATTCGGTGCGCCCGGACGATGAAGACTTCGGCAGCCACAGCGGGCTGGGCCTTGCCATCGCGCGCACCATAGTGACCGCGCATGACGGAACTTTGGTGGCAGGCGACCGGGCTGATGGGCTGCCCGGGGCCGAATTCACGCTCGAGCTGCCCGAGGCACCGGAATGAGCGCGCTCTATCAGGCGACCGGGGTGGCGATCGGCGGGCGCGGCGTGCTGATCGAAGGGCCGCCGGGGAGCGGCAAATCGAGCCTGGCACTGGCGCTGATCGACCGCGGGGCGCAGCTGATCGGCGATGACGGAGTGTTGCTGGCGCTGCGCGAAGGGCGGTTGTTGCTCAGCCCCGCGCCGGCGACTGCCGGGCTGATCGAAGTGCGCAATGTGGGGCTGGTGCCCTGCCCGGCCGTGAGCGATGTGGCAGCGGTGCTGGTGCTGCGGCTCGATCCCGATGCGCCGCGGTTCGTTGAAGCGGCGGAGGGCTATGCCCTGCTGGGCGCTACGCTGCCGCTGATCCGGCTGTGGCCCGAAACCCCGGTGCTGGCCTTGCGCGCCGAGTCTGCGCTGGCCCGCTTCGGGCTGGACTGAAGCACAGACCTGCCGGGCCGGTTTACATTGCCCCGCGCCGGGGCCACATCAGGCGCCGATGTCTGCCGAGCCCTCTGCCAAATCCGTGCCTTCCCGCCAGCGCGTGCTGCTGGTTACGGGATTGCTGGGCGCGGGCAAGACCACCGCGCTGCGGGTGCTGGAGGATCTGGGCTGGGAGACGATCGACAACTTTCCGGTGCGGCTGCTGGAGCAACTGGTCGGACCGGCTGACGGATCGGGCACGGACAAGCCGCCGCAGCAGCGCCCGCCACTGGCGATCGGGTTCGATTCGCGCACCCGCGGGTTCAATCCGCACCAGATCATCGAACGGGTGAAGAAACTTTCGAGTCGCAGCGATGTGGAAGTGACCACCCTTTTCCTTGACTGTTCGGGGCAGGAGCTTGACCGGCGCTATAACGAAACCCGCCGCCGCCATCCGCTCGCCGCCGATATGCCTGCCGCATCGGGCATCGCCGCCGAACGCGAATTGCTGGAGCCGCTGCGGCGCTGGGCGGACATGGTGATCGTCACCACCGATTTTTCCTCCAACCAGCTGCAACAGGTGATCCGCGAGCGGTTTGCCCCGCTCTCATCGCAGCGGTTGACCCTAACCCTTTCCAGCTTCGGCTTTTCCCGGGGCATGCCGCCGGTGGCCGATCTGGTGTTCGATATGCGGTTTCTCGACAATCCGCACTGGGACGATGCGCTGCGGCCGCTGACCGGGCAGGACGCGGCCGTGGGCGAATATATCCGGCGCGATCCGGCCTATGCCGAGGCGTTCGCGCGGATTCGCGATCTGCTGCTGCTACTGCTCCCGCGCTATGAGGCGCAGGGCAAAGCTTATGTGCACGTGGCGTTCGGCTGTACCGGGGGGAGACACCGATCGGTGTTCACCGCCGAGGAGATGGGCCAAGCCTTGCGCGCATCCGGATTTTCGCCCACATTGCTGCACCGCAACCTGGGTTTGCGGGCGGCCGATCTGGTCGAGGGGGGGCAGACTCCTTGATTACGGTCGTTACGGACGCGGGATACCCCCGGCATCGGCATTTGCGCCGGAACGCCGCCCGGGCCTATATTCGGAGCGCGCAGCTTTCATGATCGGCTTGATCCTGGTGACTCACGGCAGGCTGGCCGAGGAATTCGTTCACGCGATGGAGCACGTCGTCGGGCGGCAAGAGGCGATCGTCACCGTCTGCATCGGCCCCAATGACGACATGGAAAAGCGGCGCAAGGAAATCGCCGACGCGATCCGCAAAGTGGATAGCGGCACCGGCGCGATCATCCTGACCGACCTGTTCGGCGGCACCCCTTCGAACCTGGCGATATCCCTGATGCAGGCGGGCAAAGTGGAAGTGATCGCGGGGATCAACCTGCCGATGCTGATCCGCCTGGCCGGCGCGCGCAAGACCATGGCCGTTACCGCTGCGGCCGTTGCCGCGCGCGATGCCGGACGCAATTACATAACAATAGCGTCCGAATTTCTGGGACAGGATAGCTGAGAGGGAGCCTAAGCCGCAGTGCCGAGTGAAATCGTCGAGATCGTCAACCAGCGCGGTTTGCACGCGCGGGCAAGCGCCAAATTCGTCAACGCCGTTGCTAAGCTGCCCGACGGCTGCAGCGTGACGGTGAGCAAGGACGGGACCGAAGCCGCGGGCGGATCGATCCTCGGGCTGATGATGCTCGGCGCCGCGAAAGGCGATTCGATCGAGATCAGCGTGACCGGCGAAGGGGCGGAGCAAGTGCTGCTCAAGCTGGCCGGGCTGGTGCGGGACGGGTTCGGCGAGGACTGACGCGGTGGCTGCCCGCCGCATCATCACCGGCTTTTCCAACCCCACGGTCAAAGCGCTGCGCGCGCTGCGCGACAAGAAGCATCGCAAGCGCGAGCGGCGGTTTCTGGCCGAAGGGCTGCGACTGCTGACCGACGCGCGCGAGGAGGGTCACTTGCCCGAAATGCTGGTGATGGCGCGCGGGCGCGAGGAGCATCCGCTGCTGACGGCGCTGGAGGCCGAGGTGGCGGCGGCAGGCGGCGAGGTGATTGAAACCGACGCCGAGATCCTGAGCAAGATCACCGGCAAGGACAACCCGCAGGCAGTGGCCGGGGTGTTCGCCGAGTTCGATACGGCGCTGGCCCGGGTGGAGCGCGGGGCGGCGAAGATCTGGTTGGTGGCGCAGGCGCTGCGCGATCCGGGCAACCTCGGGACGATGCTGCGCACCGGCGATGCGGTGGGCGCCGGCGGGTTGATCCTGATCGATGACTGCGCCGATCCGTTCTCGGCCGAGGCGGTGCGTGCGAGCATGGGGGCGATCTTCACCCAGCAGGTGGCGCAGGCGCGGTGGGACGAGTTTGCCGCCTGGCTGCGGCAGGGCCCGGGCCAACTGGTGGCGGCTAGCCTGCGCGATGCACAGGATTACCGTACGGCGCCTTATGCGAGCCCCTGTTTCCTGCTGATCGGCAACGAATCGCGCGGGCTGCCCGAGGAATACGAGGTGACCTGCGACCTCAGGGTGACGATCCCGATGCGCGGGCGAGCAGACAGCCTGAACGCGGCGGTGGCGGGGGCGGTGCTGGCCTATGCCGCGCTGGCCGCGCTTGAACCCTGAACATTTCCCTATGGCCGTATTCATCGGCCACACAGGCGAATCGCGCTACATCGGTCAGGCAATGTTTCGCGTTGCCCTTCCCACCATGATCCTTCCCCTCGCCGCCTGCGCTTTCGCCGCGGCGGGGGGACCTTCTTCCCCGCTCGCCCAGACGCGCTGGCGCTTCACCGCGATCGACGCAGTCGCTCCGGTCGCGGCCGGGGCCACGCTGGAATTTCAGGCGGGGCGGCTCAGCGCCAGTGTCGGCTGCAACGGCATGGGCGGGGAGTGGCGGATCGAACGGGGCCGGCTGATTGCCGGGCCGTTCGTTTCGACCCAGATGTGGTGCGAAGGGGTGATGGAGCAGGAGCGCGCGGTGGCGACGCTGCTGGCGGGCGGCCCGGAAGTGAAGGTGAACGGCACGCGGATGACGCTGACCAGCGGCGGCCATTCGGCGCAACTGGTGCGGGATTAGCTATTCGGCGGCTTCGGCGATGTCCGGATCGGCCTCGGGCGCCGGATCGGAATAGCGCGGGAGGCTTTCGACCAGCGGAACATCCTCGATTTCGCGGCTGCCGATAGCGATGCCCTTGTCGCGCAGGCGCTTGCCCGATGAGAGGACGTTGCGCTCAAAGCTGCCGACGAACTTGTTGTAGTTCGTGACCGCCGAATCGAGCCCCGATCCCACGCGCTTGAGATGCTCCGAGGCGACCCGCAGGCGCTCGTAAAGCTCGGCCCCAGCCTTGCCGATCTCAACCGCC
>CANGQZ010000217.1 GCA_947455865.1 Sphingomonadaceae bacterium
GGGCTGGCGCTGATGGAAAGGTTTCTCGAATGGCGGCCTTAGCTTGCCTCCCCGGCACGGGGAGGGGGACCAGCGTAGCTGGTGGAGGGGCACCCTCGCAGGGGCACGCCGGTTGGTCCCGGTATAGCCTTGCTGCCATTGCCGTTTCAGATCGCGTTTTCGGGTTAGGCCGGTCTTCTCAGGGGGGTGCCCCTCCACCATCCTGCGGATGGTCCCCCTCCCCGGTCCGGGGAGGAACTCGCAGCCCAGGCCGAACTCGCCGCGCGGCTGTGCAAGGCCGATCTCGTCACCGAAATGGTCGGCGAGTTCCCCGAACTGCAGGGCCTGATGGGCGGCTACTACGCCCGCGCTGAAAGGCTGCCAGAGGAAGTCGCCGACGCGATCCGCGATCACTACAAGCCGGTCGGGCAGGGCGACGAAGTCCCCACCGCGCCGGTGACGGTGGCTGTGGCGCTAGCGGACAAGCTGGATACTCTCATAGCGTTCTTCGCGAACGAAATGGCACCAACTGGATCGAAAGATCCATTTGCACTTAGGCGGGCGGCGCTAGGCGTCATTGGCCTAATGATAGCGTCTGCCGTCCGACTACCTCTCTATGAAATTACACGCTTTTGGCGGAAAAATTTTGAAGGTGACGCGAGCCGAGTTTCCTCGCGTCAAGACCTCCTCGCCTTCTTCGCTGACCGCCTCAAGGTCCAGCAACGTGAAGCCGGCGTCCGCCACGATCTGATCGACGCGGTCTTCGCGCTCGGGGGGGAAGACGATCTTGTCCGCCTGCTCGCCCGCGTCCACGCTCTCCAGGCCTTCGTCTCCACTGAAGACGGCACCAACCTCCTAGCCGGCTACAAGCGCGCCGCCAACATCCTCAGGAAAGAGGACTGGCAGGGGATCGAGGGCGAGATCGCCAGCACCGGCGAGGAAGATCCGCTCGCCAATGTCGACGATCCCGATCTGGCTCCGGTCATCGCCGCCAAGATGGCGGACCGCCACGGCGCGCTGTCCTACACGCCCGAACCGGAGGAAAGTGCGCTGATCGCCGCGCTCGATTCGGCCGGGCCGCGCGCCGCTGCGGCACTCGAAGCGGAGGATTTCGCCGGGGCAATGACGGCGCTTGCCACGCTGCGCGGGCCGATCGATGCGTTTTTTGACAAGGTCACCGTGAACGATGCCGATCCTGCAAAGCGCCGTGCGCGGCTGGAATTGCTCGACCAGTTCCGTGTTGCAGTGCACAAAGTTGCTGACTTTGCGCGGATCGAAGGCTAGAAACCACCTCAGCATACGTATGCGCCAGCCAGCGCGCGGCGGTTGCGGCGAGGGGGCAATTCATTCCCCGGACTGTGTCAACTGTGTCAACTTAGCGCCGCCCCGGGCACGGACGGCGCGCAGATCGTGGAGTGTACCGGGTGACTCAGGTCTATACCTTCGGTGGCGGCGCGCCGCGCGGCGATGCCCGTTCGCGCGACAAGACGATCGTCGGCGGCAAGGGCGCCAATCTGGCAGAAATGGCCAGCATCGGCCTGCCGGTCCCGCCGGGCTTCACCATCACCACCGAGGAATGCGTCCGCTACCTTGCCGAGGGTGCCAACTTCTCCGAAACGCTGCGCGCCGATGTCGCTGCTGCGCTCGGCCATATCGAGGCCGCGGTGGGCAAGAAATTCGGCAATCCGGCCGATCCGCTGCTGGTCTCGGTCCGCTCGGGCGCGCGCGTCTCAATGCCCGGCATGATGGATACCGTGCTAAACCTCGGGCTTAACGATGCAACGGTGCAGGGCCTCGCCGCCGTTTCGGGCGATGCCCGCTTCGCGTGGGACAGCTACCGCCGCTTCATCCAGATGTATTCGGACGTGGTGCTCGGGATCGATCACCACCTGTTCGAGGACGCGCTGGAGATCGTAAAGGAAGACAATGGCTTCTACGTCGATCTTGATCTGGAGGCTGAACACTGGGAGGCACTGGTCGGCGAATACAAGAGCATAGTCCTTTCCCAGCTCGGCCGTCCGTTCCCGCTCGACGTCCACGAACAGCTGTGGGGGGCGATCGCCGCGGTGTTCGATTCTTGGGATTCCGACCGGGCCAAGGTCTATCGCCGGCTGAACGACATCCCGGGCGACTGGGGCACGGCGGTCAACGTGCAGGCCATGGTGTTCGGCAACATGGGCGAAACCAGCGCCACCGGCGTTGCCTTCACCCGTGATCCGGCCACCGGCGAGCGCGCCTATTACGGCGAATACCTGATCAACGCCCAGGGCGAAGACGTCGTCGCCGGCATCCGCACCCCGCAGTATCTGACTAAAGCCGCGCGCGAGGCCGCCGGAGCCAAGCCGCTCTCGATGGAAGAGGCGATGCCCGCCGCCTATGGCGAGCTGGCCACCGTGTTCGATCTGCTCGAACGCCATTACCGCGACATGCAGGACATCGAATTCACCGTCGAGCGCGGCAAACTGTTCATGCTCCAGACCCGCGCCGGTAAGCGCACGGCCAAGGCCGCGCTCAAGATGGCGGTCGACATGGTCCACGAAGGCCTGATCGACGAGGCGACTGCGGTGCGGCGGATCGATCCGATGGCGCTGGACCAATTGCTCCACCCCACGCTCGATCCCACCGCCCCGCGCGATATCCTTGGCAAGGGCCTGCCCGCTTCGCCGGGCGCGGCTTCGGGGGCGATCGTGCTCGATGCCGATCACGCCGAAAAGCGCGCCGAGCGCGGCGATGCGGTGATCCTCGTCCGGGTCGAAACCAGCCCCGAAGATATCCACGGCATGCACGCCGCCAAGGGCATCCTCACCGCGCGCGGCGGGATGACCAGCCATGCC
This sequence comes from Sphingomonadaceae bacterium, assembly GCA_947455865.1. Classification (GTDB taxonomy): domain Bacteria; phylum Pseudomonadota; class Alphaproteobacteria; order Sphingomonadales; family Sphingomonadaceae; genus Novosphingobium. The sequence continues at coordinate 2,814 of CANGQZ010000217.1, forward strand.
GCGGTGGTCGCACGCGGAATGGGCCGCCCCTGCGTTTCGGGAGCCTCGGCACTGTCGATCGATATGCCTTCGCGCACCCTGCGGATCGGCCACCGCGAATTAAAAGAGGGCGATGTGATCACCCTCGATGGCACCACCGGTGAGATCATGGCCGGCGAAGTTGCCACCATCGAGCCTGAACTGGTCGGCGATTTCGGCACGCTGATGGTCTGGGCCGATCAGCACCGCCGGATGAAAGTGCGCACCAACGCCGAAACGCCGGCCGATTGCCGCACCGCGCGCCAGTTCGGCGCCGAAGGCATCGGGCTGTGCCGCACCGAACACATGTTCTTCGATGCTGGCCGGATCAGCGCCGTGCGCCAGATGATCCTCGCCGAGGATGAGGCCGGTCGCCGCGCCGCGCTCGCGAAGCTGTTGCCCGAACAGCGCGCCGATTTCCGCGCGATCTTCGAAATCATGGCCGGGCTGCCGGTCACGATCCGCCTTCTCGATCCGCCGCTGCACGAATTCCTGCCGCACAGCGATGCCGAGTTTGCCGAACTGTCCGAGGCGATCGGGATCGGTGCCGACACGCTGCGCCGCCGCGCGGGCGAACTGCACGAATTCAACCCGATGCTGGGCCATCGCGGCTGCCGACTCGGCATTACCTTCCCCGAGATCTACGAGATGCAGGCGCGGGCGATCTTCGAGGCGGCCTGCGAGGTCGCAGCGGAAAGCGACGCGGCGGTGGTGCCCGAAGTGATGATCCCGCTGGTTGCAACCAAGCGCGAACTCGAAATCCTGCGCGCGCTCGTCGATCGGACCGCTGCTGCCGTATTCGCCGAACAGGGCCGAACGCTAGATTACCTCGTCGGAACGATGATCGAGCTGCCGCGCGCGGCGCTGATGGCCGGCGAAATCGCCGAAGAAGCAACATTTGTCTCGTTTGGTACCAATGATTTAACCCAGACCACGCTCGGTGTCAGCCGCGACGACGCGGCGCGCTTCCTCGCGCCGTATGTCGAGCAGGGGATCTATCCGCGCGATCCTTTCGTCAGCCTCGATATTGACGGTGTCGGCCAGTTGGTCCGCATGGCCGCCGAGCGCGGCCGGGCAACGCGGCCCGATCTCAAGCTCGGCATTTGCGGCGAGCATGGCGGCGATCCCGCGAGCATCGCGTTCTGCGAGGAAGTCGGGCTCGATTACGTCTCGGCCAGCCCGTTCCGCGTTCCGATCGCGCGGCTGGCGGCGGCACAGGCGGCGCTCGGCTAGGGACGACGCCAGCCCGAAAGGGTCAGCAGCTCGAAGTGCTCGGTCACCCGCCCGGCTGCGTCGGCCCGGGCCGCAAAGGCCGCTTCGGCGCGGGCGAGGGCGGCCTTGCCCAGCGCCGGGCCGGGCCGGGCGAGGACATTGACCAGACCC
>CANGQZ010000218.1 GCA_947455865.1 Sphingomonadaceae bacterium
CAGGTCTCCGTCGAGGCGCATGGGAGCGCAGCTGTGAGCGCGACACTGGATGCGGTGAGTGAGCTGGCGGAGACCTACAAGGGGGAACGGCGCTGGCGAATCGAAGGTGCAGAGGAAGCAGCCGGTCCGGACCTTGCACGGTTCGGCGCGGATGCCGTGGCCATATTGCCGCCGCAGTCCGGTCCTGCGGGGGCGCTCGCGCGGGCGCAGGTCCGCGTTGCGTTCGGGACCGGCGCGCCAGCCGGAAACGGCAATCCTTTTGGAGCCATCGTCGCCGCCTCGACACGCGCGGATGGCTTGCCCCGCGAGCAGGCACTAGCCGCGCTGACCGTCACGCCGGCCTGGGCGGCCTGGGCGGAGAGCAAGGTTGGCCGTCTCGCACCTGGGCTGCGCGCCGATTTCATCCTCGTCGATCACGATCCGCTGCTCGTCAGCGTCAGCGATCTGGGGGCGACGAAGGTGCTGGAAACGTGGATCGGCGGTCGCAAAGTGTGGGCTGCTACGGGCGAGTAGCAGCGGGCCTTAAGCGGTGGCTTAGGCAAACTCAGCCTGAGCGGGGATTTATTCGATTTTGGGATACCAACAAATCACCCCGCCCGCTCGGGCAGAGCTTGTCGAAGCCACCGCACAGCGTCCGCATCAGGTTGCGGGCGGTGTTTCCGCCAGCGTCTCGTCCGGTGCGGCTTCCTTCGCCGCCTTGCGATCGCCCAGCCACATCACCAGCAGCGAACCTTCGAACAGGATCAAGAGCGGGATCGCCAGCATCAGCTGCGACAGCACATCGGGCGGGGTGATCAGCGCGGCGAGCGCGGTTATCGCGACGATAACGTAACGGCGCGCACCGGCCAGTTGCTGCCGGCTGACCAGACCGGCGCGATTGAGCAACAGCAGCAGTACCGGCAGCAGGAAACTGATCCCGAAGGCAAAGATGAACTGCATGACCAGCGCCAGATAATCGCCGGTGGAGGGCAGCGCTTCGAGCTTGAGCCCGCCGCGCGTGCCCTGGAAGCCAATCAGCCAGCGGAAGGCCGTGGGCATGACCACATAATAGGCGAGCGCTGCCCCCATTGTGAACAGGATCGGGGTGGCGATCAGGAAGGGCAGAAACGCCTTCTTCTCACGCGCATAGAGCCCCGGCGCGACGAAGGCCCAGAGTTGGTTGGCAAAGATCGGAAAGCACACCAGAAACGCTGCGAAGAGCGCTACTTTCAGTTCTACGAAGAACGCCTCGTACAGTTTGGTATAGACTAGTCGGCCCTCGCCCGGCGGGAACGCTGCCGTGAGCGGACGGACGAGGAACCCGAAAATGTCTTCGGCGAAATAGAGGCACACCCCGAAGGCGACCGCGAGGGCAAGGATGCAGCGCATCAGCCGCGTGCGCAGTTCGAGCAAGTGATCGAGCAGCGGCGCCTGCGTTTCGTCGATATCGTTGACCTGGAACACCATCGTCATCGCTCAGCCGGTGCGGAGGCGGGCGGCGCAGGCTCAATCACGGCAGGCGGCACGGGCTCGGCCGATGCGATGGGCAGCATTACCGGTGCCTGCCCCTGCGCCGCCGCGGCGGCGGCTGCCGCATCGACATCGGGATCGCTGGGAATATGCGGATGCTGCGCCATGATCGCGACGTTCTTTTCGCGCCAGGTCCGCTCCAACTCTTCCATCTCGGCTTCGCGGATGACGTTTTCGATCCCGGCGCGGAAGGCGTTGGACATTCGCCGCATTTTGGCGATCCAACGCCCGGCGGTCCGCAGCGCGCGCGGCAAATCTTTCGGACCAATGACCACGATCGCCACGACTGCGGTGAGCAGCAGTTCGTCCGCGCCGATGTCAAACATGGATCAGGTCCCGAGCGGCTACGCTCAGTTTTTCGCAGCGTCGGCTTGCCGGGCGGCAGGTTCGGCTGGCGCGGCGGTCTGCGGTGCGATTTGAGCAGGTGCCGGCGCGGGGGACGAAGCGTTGCGGTTGTTTTCGTCCGCCATACCCTCCTTGAAGCTTTTGATACCCTTACCGAAATCACCCATGAATTCGGAAATGCGGCCGCGGCCAAAGAGCACCAGAACCACGATGGCGAGGATGACCAGATGCTGGATCGAAGGCATTTACCGTAACTCCTGAGACAGCAGCCGTACGCCGTAGCGGCTCCGGCACGTAGGCCCCCTATTCGTTCTTATCTAGGGCGTTTTCCGTCTCAATGCGAGTCTCTGGCATAAGTTCGTGCCGTCCCGGCAATTCCAGCGCGCCGGCCAGCGCCTCATCCACCGGATCTAGCAGCCCGGCCGCGCGCAATTCGTCGATCCCGGGCAGATCGCGCCGCGAGGCGAGGCCGAAATGCGCGAGGAACGCCGGGGTGGTGGCATAGATCACCGGCCGGCCCGGCACCTCCCGCCGCCCGGCAACTCGCACCCAGCCGGCTTCGAGCAGCACATCGAGCGTGCCTTTGGCGGTCTGCACCCCGCGGATCGCCTCGATCTCGGCGCGGCTGACCGGTTCGTGATAAGCGACGATCGCCAAAACTTCGGTGGCGGCGCGCGACAGCCGGCGCTGCTCCTCACGCTCCCGCCGCAGCAAGTGCGCGAGATCGGGGGCAGTCTGGAAGTGCCAGCGCCCGCCGCGTTCGACCAGATGGACCCCGCGCCCGGCATAATCCTGCGCCAGCCGCGCCAGCGCCGCACGCACACCCCCGACCTCGGCGCCGCCGAGATGAGCGGCAATCGCCTCCGCAGTCATCGGCGCAGTCGCCGCGAACACCGCCGCTTCGACCGCGCGCTCCAGAATATCGAGCGCTTCCGCCGGCTGCCAGGCCATCACGCGCGAACGCCCCGCAGGCGTAGCGGACCGAAGGTTTCATCTTGCGCCAGTTCGGCCTTGCCGAGCCGGGCGAGTTCCAGCGCCGCCACAAAACTGGAGGCGAGCGCCGAGCGGCGCAGCTGCGGATCGGCCCATTCGCCATCGCCGGAGGGCGGGAGAAACGCCTGCAGATCGAGCCAATCGAGCGTAAGCCCGAGCATTGCCGAAAGCCGCGACAGCGCCGAATCGAGCGTCATCACCTTCCGGTCGCGGACCATGTGGACCACCGGTGCGGTGCGCGCTTTGACCTGACCGTAGGCCTGCACGAGATCAAACCATTCGCAGGTCCAGGCATTGCGCCGATCGACCCGCAGACCTTCGGGCGCGCCGCGGGCGAAGACATCGCGCCCGAGCCGATCGCGCGCCATCAGCCGGGCGGCAGCATCGCGCATCGCCGCCAGCCGTTCGAGCCGCAGTTGCAAGCGCAGCGCCAGTTCTTCCGGGCTGGGCTCTTCCTGCTCTTCACGCGGAAGCAGCAGCGCCGATTTGAGGTAAGCCAGCCATGCCGCCATCACCAGATAATCGGCGGCCAGTTCGAGCCGCAGCGCCTCAGCCCGATCGATATAGCTGAGGTATTGATCGACCAAGCCGAGGATCGAGATCCGGCGCAGATCGACTTTCTGGCGGCGGGCGAGATCGAGCAGGAGATCAAGCGGGCCTTCCCAGCCATCGAGCGCGAGATGGAGCGCTTCGGCATCTCCCGCAGCCGGAGCGGGCTGCGCAGCCCCGAAATCGGCGGCGGCAGGGATGAGGTTCATTCCGCCCCGCTCGCGGTGAGCGTGAGCAGGGCATCGCGCTTGGCGACCAGTTCGCGCCGTCGCGCCGGGTCTGCGACCAGAGACCCGGTGGTGGCCAGCGCGGCATCGAGGCGCTGCGCCGCAGCCGCGGTCAGCGGCGGGCACTGATGCGCGATTCCGGCCATGTCTTCCATATCCGCCCAGCAGTTCAGCGCCACATCGCAGCCGGCGGCGAGCGCCCGCACCGCACGGGCGGGGACATTGCCATCGAGCGCATCCATATCGAGATCATCGGTCAGTAGAAGGCCGGCAAAGCCGATCCGCCGCCGAATGATCTCTTCGATCACGAAGCGCGATTCGGTGGCCGGGTGAACATCGTCCCACGCGGTGAAGCGGATATGCCCGGTCATCCCGATCGGGGCGGAGGCCAGCGCGCGGAACGGGGCGAGATCGACCTCAAGCTCAGCCTCGGTGGCGGGGACCGTGGGCAATTCGCGGTGGCTATCCGCTTCGCCGCGACCATGCCCGGGGAGGTGTTTGATCACGCCGGCCACCCCGGCACGGGCGAGGCCATCGAGGATCGCGCGGCCAAGCGCGGCGACCCGCAGCGGTTCGGTGCCGAGC
>CANGQZ010000219.1 GCA_947455865.1 Sphingomonadaceae bacterium
GCGCCTATGCCGTCTGGGGCCTGTTCCCGCTATACCTGCACGCGATGCATGGCGTGTCCCCGCTCGAATTCGTGGCGTGGCGGCTGGTGCTGGCGCTGCCAGTATGCGTCGTGATGGTCCTGTTTGCGGGCCAGATGGGCGAATTGCGCGCCGCACTGCGCGGCGGAAAAACGCTCGCGATGCTCCTCCTCAGCGCGCTGTTGATCGGCAGTAACTGGATCATCTTCGTGCTCGCCGTGGCGCAGGGCCACGTGCTGGCGACCAGTGTGGGCTATTACATCAACCCCCTGATCAACGTGTTGTTCGGCACGATGTTTCTGCGTGAGCGGCTGAGCTCGCGGCAGTGGCTGGCGGTGGCAATCGCTAGCGCCGGCGTTGCACTGATGGCGTGGGATGCGCTGGAAATGCTGTGGATCAGCCTCAGCCTTGGAATTTCGTTCTCGGCATACGGGCTGGTGCGCAAGGTCATCCCGGTCAGCGCGCTGTCCGGGCTGACGGTGGAGACGATTCTGCTGCTCCCGATCGGCGTGCTCTATCTGGCGTGGCTGGCTCAGAGTCCGCAGGGCACTGCGTTCGGGGACGAATATCAGACGTCGCTGCTTCTCGGCGCCGCCGGACTGTTCACGGCGGTTCCCTTGTACTTCTTCGCTGAAGCCGCGCGCCGGCTCGACTTGTCTGCGCTGGGCTTCCTCCAGTTCTGCACCCCGACGCTCACCTTCCTCACCGGCCTATTCGTATTTCACGAGCCACTACATCCGCTCCAGTTCGGTTGTTTTGCGCTGATCTGGCTGGCAATCGCGATTTTCGTATGGGATCTCGTCGCCCGCCGCCGTAAGGGTTGAGCGTCCGGTCGCAGCACCCTACCTTGGGGGGATGACCGCCACCCGCCTGTTCGATCGTGCCGTGATCCGGCTCAGCCCCGAAGTTGCTGGCGAAGATGTTCCCGCCTTCCTGCAGGGGTTGGTGACGCAGGATATGACCGGAGCACTGCCGGCATGGTGCGCCTTGCTCAGCCCGCAGGGCAAGGCCTTGTTCGATTTTCTGGTCTGGGCGGACGGCGCCGACTTGCTGCTCGATTGCGAGGCGGTCGCAGCCGATGCGCTGGTGCGCCGGCTTTCGCTTTACCGCCTGCGCAAGCGCATCCGGATTGTGCGCGACGATAGCATCGCGGTCCATTGGAGCCCTCCTGGGGCCCGGCACGCAGGCGTGCCAGACCCCCGGCTGGCCGCGCTGGGCCAACGCTGGCTGGCACCCGTGTCTGATGCCGATCAGCCGGCCGAGGACGCCTGGATCGCGCACCGGCTGGCGCTGGGGGTGTGCGAGGGACGCGGCGAGCTGGGTGATGGCGAAACCCTGTGGCTCGAATGCAATGCCGCCGAACTGGCCGGGGTGAGCTTCACCAAGGGCTGCTATGTCGGGCAGGAAAACACCGCCCGGATGAACTGGCGACAAAAGGTCAACCGGCGGCTGATCGTCGTTCCGCTCGATCGCTCCGATCCGGGGCGGCGGCGTATCGCCTATTCGGACCTTTGCCTTGCCGTCGATCACTTGCGGGTGGAAGCTATTCCCCCCGAGCTGCTGCCTGCGTGGCTGGCCAGCCCGGCCTGAGGTTGCAGGGCTGCTACTCGAGCGGCCGCATAACGATCCCGGCACGCTCGGCACCTTCAACCAGCATCCGCTCGCCCTGTTCGCGCGCCGCCGTACGCGGCAGCCCGAGCGAACGGCTCAGCGGTTCGCCCATCAGCGCATCGCCCAGCGCCAGCAGGACTAGGCTGAGCGTGACCTGACGCATCGCCTCCGCGCCGATATCGTGGAGTTCCTTAACCAGATCGTGGATCGTATCGACAATCGGATCGAGGGCATCCTCGTTGCCCGAAAGCAACATCCAGGAAGCCAGCGCGCCCCCGCCTTCGCGGTCGAAGGCGTCAAAGGTCAGATCGACCACCTCGCGCGGCGCACCGATCCCGGCGCGGGTCGCCAGCACCGCTTCGGCAATGGTGGCGCAGATGGTCGCGGCAAGGTGGGCGGCTAGCGCCTTCTGCAAGCCCGAGGCCGAACCGAAATGATGGAGCAAGTTTGCGTGCGTGCGCCCGACCCGTGTTGCCACCGCCTTGAGCGTGACCGCTTGCGGTCCGGCCTCGATCAGCAAGGCACGCGCAGCTTCGAGCGCCGCGGTGCGGCTCTCTTCCTGGCTCAGGCGTTTTATTATTGACATAAGTGTCAGTAACTCTATTTTGATGAGGCCATGACCGCTCCCCACGCCCTCCCGGTAGAACCTGCCGCCGCGCGAGACAAGCGCGTCGCCACAACCCCCACCCCCGCCGATCTGGCCCTCACCGTGCGTGACCGCCGCTCTGGCCGCGGCGCGCAGCGCCAACGGTGGTGGGCCAACGGCAGCGCCGTGGCCACCGCCTGGTTCAACGCGCTTTCGGCCACGTTCCCGCGCGGCGAAGGGTTTTTCATCGATTCGGTCCGTGCCTGCCGCGAGGGCGCCCCGCCGCAGCTCGAGGCTGAAATCCGCGACTTCATCAAGCAGGAAGTCAACCACACCCGCGAACACCTCGCGTTCAATCGCGCCGCGGTCGAAGCCGGCTACGATCTCACCGGGATCGAGGCCCATATCGAAAAGATGCTGTCGCTCACTCGCGGCCGGCCGGCAGTGGTCAACTGCGCCGCGACCATGGCGCTTGAGCACTGGACCGCGCTCTTCGCCAACCAGCTCTTGTCCCGACCCGACCATCTCGCCGGCGCCGAACAATCGGTGGCCGACATGTGGCGCTGGCACGCGATCGAGGAGATCGAGCACAAGGGCGTTGCGTTTGACACCTACCTCCACGCCGCGCGCGGCTGGCCGGCCTTGCGCCGCTGGTGGCTGCGTTCACTGATGATGGTGCTGGTTTCAAAGAATTTCCTCTACCACCGCGTGCTCGATACCCTCGATCTGCTGGCGCAGGACGGGATCACCGGGTGGCAGGCCAGACGGATGGTGGCGGCCTATCTGTTGTGGCAGCCCGGCTTCCTGCGGCGCATCTTCCCGGCGTGGCTCGCCTATTTCAAACCAGGCTTCCATCCGTGGGACCACGATGACCGCGCGCTGATCGCCGCGGCCGAACGCGAGCTCGGCCCCGCCACCGCCTGAAACTAGGCGGCGCGCATTACCGGGCCATCGTCGCACTCCTGCGACTGTCCAAGCTCGATCGCGTGAATCACCGAGCCGACCACCTCGCCGCGCCCGCGGCTGAAACGCGCAGCGATCTCGCCGGTCGGGCACAGGCCAGCCTTGCGCAACACCCGGCCCGAGGCGGGGTTGTCAATGAAGTGCCCGGCAACGATCCGCCGGTGGCCCAGTATGCACGCCAACGTCAGCATCGCGCGCGATCCAATAGCCCAGCTCAACCTCGCCGGCATGGGCATGCAGCCCGACGCAGCCGATCAGCTGCCCCCCTTCGCCCGTTGGCAGAGTGATCATGAAATAAGGCGCGTGCGTCTTCGATCGTATAGGACCACGGCACTTGTGCTAGGTTTCGCACGATCGCCTCGTCGGCGATGCCGGCGAAAATCGCGGCCCGGTCCTCGGGCCAGGCGGGGCGCAGAAACAAGCGTTCGCTGCGATAGAACATGGCAGATCTCCTTCCGCCCCCACCCCGCGCCCAGCCAATAGGCCGGGTGCGTGACAAAGGCATTGCGCGAGGCGACCGGACGATGCGGAAACGCGCCGGGCGGTCTGACAGAGGCTGAGGGAGACGCAAAAAGAGGGAGACGGGCGGGCCCTCTCCCTCGTTTGGCCGGTCATTGTGTGACCGGCAGGGCCATCCCGTGGGGATGGCCCGGTATCGACCATCCGCTTATTCGGCGGCTTGCGCCATCGCATCGACCGATACGAACTTGCGGCCCAGCTTGCCCTGGTGAAAGCGCACACGGCCTTCAGCGAGAGCGAACAGTGTGTGGTCCTTACCGATGCCGACATTGGCGCCCGGATAGACCCGGGTGCCGCGCTGGCGAATGATGATGTTGCCGCCGATCACTTCCTGACCGCCGAACTTCTTCACGCCAAGGCGCTTCGACTCAGAATCGCGACCGTTGCGCGACGAACCGCCAGCTTTTTTATGTGCCATGACCTAAACTCCTTAACTTATGTCTGCGCTCAGTCGATCGACACGATCTTGAGGATCGTGTGATTCTGGCGGTGACC
>CANGQZ010000220.1 GCA_947455865.1 Sphingomonadaceae bacterium
ACTCCCCAGCGGCGATCCGGCAGTCGTGCGCGAAGTGCTGGACCGGTGCTTTGCCCCATCGGACCTGCTGCTGGCGGACCGCCCGGTGACCATCCCGCAGCTGTTCGTCTCGGACATGGACTCGACCATGATCGCCGCCGAATGCATCGACGAACTCGCCGACTTCGCCGGCATCAAACCCCAGATCGCCGCGATCACCGAACGCGCGATGCAGGGCGAGCTCGACTTCGCTGCTGCCCTGACTGAACGGGTCGCACTGCTTGCCGGCCTCGACGAAAGCGCGATCCAGCGCTGCCTCGACGAGCGGATCGCGATGATGCCCGGCGCGCGCACGCTGGTCGCAACGCTCAAGGCGCAGGGCTGCTTCACCGTGCTCGTCACCGGCGGCTTCCACCAGTTCGCCGATCCGGTGGCCGAACAGCTCGGGTTCGAGCGGGTGGTGGCGAACCGGCTGGAGGTAGACGGCGGAAAGCTTACCGGCGGGCTCGTCGGCGGCATCACCGACAGCGGCGTCAAGCGCGCGGTGCTGCTTGAGGAGATGGCCCGCCTCGGCCCGCACGCAGTCAGCCTCGCCACCGGCGACGGTGCCAACGACATACCGATGCTGGAGGCCGCAACTTATGGCCTCGCCTACCGCGCCAAGCCCAAGGCCCGCGCCGCCGCCGACGGCTGGATAGATCGCGGCGACCTCACCAGTGTGCTCACCCTGTTCGGCATCCCGCGCGAGCAATGGGTGTGGGAGTAGGGGCTACGCCTCCATCCAATCGCGGAAGAAGCTGTCGCTGGCTTCGCGCAGGGCGGTGAGGGGAACATTCAATCGCGAAACACCATCAACGCGCCATTCCTCGACGATTGAATTTCCGCCGATTTTGCCAAAGCAGTCAGCGCTGAGACCAATGGCATTGGCCCGCTTCATGACTTCCTCGAAATTGGATGTCTCAACAAAATATCGTCCCTGATCTTCGCCAAACAGAAGGTCGGGACAATCGATGTAGTCGCAACGGATTTCGAGACCCAGATTTCCAGCCAAGGCCATCTCGGTGGCCGCAACCAGTGCGCCGCCGTCAGAAACATCATGCACAGCGGCAGCAAGGCCATCTGCAATGATCGAGCGCACGAATTCCGCGATACGCCGCTCATGTTCGAGATCGACGGCTGGCGGTGCACCAGCTTCACGACTGGCCACTTCGCGCAGCCATAATGATTGTCCGAGGTGGCCTGAACAGGCGAGACCGGGCAACAATTGTCCATCCGACAACAGGAGCAGCAGGTTCCCCTCAGTCTTGAACGCGATCGTCGCGCTCTTGCCCCAATCCTCCAGCAGCCCGACCCCGCCGATCGCTGGCGTGGGCAGGATCGCCGAGCCGCCGCCGGTCGCCTTGCTCTCGTTGTAGAGCGAGACGTTCCCGCTCACGATCGGATAATCGAGCGCGCGGCAGGCATCGCCCATGCCGCGCAGGCACTCCACGATCTGGGCCATGATCTCGGGCCGCTGCGGGTTGGCGAAGTTGAGGCAGTTGGTGATGGCGAGCGGCGTCGCGCCCACCGCGCTGATGTTGCGATAGGTCTCGGCCACCGCCTGCTTGCCGCCCTCGTAGGGATCGGCATAGCAATAGCGCGGGGTGCAGTCGGTGCTCACGGCGAGCGCGCGCCGGGTGCCGTTCAGCCGGACGACTGCCGCGTCGCCGCCCGATTTCTGGACGGTGTCGGCCCCCACCTGGCTGTCATACTGCTCCCAGATCCAGCGCCGGCTGGCGAGATCGGGGCAGGCCATCAGCTTCAGCAGATCGGCGCCGATGTCGGTGCTCTGGGGTACTTCGCCCAGGGGCGGAACTTTGGCCCAGGCCTTGTAGTCGGCAAGGCTGAGCGCAGGGCGATCGTAGAGCGGGGCGTCTTCGGCGAGCGGCCCCAGCGGGATGTCGCACACCGTCTCGCCCTTGAAGGTGAGGACCATGTGGCCCGTATCGGTTACTTCGCCGATCACCGCGAAATCGAGCTCCCACTTACGGAAGATCGCTTCGGCCATCGCTTCCTTGCCGGGCTTGAGCACCATGAGCATCCGCTCCTGGCTTTCGCTGAGCATCATTTCGTAAGGCGTCATGCCTTCCTCGCGGCACGGCACCTTGTCCATGTCGAGGATGATCCCGGCCTTGCCGTTGGTGGCCATCTCGACCGAGCTCGAGGTCAGGCCCGCGGCGCCCATGTCCTGGATTGCAACAATCGCATCGGTCGCCATCAGTTCGAGGCAGGCTTCGATCAAGAGCTTCTCGGTGAACGGATCGCCGACCTGCACCGTGGGGCGCTTTTCGTCGCTCTTGTCGTCGAAATCGGCGCTGGCCATTGTTGCGCCGTGAATCCCGTCGCGCCCGGTCTTCGAGCCGACATAGACGATCGGATTGCCGATCCCGGTCGCGGCCGAATAGAAGATCTTGTCCTGATCGGCGACTCCCACGGTCATCGCGTTGACAAGGATGTTGCCGTCGTAGGCCTGGTGAAAGTTGGTCTCGCCGCCAACGGTCGGGACGCCGACGCAGTTGCCATAACCGCCGATGCCGGCAACCACGCCTTGCACCAAATGCTTCATCTTCGGGTGATCGGGCCGCCCAAAGCGCAGCGCATTGAGATTCGCAACCGGCCGCGCGCCCATCGTGAACACGTCGCGCAAGATGCCGCCCACACCGGTGGCCGCGCCCTGATAAGGCTCGATGTAGCTGGGGTGGTTGTGGCTCTCCATCTTGAAGATCGCCGCCAATTTCGTGCCGTTGGGCCCATCGCCGATATCAATCACCCCGGCATTTTCGCCGGGGCCGCAGATCACCCAGGGCGCCTGGGTAGGCAGCTTCTTGAGGTGGATGCGGCTCGACTTGTAGGAGCAATGCTCCGACCACATCACCGAGAAGATGCCGAGCTCGACAAGGTTCGGCTCGCGACCCAGTGCGTGCAGCACCCGCGCATATTCTTCTTGGGAAAGCCCGTGAGCGGCGATGATCTCGGCAGTGATTTCTGACATGCGAAGCCCTTAGCCCGCACATTCCCGCGAGGCAAACCGCCGCTGCGCTTGACCGGACTTCACCGCCGCGCCATGGCTAGGCAATGGCCGACGACACTGCCGCGATGAGCTTCGAAGATGCGCTGCGCGCGCTGGAGGAGGTCGTCCGCAGCCTTGAAAGCGGCGAAGTCCCGCTCGACGATTCGATCACGCTGTATGAACGCGGCGAAGCGCTGCGGCGGCACTGTCAGGCCCGGCTTGATGCCGCCGCCGCCCGAATCGAGCGGATCGTCGCCGCACCGGACGGTTCGGCAGCCGCGCTGCAGCCGTTTGACGAGCCGGATCGCTGAACGGGGAACGCGGGCGCATGGCGGACAATCTTTCCGAGGCCCTCAGCCGGATCGCTCGTGAGATCGATGCCGGGTTCGATGCCATGCTGCCGGTGCCAGCGGACGCGCGTAAGCGACTGATCGAAGCGATGCGCTATGCTACCATTGGCGGCGGCAAGCGCATCCGCCCGCTCCTCCTTACTGCAACAGCAGAACTCTATGGTGTCGATCGCGCGCTCGCAGTGCGGATCAGCCTCGCAATCGAGGCGATCCACGTCTATTCGCTTATCCACGACGATTTGCCGTGCATGGATGACGATGCCCTGCGCCACGGCAAGCCGACCGTTCACATGGCGTTCGACGAGGCTACCGCGGTGCTGGCCGGCGATGCGCTCCATGCTTTCGCGTTCGAACTCCTGGCCGATCCGCAGACAATCGGCGATCCATTCGCCCGCGCCGAACTGGTGCTGACGCTGGGCACTGCGAGCGGCATGAACGGTATGGCTGGCGGCCAGATGATGGACATGGTCGCCGAAACCGAAACTTTCGATTTGCCGACCGTGACGCGGCTGCAGCAACTCAAGACCGGGGCGCTGCTGGGCGCGGCAGTGGAAATGGGGGCCATTCTGGGCCGGCTCGCGCCCGAAGGCCGCACTCACTTGCGCGGGTTCGCGCGCGATATCGGTCTCGCCTTCCAGATCGCCGACGATCTACTCGATTACGAAGGAGACGAATCGGCCGCCGGCAAGGCGCTGCGCAAGGATGCCGGCCAGGGCAAGCAGACCTTCGTTTCGCTGCTCGGACCGGACCGCGCGCGCTCGCAGGCCCGGATGCTGGTCGATCAGGCGATCGCCCATCT
>CANGQZ010000221.1 GCA_947455865.1 Sphingomonadaceae bacterium
AAGGTTGGCGGCGCATCGATTGTGGAGGCAAGGCCCCCGTCTGTCGCCTCAGCCCAGCGCCTTCTTCACCGCCGCGTTGACCACCTGCGGGTTGGCCTTGCCCTGCATCGCCTTCATCGTCTGGCCGACGAAGAACCCGAACAGCGCTTCCTTGCCGGCCTTGTACTGCTCGACCTTGTCGGCGTTGTCGGCGAGGATCTTGGCGACGGCGGCATCGATGGCGCCGGTGTCGCTGGTCTGCTTGAGGCCCTCGCGCTCAACGATGGCGGCGGCTTCGTCGCCGGTCTCCAGCATCTTTTCGAACACCTGCTTGGCGATAGTGCCCGAGATCGTGCCATCGGCAACGAGCGCGAGCAGGCCAGCGGCGGCAGCGGGGCTGACCGGGCTGTCCTCAAGACTGCGACCAAGACGGTTGAGCGCGCCGAACAGTTCCGAGGTGAGCCAGTTGGCAGCCTGCTTGGCCACGGTTTCCTGCGCCTTGCCTGCCTTCAGCGCGCATTCGGCGAGCAGCAGTTCGAACCAGCGCGCGGTCTCGACTTCGGCGGTGATCACGCCGGCAACATAAGGGGTGAGACCGAGCGCGGTTTCATAGCGGTGGCGCTTGGCATCAGGCAGTTCGGGCAGACTTTCCCGGCAATCGGCGATGAACGCATCGGTGAGTTCGAGCGGGAGCAGATCGGGATCGGGGAAGTAGCGGTAATCGTGCGCATCTTCCTTCGAGCGCATTGCCCGCGTGGTGCCGGTATCCGGATCGAACAGGCGGGTTTCCTGGACGATCTTGCCGCCGCTTTCGAGCACATCGACCTGCCGGCTCGCTTCATGCTCGATCGCAGCCATGACGAAGCGCACCGAGTTGACGTTCTTGGTCTCGGTCCGGGTGCCGAGCGGCTCTCCGGCCTTGCGCACGCTGACGTTGACGTCGGCGCGCATCGAGCCTTCTTCCATGTTGCCATCACAGCTGCCGACATAGCGCAGGATCGCGCGCAGCTTGCGCAAATAGGCCCCGGCCTCGGCCGGCGAGGCCATGTCCGGGCGGCTGACGATTTCCATCAGCGCCACGCCCGAGCGGTTGAGATCGACGTAGGACATCGTCGGGTGCTGATCGTGCATCAGCTTGCCGGCATCCTGCTCGACATGGATCCGCTCAACCCCGATGCGCTTCACGTCGGCTTCCGGGTTCTTGTCATCGAGGCTGATGTCGATGTGCCCTTCACCCACCAGCGGGTGATACAGCTGGCTGATCTGGTAGCCCTGCGGCAGATCGGCGTAGAAGTAGTTCTTCCGGTCAAACCGCGACCACTTGTTGATCGCCGCATCGATCGCGAGGCCCGTGCGCACCGCCTGACGGATGCATTCGCCGTTAGGCACCGGCAGCATCCCCGGCATCGCCGCATCGACGAGGCTGACCTGAGTGTTGGGCTCGGCCCCGAACGCGGTGGCGGCGCCGGAAAACAGCTTGGAGTTTGACACGACCTGCGCGTGGACTTCGAGGCCGATCACGACCTCCCATTCGCCGGTGGCGCCCTGAATGCGATAGGTGCTCATAGGGTTCCCGTTACGGTGGTTCAGGCGTCAAGGAAAGGGGTCAGGTAGAGCCAATGCGCGCGGCGAGGCGGCGCGAGAGCGCCCGCGCCGGCCATTCGACAAAGCGCCATGCCAACCATGAAACCATCAGCGCGAGCGCCAGCATCCCCGTGACGACCAGCGCAGCCGGCAGCGCGGGGAGCATCAGCAAATCGCCGCCGCCAAGATGGCTGGAGACCCAATGTGCGCCCAGCCGCGCTTGCACATATGCCAGCACATCGAAGGCGCGCCCGAAGACCAGCCCGTGCACCATGTAAAGCGCATAGGACAGCGTGCCGAGCCAGCGCGCCGGGGCCGTAAGCAGGAGGCGGCTGAGCAAGCCATGTTCTCCGGCAAACACCAGCAGCGCCAGCGCAAACAGCGGATCGAGCAGCACCAGCGGCTGCGCTGTCATCAGCGCGAGGATGACCAGCGCAACCACGGCGCCTTCCGCCGCCGTAGCCGGCACTGCCGCGACCGGACATGCCTGCAGCCGCTGCCATAGCGGCCAGCACGCCATGCCCAGACCGAAGCCGGCGACTCCGCGCAATTGTTGCGTCGGCAGGCCCCAGTTGAGCGACAGTGCCGCCAGTGCGGCTGCGGCCAGTATCGGTGCCGCCCAGTAAGCCCGTGCGCCCAGCCCGCGCCACAGCAGCGCTGCACCGCAATAAAGCGCGATCTCCACCGAGACCGACCAGCTCTGAACGTTCCACAAATCGCGGTCAGGCCAGAACCAGGTCTGGAGGAGCAGCAGCGTCGGGAGCAGTGCGACGGGATCACGCGGCCCGCTAAACGGTTCGCGACCGGTAGCGCCCCAGCCGCCATGGAGCAGCAAGCCCAGTTCGAGGCCGAGATAGACGAGAACCATGGCCGCATGGAGCGGCCAGATCCGCCCGATGCGCAGCACCGCAAAGCGCGCGAGCGGAAAACCATGCGCCAGCCGCTCGCCATAACTTGCCGCAATCACAAAGCCGGAAAGAACGAAGAAGAAATCGACCGCGCTGAAAAGTTGAGCGTGCAGCGCCGTGTTCAGGAACGGGGCGGTGCCACCGATATGGTGTAGTGCCACCCCCAGCGCGGCAAGGCCGCGCCACGAATCGAGCACGACGAAGCGGTGCGGCTCGGGCCGCGGCGCTTCGGGGGCGCTCATCCTACCACCAGCTCTCCGGCTTGGCGCTGAACCCGGCGCGCGCTTCGATAGCAAGGCCGGCATCGAGCACACCTTGCTCGTCGAACGGCTTGCCGATGAGCTGCAGCCCGAGCGGCAGGCCCTGCGCGGTCAGGCCGGCGGGAACCGACATTGCCGGCAGCCCGGCAAGGCTGGCGGGAACCGAGAACACATCGTTCAGGTACATCGCCAGCGGATCATCGCTGTTCTCGCCCAGCGCGAAAGCGGCCGAGGGCGTGGTGGGCGTGAGGATCACATCGCACTGGCGCCACGCCGCCTCGAAATCGCGGGCGATCAGCGTGCGGACTTTCTGCGCCTGGGTGTAATAGGCATCGTAATAGCCGGCCGAGAGCACATAGGTGCCGATCATGATCCGGCGCTTAACCTCGGCCCCGAACCCGGCAGCGCGGGTTGCGGCGTACATATCCTGCAGGCCGGCACCGTCAGGCAGATCGCGCAGGCCGTAGCGCACCCCGTCATAACGGGCGAGGTTCGACGAGGCTTCGGCGGGCGCGATGATGTAATACGTCGGCAGCGCGTACTTGGTGTGGGGCAAGCTGATCTCGACGATCTCCGCCCCGGCATCCTTCAACCAGGCGATGCCTTCGTCCCACACCCGCGCGACTTCGGCATCCATCCCGTCCATCCGGTATTCGCGCGGAATTCCCACTGTCTTGCTGGCGAGGCTGGGGTTGAGCCCCGCTTCCCATGCGGGCACCGGAGCATCGAGGCTGGTCGAATCCTTCGGATCGAACCCCGCCATGGCTTCCAGCAGAATTGCACAGTCCCGCACCGAGCGCGCCATCGGCCCGGCTTGATCGAGCGAGGAGGCGAAAGCTACGATCCCCCAGCGCGAGCAGCGACCATAAGTCGGCTTGATCCCGGCGATCCCGGTGAACGCGGCGGGCTGGCGGATCGAACCGCCGGTGTCAGTTCCGGTCGCGCCCGGGCAAAGCCGCGCCGCCACCGCAGCCGAGCTCCCGCCGGACGAGCCGCCGGGCGCGAGCGGCGCGGTATCGCCCGCGCGCCGCCACGGTGAGATGACATTGCCGAAGGCGCTGGTTTCGTTGGAGGAACCCATCGCGAACTGATCTAGGTTAAGCTTGCCCAGCATGCCTGCCCCAGCCTGCCACAGGCGGGCGGTGACGCTGCTTTCGTAAGGCGGGACGAAGCCTTCTAGGATGCGGCTGGCGGCGGTGGTTTGCACCCCGGCGGTGGCGAACAGGTCCTTGATCCCCAGCGGGACCCCGGCCAGCTTGCCGAGCGGACGCCCGGCAGCGCGATCGGCATCGACCGTGCGCGCGGCGTCCAGCGCCGATTCGGGGGTGGTGACAATGAATGCGTTAAGCGCAGTCTGCGCCGCGGCGACATTGGCGTTGAACGCCTCGGCCACCTCGGCCGCGGTGAACGTGCCGCCGGCAACCC
>CANGQZ010000222.1 GCA_947455865.1 Sphingomonadaceae bacterium
ATGGCATTGCATGGGGGGCGATGGGAGCGGCCGAGTTCTGCTGGCACGCGGCGCGGCAGTACGGGCTGGACCGGCACCAGTTCGGCAAGCCGCTGGCGGCGACGCAGCTGTTCCAGAAGAAGCTGGCCGACATGCAGACCGAGATCACGCTGGGCCTGTCCGCCGCGCTCCACGCCGGGCGGCTGCTCGACGAGGGCCGGCTGGCGCCCGAGGCGATCAGCCTGATCAAGCGCAACAATTGCGGCAAGGCGCTGGATATCGCCCGCACCGCGCGGGACATGCACGGCGGCAACGGCATTTCCGACGAATACGGCGTGATCCGCCACGTGATGAACCTCGAGGCGGTCAACACCTATGAGGGCACGCACGATATCCATGCGCTGATCCTCGGCCGCGCGCAGACCGGGATTCAGGCGTTTGGCTGATCGGCCGACGATGCAAAGTTCCGCCCGGCCAGTCCGGGCCAATGGCAAGGAAACGCTGCGATGAAGATTGCCTGTGTCGGCGGCGGTCCCGCGGGGCTCTATTTCGCCATATCGATGAAGCTGCGCAAACCCGAAGTGCAGGTCGAGCTGTTCGAGCGCAACAAGCCGGGCGACACCTTCGGCTGGGGGGTGGTGTTCTCCGACCAGACGATGGCCAACCTGCGCGCCAACGATCCGGTGAGCGCGGCGGTGATGGAAGCCGAGCTGACTCACTGGGACGACATCGACGTTCATGTGAATGATGCCAAGGTCACCTCGACCGGCCACGGCTTCATCGGCATCGGCCGTAAGCGTCTGCTCAACATCCTGCAGGACCGCGCGGCCGAACTCGGGGTGATCCAGCATTTCGAGGTCGAGGTTGATCCGACGCTGGAAGCTTACCGCGACTTTGACCTGATCATCGCCAGCGACGGGCTAAACAGCCGCATCCGCGCCGCGCGTGAGGAGACCTTCAAGGTCGATATCGACATGCGCCCCAACAAGTTCGTCTGGCTGGGGACGCACCAGCTGTTCGATGCGTTCAAGTTCATCTTCGTCGAGACCAAGCACGGCTGGGTCTGGGCGCATGCCTACAAGTTTGACCAGAACACCTCCACCTTCATCGTCGAATGCCAGCCCGAGACGTTCGCGGCGTGGGGCTTCGGCGAGATGAGCCAGGAGGAAACCTGCCGGACCTGCGAGGCGATCTTTGCCGATCATCTCGGCGGGCACCCGCTGATGACCAATGCCAGCCACATTCGCGGATCGGCGTGGATCAATTTTCCGCGGGTGCTGTGCCACCAGTGGTATGATGGCAACCTGATCCTGCTGGGCGATGCGGCGCACACCGCGCACTATTCGATTGGATCGGGCACCAAGCTGGCGCTGGAAGATGCGATCAAGCTGGCCGACGTGCTGACTGACAGCGATCTGCCGCTGCAGGAAGGGCTGCGCCAGTATCAGGACGAGCGCCACGTCGAAGTGCTCAAGCTGCAGAGCGCGGCGAAGAATTCGATGGGCTGGTTCGAGGAGGTCGATCGCTACATCAAGTTCGATCCGCTGCAGTTCACTTATGCGCTGCTGACCCGCAGCCAGCGCGTCAGCCACGAGAACCTGCGGCTGCGCGATCCCGAATGGCTGGCCCAGCTGGAGCGATCGTTCGCCGA
This sequence comes from Sphingomonadaceae bacterium, assembly GCA_947455865.1. GTDB lineage: Bacteria > Pseudomonadota > Alphaproteobacteria > Sphingomonadales > Sphingomonadaceae > Novosphingobium. The sequence goes on from CANGQZ010000222.1 coordinate 1,631, forward strand.
AAAGGCGTTCGGCCATCCAGTCGAGAAGCCGGTGGCGCCGATGTTCACCCCGTTCCGCCTGCGCGGGATGGAGCTGGCCAACCGCGTCACCGTCTCGCCGATGGCAATGTACAGCGCGAGCGACGGCGTTCCCGGAGACTTCCACCTTGTTCACTATGGCGCGCGGGCGCTGGGCGGGGCGGGGCTGGTGTTTACCGAGATGACCTGCGTTTCGCCCGAGGGCCGGATCACCCCGGGGTGCACCGGGCTCTATAGCGACGAGGCCGAAGCCGCGTGGCGGCGGATCGTCGATTTCGTGCACGGGCAGAGCGCGGCGAAAATCGCGCTGCAGCTGGGGCACAGCGGATCGAAAGGCTCGACCCAGCTTGGCTGGGAGGCGATCGATGCACCGTTGGAAGAGGGCAACTGGCCGCTGATCGCCGCTTCGCCGGTGCCGTGGGCCACTGCCAACCAGACCCCGCGCGAAATGACCCGCGCGGATATGGACACGGTGCGTGACCAGTTCGTCGCCGCGACCGTGCGGGCCGCGCGGGCCGGGTTCGACATGGTCGAGTTCCACGCTGCGCACGGCTACCTGATCTCGGGCTTCATCACCCCGGTGCAAAACCGGCGGACCGACGAATACGGCGGCAGTTTGGAAAACCGCCTGCGCTTTCCGCTGGAAGTGTTCGCGGCGATGCGTGCGGAATGGCCGGCAGACAAGCCGATGTCGGTGCGCATTTCCGCGACCGACTGGGTGGGCGAAAGCGGCGTCACCCCGCGCGAGGCGGTAGAGATCGCTCGCGCGTTCCACGCTGCCGGGGCCGATCTGATCGACGTTTCGGCCGGGCAGACCACGCGCGCTGGCCGGCCGGTATATGGGCGGATGTTCCAGACCCCGTTTGCCGACCTGATCCGCAACGAACTTGATATTCCGGTGATGGCAGTGGGCAACATCTTCGAGGTCGATCACGTCAACTCGATCCTTGCCTCTGGCCGCGCCGATCTGTGCGCGTTGGCCCGGCCGCATCTCGTCGATCCGGCGTGGACGCTGCGTGCCGCAGCGGAGCTGGGCAGCGATGCCGTGGCGGTGCCGCCGCAGTACCGCAACGGGTTCGACCAGCTTTCGCGCAACATGGCGCGGGCGCAGAGCCAGGCCGTGCTTAACGTATGAGCGATCTGGCCGGCCAGCATGCGGTGATCACCGGGGGGGGCACCGGGATCGGCGCGGCGATCGCGCGGATGCTGCACGGTGCCGGCGCGCATGTGACGCTGACCGGGCGGCGGCGCGAGCCGCTGGACGCGGTGGCGGCAACGCTGCCCGGCGCGCGGGTGCTGACGATGGACGTGACTGACGAGCCTTCGGTCGAGGCGGCGATGGCCGATGCGCGCGGTTTCGCGCCGGTTTCGATCCTGATCAACAACGCCGGCGGGGCCGAGACCGCGCCGCTGGCGAGCACATCGACCGCGCTTTGGCAGCGGATGATCGCGGTGAACCTGACCGGCGCGTTCCTGTGCAGCCGGGCAGTGCTGGGGGATGTGAGCAAGGCCGCGAACGGCCGGATTATCATGATCGCCAGCACATCTGGCCTGAAGGGCTATGCCTATACCGGCGCCTATGCCGCGGCCAAGCACGGGGTAATCGGTCTGACCCGCACGCTGGCGCTGGAACTGGCCCAGACCGGGGCGACCGCCAACGCGATCTGCCCGGGGTTTGCCGATACCGATCTTGTCCAGCGTTCGCTTGACACCGTGGTCGACAAGACCGGGATGACCCGCGAGGCGGCGCTGGCGAAGTTCGTGCGCGACAATCCGCAAAAGCGTCTGATCCAGCCCGATGAGGTAGCGGCGGCGGCGCTGTGGCTGTGCGATCCGCTCTCCGCCTCAGTCAACGGACAGGCGATCGCGATTGCCGGCGGGGAAGTGATGTGATGGCGGCTCCCCACGCCAAGCAATCGCTGCGGGTGTGGCTGCGGCTGCTGCGCGCCACCACGATCATCGAGAAGCAGATCCGCGCCTATCTCAAGGCAGAGTTCGACAGCACGTTGCCGCGCTTCGATGTGCTCTCCGCGCTTTATCGCGAGAGCGCGCCGATCACGATGTCGCAGCTTACCGACCATCTGCTGGTTTCGAACGGAAACCTGACGGGGCTGGTCAACCGGCTGGTTGAGGACGGGCTGATCCAGCGCGAGAGCGATCCTGATGACCGCCGGGCCTTGCGGGTGATCCTGACCCCGGCCGGGCGCGCCGCGTTTCGCGAGATGGCGGAAAAGCACGAAGCACTGATCGATTCGCTGTTCGCCGCGATGTCCGACGCCGACATGGCGACGCTGCTGCGGCTGACCACCACGCTCAACACCGCGCTGCGTGACGGCGCGACATCCGGGGAAGATGCATGAATTCGGCCACTTACCAGCCAGCCCATTTCCTGTGGTCGTTCGCCGAAGGGATCGGCACGATTACGCTGAACCGGCCCGAGCGGAAGAACCCGCTGACGTTCGAATCCTATGCCGAGCTGCGCGATCTGTTCCGCGCGCTGGTCTA
>CANGQZ010000223.1 GCA_947455865.1 Sphingomonadaceae bacterium
GCGCCCTTGCTCACAGGATCATCACACGGGATTATCATAGGAGTAGCGCCTCGGCCCAAATCAGGCCGCGCAAGCTCAACGCTGGGCGTCAACCGCGCAAGGTGGGCGCCGCACAGCGCTTACCCAAAATTGTCACAACAGTGGAAATCTTCGGGCACTTGCGCGCACTATAATGATCTTACATCAAAGTGGCTAATGCTTAGGACATGCGAACGTGATTGCATCGATCGCTGCACCGGCCTGCGTCCGGTAATAGTTGCGGCGCAAGCCAACCGGTACGAATCCGTGGCGCAGATACAGCGATTCTGCCGGATTTCCGCGCCGCATTTCCAGCAGCAACCTTTCCGCACCGCGCCCGCGGGCGGTTTCGGCAAAGCGTTGCAGCAGACGGTCACCGATACCGCAGCGCCGAAACTGGGGCGCGACTGCGAACAGCAACAGTTCTTCTTCGCCGATACCTGCGCGGGACAAGACAAACCCGGTCACGATCGACGAGGGCTCTGTTAGCGGTTCTTCGCCGCGGGCATCGGCGAGCAGGTAATGACAATTGCCGAAAATCAGCGCGTCCTCGACTTGCCGGCGGTTCCACGCTTCACCGAATTGCGGATCGAAAGCGGTGGCCATCACCGCCATGATCCGGTCAACGTCATCTGCAGGCGGGCGCATCGCCGAACGCCTCAGGCCGCCGGGGGCAGGGCCGCGCCCAGCAGCGGTGCCCCTGGCAACCGGGCATCGGGTGCGCGTCCGTAGAGCGGAGTTATGTCAGGGCCGGCGAGCGCCGCAGGCAGCAGGGCAAAGGCCCGTGCATCGGGCAGCACTGCCAGCGCAGTGCCGTGTCCACGCAGCGCAACCAAGGCCTCGGCCTGGCTACCGGCAACCAGCGCGTCATTGGCGGCCGCCGCAGCCGCAGCGGGGGCGAGCGTAGCGAGCAGGCCCAATGGCAGGCCGGTTGCTGCAAAGCGCTGGACAAACCATTCGCCATGACCGCCAGTGGTCGCCACCGTTACCGCCTGCGCGCCCTGCGCATCGCGCGCCTGCGCAGCAATCAGCGCCAGAGTGGAATAGCCAACCAGTTCGGCGCCCCATGCCAGCGCCAGCGCGCGCGCTGCTGCAAGGCCAACGCGCACCCCTGTAAAACTGCCGGGGCCGAGTGCTACCGCAATCCGCCCCGCGCGACCTTTGCCGGGAAGAGCAGCGATCATCGGTACCAGTTGTTCGGCATGGCCGCGTCCGAGCACGCGCCACTCTCCCGCCAACACTTCGCCGGTGCGCACCAGCGCCACCGAGCAGGCCTCGGTCGCGCAGTCGATTACCAGTGTCTCCATCGCAGGCCAATCGGATGGCGAAGGGCGGTTCAGGCAGCGCGCACTTCGCTGACTTCGGGAACGTAATGCTTGAGCAGGCTTTCGATTCCCTGCTTGAGCGTGGCGGTAGACGACGGACAGCCCGAACAGGCGCCTTGCATCGCCAGATAGACCACCCCTTCGCGGAAGCCGCGATAGACGATGTCGCCGCCATCCTGCGCCACTGCCGGGCGCACCCGCGTTTCGACAAGTTCCTTGATCTGCGCGACGATATCAGCATCGGCCGGATCTTCGCCGAAATCCTCATCCTCGCCCGGAACCGCGATGGCTCCGGCCGTGCCGGCGGAGAACAGCGGTGCGCCAGATACGAAATGATCGAGCAGCATGGCCACAACCTGCGGCTTGAGCGCGGCCCACGAAACCCCGGGGCCAGCGGTGACCGAAACGAACTCGCGTCCGAAGAACACCCCGGTCACTTCGCCCAGATCGAAGAGCGCCTCGGCCAGCGGCGATGCGACGGCCTCTTCGGGCGAGGTGAACTCGCGCGTGCCCGCTGTCATGACTTGCTGGCCCGGCAGGAACTTGAGCGTGGCCGGGTTGGGCGTGGTTTCGGTTTCTATGTACATTCTGCGGGATGTAAGCGGCGGCGGGGCCGGGTCAAGGGGCAGATCGGACATCTGCACGCGCCGCACCCGTCGCCGCGTTGCCTTGCAGCTGTCATCGTTGGCAGCTAGGCGCCGCGGCACAGCTGTTCAGATCGCAAAGGAATTTCGATGATCCGTCGTTCGGTTGCCGCCCTCGCGGTGCTTGCCCCTGCCACCCTGCTGGCTGCGACACCTGCCAACGCCACTGTTCCGGCAGGCCCGGCCGTTCCCGACGTCACTATCCTTCCGGTTCCGCTCCAGCCGGTCGTCCTGGCCGCACAGCGCAGCTGCAGCGCCCGCACCGCCTCCGGGCTTGGCTATACGGTGCTGCGCAAGGCCGACGGTCCGCAGCCCGGCGCGACCGACTACACGCTGGTCAATTACATCGGCTATATCGCTTCATCGGGTCAGGTGTTCGATCAGGGGGTCGATTCGCCGCTGCAGGTCACCGCCGTGATCCCCGGTTTCAGCGAAGCGCTACAGAAGATGGAGCGCGGTTCGATCTACCGCTTCTGCATCCCTGCCGTGCTTGGCTATGGCGCCAAGGAAACCGGCCCGATCCCGGCCAATTCGGATCTGGTATTCCAGATCGAACTTTCCGATTTCAAGTCCGCCGCCGAAGTCGATGCGATGCGCCAGAAGGCGATGGCCGAACGCCAGGGTGCAGCCCAGCCGGCCGCCCCTGCCCAGCCCGCTACCAAACCCTGATATTAGCACAACGCCGCCCGGCCTATTCACTGGTCCTTCAGCTTTCGGACCTTTATACCGGTCGGCCATGAGCCTTATCCAGCGCGCCGTCCGGCGCTTCGTCCCGTGTCTGCCGCTGATCGCCCTCGTCCTCGCGCCGGTTCCGACCGCCGCCGGGGCGAAGCCCGCGCGCAAAGCGTCCACGGCCTCGGCGATGCCGGCCGGGCGCAATGTTCCGTGGCTCTATCGCGGCAGCGATGTCCCGCAGGACAAAGAATGGGTCTTCGGCGAACTGCCCAACGGGCTGCGTTATGCCGTTCGCCACAACGGCGTCCCGCCGCATCAGGTCTCCATCCGCATCCGCGTTGATGTCGGTTCGCTTTATGAGCGCGATGAGGAACGGGGCTTCGCTCACTTCCTCGAACATCTGGTGTTTCGTCAGTCGAAGTATCTTGGCGATGGTGCAGCGATTGCCGCGTGGCAGCGGCTTGGCGCCACTTTCGGCAGCGACACCAATGCCGAAACCACTCCCACCGGCACGACTTTCAAAATCGACCTCCCGGATGCCACGCCCGAATCGCTCGACGAATCGTTCCGCTATCTCTCGGGCATGTTGACCGCGCCGACGCTGTCCGATGCCAACATCAAGACCGACCTGCCGATCGTGCTTTCCGAAAAGCGCGAGCGCGGTGGCGCGGCGCAGCGCGTGCAGGATTCGATCCGTGAGGTGCTCTACGCCGGCCAACCGCTCGCGGTGCGTGCCCCGATCGGCACCGAGCAGACGCTGAACGCCGCAAGCGAAGGCGCGGTGCGCGCGTTCCATCAACGCTGGTACCGGCCCGACAATGTCGTGGTCATCGTCGCCGGCGATACCAGCCCGGCGCAGCTTGCCGCCCTTGTTGCCAAGTGGTTCGGCGGGTGGAACCCCACTGCCAAGCCCACACCCGCACCCAGCTTCGGAGATCCGGCAGCGCCGGCCGGTGCCGTGCCGAGTGCCGGGGGCCCGATCGGCGAGACTCGCGTGCTGGTCGAGCCGGATCTGCCGCGCGGCTTCACCTGGGCGACCCTGCGCCCGTGGCGGCCCCATGCCGATACCATCGTTTACAACCAGGGCCTGATGATCGACGGGATCGCACAGGCGATCGTCAATCGCCGGCTTGAGGCGCGGGCACGGGGCGGCGGCTCTTACCTCGTCGCGCAAGTCAACCAGCAGAACGTCTCGCGCTCGGTGGACTCCACTTTCGTTTCGGTCACCCCCCTCAGCGAGGATTGGCAGGCTGCCGTCAAGGATGTGCGCGCGGTGATCGCCGACGCCATGGCCAGCCCGCCGACGCCGGAGGAAATTGCCCGCGAGGTCGCCGAGATGGACGTCGCCTTCGCCAGCCAGGTCGAACAGCGCGCGCTGCTGCCCGGCTCCAAGGTGGCGGACGATCTGGTGCAAGCGCTCGATATCCGCGAAACCGTTGCTTCGCCTGAAGCAGTCC
>CANGQZ010000224.1 GCA_947455865.1 Sphingomonadaceae bacterium
GACATCACCACCTATCTGGGCTTCGCGAACCGCAAGCTGGGCCGGTACGAGACGGCGCGCAGGTGGTATGAGGCCGCGCTGACGGTAGCGCCCCGGCATCGCGGCGCGCTGGAATACTATGGCGAGCTGAAGCTGGAACTGGGTGACACCGCAGGGGCGCGGCAGCATCTGGCGCGGCTGGACCAGCTTTGCGCCTTCGGCTGCCAGCAGGCCGACGAGCTGCGGCGGTGGATCCGGGAGAGCGCCCGATCCGCTTCCTGATCGCGGCGCAACTGGCGCTGGGCGCGGCGCTGGCCGTTGCGCCGCTGGCGCAGGCCGGCGAACGCGGCACGCTTAGCGCCCTCACCTGGACCGATCCGGCAGCGGCCCGCGCGGTATTGCTGCGCCAGCCGGCGGCGTGTGAGGCACCGGATCGGGATGCCGGGCAGATCGAGGCTGGGCAGATCGATACCGGACGGGCGCTGTTCAACACGCCGCAACTGCTGGGCGGGCAGGCGGCGCGGGCCGCGATCAGCTGCGCGAGTTGCCACGCCAACGGGCGGCGCTCTGCCCATTTCCAGCTTGATGGCATTTCCGCCGGGCCGGGCACCGCCGATGTGAGCGCGGGTTTCTTCAGCGTGGCGCGCGATGATGGACGATTCGATCCCAAGCCGATTCCGGATCTGGCAGTGCCGGGCAAGATAGCGCGCAGCGAGCCAGGCGTGCTGGAGGCGTTCCTGCGGACGCTGATCGTGGGTGAATTCGCCGGGCACGAGCCGCCGCCGGCGGCGATATCGGCGCTGGCGGCCTATGTCCGCGCGATCCGGCCCTGCCCGAACGACGCCGACCAGCCGCAAACGATGGCTCGCCAGATCGAACTGGTGCGCGCGGCAGTGCGCGCAGCGGCGGGAATGGCGGCGCGGGGCGAGCCGGAGACCGCCGCGCTGTTGATCAGCGGGGCGCGACATCAGCTTGGGCTGATCGACGAGCGGCTGCCCGGCGCGGATCTGGCAGCCGAGCGGGCGGCGCTGCTGGCGGCATCGCGCGCGCTGCAGCCAGTGGCCGGGGCAGAGAGCCCTTCCCCGCAGCAATTGCGCGGCTGGCTGGCGGGGTTCGACCGGAAGCTGGCCCCGCGCCTGAAGGCACGCGAGGCGCGCTCGCTGTATCGGGCGGAGGTGCTGGAGCGCTGGCTGGCACGCCGATAGGCGGCTGCGCCGCACCACCAACAGGGCAGGAAGGGCTTTCCTACTTTAACCGAATTGGTTAAATACAACCTCTCGGTAACGGTGGAGCAAGCGTGTGGCTGAGCGCAAGAGTCGGCGGACTTCGCGGGTGACGGTGGTGGGCGAGGTGCTGGACGGGGACGATCCGCTGCTGGCTTTCGCGCCCTATCAGCACGCGGTACCGCGGCGCAATTCTCTCACACCGGCGCGGCAGCGGGCATTCATTGCGGAGCTAGCGGCGTGCGGGATCGTGACCCAGGCGGCGCGGCGGATCGGGGCAAGCGTGGAGGCACTGTACAAGCTGCGCCACAAGCCGGGGGCGGAAGCGTTTTCGGCAGCGTGGGATGTGGCGATCGACCGGGGCATGGCGCGGCTGGAGGATTGCGCGCTGGAACGGGCGCTGCAGGGCGAGGAGCGCGTGGTGGTGCGCGACGGCGAGGTGGTGGCGACGTGGCGGCGTTACGACACCGCGCTGCTGGTGTTCCTGCTGCGCCACCGGCGGGCGCAGCGGTTCGGGCGGAATCCGCTGCCACCCGAACCGCAGGTTTCGCACGAGGAAGTGGCCGCCTCGATCAACGCGAAGCTGGCCCGGCTGCGCGAGATGGTTGAGGCGCGCGAGGCGGACGAGGCGGAGGAGGCGCTGGCGCGCGGCGAGGGCGGCCCACTGGACTGGGAGAAATACCGTTGAGGGGAGGAGAGCAGAGAAGCACCACCCTCACCCATCCCCTCTGACAGGGAGGGGGCTTGGCAGGAGAGCCGACAGCGGTTTGGTACGGGCGGTCGGATTCGAACCGACATGTATTGCTACGGCGGATTTTGAATCCGCTGCGTCTACCCTTCCGCCACGCCCGCACGGTTGGTCTGCTCGATGATGGCGGGCTTTAGCGGGGGATGGCGGGTTGGGCAATCGGGGTTACGTTTGACCCTTTGCCCACCCCCTCCCGCAGGCGGGATGGGGGCGAGACTTGGTGAGCCGCAGGCGAACCCAGTCGCAGCGGGGTGGGCAAGCCGGCAAGCGCTACCGAAGCGCGCCGGCGACCAGCTTGTGCAGTTTGGAGTGCATCGCATCGTTGCCGGCGAGGACTTCGGCGGCGCAGATCGGTTCGGAGACGCCGCGGAAGTTGGTGACGAAACCGCCCGCTTCGCGCACCAAAAGACAGCCGGCAGCGCTGTCCCACGGCTGGAGATCGGCTTCCCAGAACCCATCGAACCGGCCGGCGGCGACCCAGGCGAGATCGAGCGCGGCCGAGCCGAAGCGGCGGATGCCGGCGACGTTGGGCCCGATCGCGCCGTAGATCCGCGACCACTGCGCGAAATCGCCGTGGCCCGCGAAAGGCATGCCGGTGGCGATCAGCGCTTCATCGAGCTGGCGGCGGGCGGATACGCGCAGGCGGCGATCCTGCTGCCACGCACCGCGCGACTTTTCGGCCCAGAAGCTTTCATCGGTGATCGGCTGGTAGACGATCCCGGCGATGACATCGCCCCAGCCCGAGCCATCGAGCTTGGGCTCCTGCGCGGCGATCGAGATCGCGAAGTGCGGGATGCCGTGGAGGAAGTTGCTGGTGCCATCGAGCGGATCGACCACCCAGCGCGGCAGGGTGGGATCGCCTTCGATCACGCCGCCTTCTTCGAGCACGAAGCCCCAATCCGGCCGGGCGGCGCGAAGTTCGTCCCAGATGGTTCGTTCGGCGGCCTGATCGGCCTTCGAAACAAAATCGGCCGGGCCCTTGCGGCTGACCTGAAGGTGCTCAACCTCGCCGAAATCGCGGCGCAGGCGCTGGCCGGCCTTGCGGGCGGCCTTCTCCATTACCCGGATCAGGCCGGAAATCATCGCCATGAAGCGTCAGCCCACCTTGCCGACGTAGGACCGCTCGTAGACATCGACGAGGATGCGGGTGCCGCTGCCGATGTGCGGCGGAACCATCACGCGCACACCGTTATCGAGGATCGCCGGCTTGTAGCTGGACGAGGCAGTCTGCCCCTTCACCACGGCATCGGCCTCTACGATCGTGGCTTCGACCTGTTCGGGCAGCTGCACCGAGATCGGCCGCTCATCGTACATTTCGAGAAGGACGGTCATCCCGTCCTGAAGGAAGGCGGCGGCATCGCCGAGCAGGTCGGACGGCAGGGTGATCTGGTCGAACGTCTCGACATCCATGAACACGAGATCATCGCCCTCGGGGTAGAGGAACTGGAAATCCTTGGTATCGAGGCGGACGCGCTCGATCGTGTCCTGGCTGCGGAAGCGCACGTTGGTCTTGCGGCCATCGATCAGGTTCTTCATTTCGACCTGCATGAAGGCGCCGCCCTTGCCCGGCTGGGTATGCTGGGTCTTGGCGACCTTCCAGATGCCCTTTTCGTATTCGAGGATATTGCCGGGACGGATGTCCACGCCGCTGATCTTCATGGGAGGGGTGCCTTCATGCCGGGAATTGCTGCGCGAACTTCGCCGCGAAGGCGCGCCCTTAGCGCGCGGCGGCGGATAGGACAAGCGGGCCGGACATGCGGGGTGGCGGGCGCGGGCGCGCCCTGCTAGATCGCAGGCATGATCCGCGCGACGCTTATTGCCCTGCCCCTGCTCTGCGCGGCGGGGGCGCTTGATGCCGCACCGGGGGGTGCGCTGGGGACGCTGCCGCTGGGGCAATACCGCTGCGAACTGCCCGGCGATGCCACCGGCCCGGCGGGAATCGCGCAGCCCGCGGCCGATTTCACGGTGACCAACGCTTCCAGCTATCGCGCTGCGGGCGGGATCGGCATTTACCTGGTCACCGGAGACCGGCTGACGTTTACCAGCGGGCCGTTTGCGGGGACGAGGATGCACCGGCTGGGAGCAGGGTTCCTCCGCCAGAGCGCGACCGATGGCAGCGACGGACCACTGCGCTGCGTGCGACGGCGGGGC
>CANGQZ010000225.1 GCA_947455865.1 Sphingomonadaceae bacterium
CAAGAAGCGGCGGCGCCGGAGACGGTGCCGCCGTTTTCTGTTCAGCCGGTGATCACCACCTGCTGCTCGATTGCGCCGAACAGGCTCCGGCCTTTGGCATCGCGCATCTCAATCCGGACAGTATCGCCCGGCGCGAGACCCGGGGTGAGCGCCGCGCCGCTGCGTAGCATTTCCGCCGTGCGTGCAGCGGCGATGGAGGAATAGCCGCGCCCGCCTTCGGCCACCGGGCGGGCGGGCGCGCCATCGACATCGCGGTTGGAGACGGCGCCCGAGCCGACGATCGTGCCCGCGCCGATCCGCCGGGTTTTCGCCAGATGCGCGATCAGCATGCCAAAATCGACGGTCATGTCTTCGCCCGCCTCGGCACAGCCGACCGGCGCGCCGCCGCGCGCGACGATCAGCGGGCGGTGGAGCTTGCCGTCCTGCCAAGCATCGCCCAGCGCTGCGGGCGTGGCAAACACCGGCGAGAATGCAGTGGCAGGCTTGGCCTGGACCAAACCAAGGCCTTGAGCCGGTTCGTCCGGGATCAGGCCGCGCAGCGTGACAGCGTTGGCCAGCCCGACCAAGCGGATAACAGCGAGGGCCTCGTCGCGGCTGGCCCCCTGCGCGACATCGCCAGTGACCACGCAGACCTCGCCCGCAAAATCGGCATCCCAGCTTGCATCGGCAATTTCGATCGGAGAGCGCGCAGGGCGGAGATCGTCGCTGGCGCTCTGTTCGAGCAGCGGCTCGCCTGACCCCTGTCCGGCGTGATCGCCGTAAGCCGCCCCAACGACCCGCTGGAAGGCCCGCGGCAAAGGCGCGGCGGCCTCGCGCTCATGGAACCGGCGGCGCGGGATCACCCCATGTTCGAGTTCGATCGCCAGCGTTTCGAGCAGCGGCGCAAAGCGCTCCCATTCGTCAAGCGCGCCCTGCAAGGTCTGGACGATATGATCGGCATCGGCATACCATGCCAGATCGTTCGAAACGACAATCAGCCGGCCATCGCGACGCTGCGGCAGCGAAGCAAGCTTCACGCCGCGCGCTCGATATTGCTGCAGCGGCGGGCGTTGCCGTCCAGCCGCGCGACGCTTTCGCGCAGACGCAGCAGCAGCGAGCGGAACTGCCGGCGCTCCTCCTCGCCAAGATCGGCAAAGATGCGTTGCTCCATATCGAGCGCGAGCGGCATGATCTGGCTGTGCATTCTGGCCCCCGTTGCGGTCAGTTCGAGATGGTGCGAGCGGCCGTCGCGATCGTTCGGGCTGCGCCGGACGAGCCCGCGCTCTTCCAGCAACTTGCAAGCACGGTTGACCGCGACTTTGTCCATCAGCGTGGCGCGCACGAGATCGCGCTGGGTGAGCGCACCGGCATCGCCGAGCACCGCCATCACCCGCCACTCGGGGATCTTGAGATCGAATTTCGCGCGATATTCCTCGGCTATGCAATCGCTGACCGCGTTCGAGGTCACCGACAGCAGATAAGGGAGGAATTCAGCCAGTCTCGAGATTTTGGCAGGCATCGGCGCGATCAATCCGAATAGATGAGAGTGACGCTACGGCATCGCCGCAAGAATGCGGAGGCGGCCCGCTGCCCAAGTTGGCGGCGAATTGCAAGCAGGTTCATTGTGCGGGTTTGGCGGCCCGGCAGCCAGCGGCCAGGAATCAGCCGGGAATCGTTGTGCATCTCTGCCATCGACAGACACCCCATGGTTCATGCGGCAGCGCGCAGCGCGCTGCCTACATTCCCGATCCCACTTGGTTCCTAATGCAACCAGATTGGCCAGCCAAGCAATTTTTCGAGGATTCTTCGGCCAACTGGGTAATTTATCGTGCGCCCTGCCCTCGATATGCAGGCGCTTTGCTGTACTCAGCCCAGCACGCGGCCGGCAACTGCTGCCAGTTTTGCCACCAGCTGCGGATCGCGCTGCGCCGGGGCGGTGGCCAATGCATGTTCCAGCGCAGTGTCGATCGGGCTCGGTTCGCGCTCTGGCGGAAGCAGCGCGGCGAGTTCACGCACCGCAGCACGCGCGCGTTCGGCGTTGGCGCGCATCACCGCGAAGACTTCCGCCGCCTCGACCCCGGCTTCGCTTTCACGCCAGGCATCGTAATCGGTGACCATGCCGAGGATCGCATAAGGCAGCTCTGCCTCGCGGGCGAGCCGCGCCTCGGGCATCGCGGTCATGCCTATGACATCGGCGCCCCACGCGCGGTACATCCGGCTTTCGGCGCGGGTGGAAAATTGCGGCCCTTCGATCGCGACATAGCAGCCGGCATCGTGGACGGTGGCCCCAGCCCCGCGCGCGGCGGTGGCGGCGAGCGCGGACAGGCGCGGGCAAGTCGGATCGGCGAGGCTGACATGCGCGACGAGCCCTTCGCCGAAGAAGCTGCCGGCGCGGCCATGGGTGCGATCGATCAGCTGATCAACCGCGACGAAATGGCCCGGCGCCATCTCCTCGCGCAGCGAACCGATCGCGCTGAGCGCGAGCAGATCGGTAACGCCGCAGCGCTTGAGCACATCGATATTGGCGCGAAAGTTGACCGACGCCGGAGAAAGCCGGTGGCCGGCACCGTGGCGGGCCAGAAAGGTGAAGCGGACTGCGCCGATGCGCCCCTGCACCACAGCTGCCGAAGGTTCGCCGAAGGGCGAGGAAACCGTGATTTCCTGCGCCTGTTCAAGCCCGATGCCGTCAGCAAGGCCCGAGCCGCCGATCACGCCGATATGCCAGCCGCGCTCCGCCTTATCCACTTGCCTGCCCCTGCACCAGAATACCGGCGACCACGAAGTCGTTAAGGTGGCTGCGATAACGATCACGCAGCGCCTCGTCGAGCGCGTCGCTGTCACCGCAATAGCGCAGCACGAAGCGGGCGGTGAAGAAGCGGTCAGCGGCGCCGATCACGGTGAAGTAGAACAGCGTGGGATCGACCGGACGGAACACGCCCTGGGCCACGCCATCGGCAATCAGCGCCTCGTAGGCATCGAGCAGCGGCTTCATGTAGCAATCGGACAGCCGCTGGCCTTCGTCCGGATGGCTGTCGCGGATCATCCGCATCAGCAGGCGGTGGGTGTAAGGCGTGCGGAAGAAGTTATCGACCACCCGAGCCATGTGAATGCGCAGCTTGGTTTCGGGATCGGTTTCCTTGGCGAGCAGCGCCTCGACCGACTGGACGATCGCCGCCCATTCGCGTTCGAGCAGTGCCTTGAGCAGCCCGGCCTTGTTGCCGAAGTAGTATTTGACCAACGCCGAATTGAGCCCCGAGCGCTTCGACAGTTCGGACAGTGAGACATCGACCGTATCGCGTTCGCGCATCAGCGCGCTGGCGGTATCGAGCAGCTGGGTGCGCGCACCGGGCGAGCCGGCGGTGATCCCGTCATCGACTTCGCCCAGCCCGTCCGCCTGCCCAATCGGGAGAGATTGCGTCGATTCCATCCGCTTCGGCCGATTGTCTGTATGGCCCGCCCGCTGCGGGGTTAATCGTTCAGTTAAAGGGGGCATAGAGGCGGGTCAACCATTCTGCGGTGCCGTAGCGGCTACTGTTGCAAAAATGTTGCAGTTGCGTAACATTTGAAACCAGACGGGAGATCCGGGGTTGAAAGCGGATGTTTACCACTGTTCCTGCATGAGGACGCTCAAACAGGCCCTTCGAACAGATTCGGACGGGCCACGATCGCGAGCCGAACTAAAAGGGGCTGGACCAAAAATGAACTCTCGCACTTTGCGTTATCTCGCGGCTACCGCGAGCATGTCGGCAATTGCTGTTCTTCTGTCGGGGACGGCGCAGGCACAATCAATCACTCCTGCCGCTACGGCAAGCGAAGAAGACGCACCAATTGTAGTAACGGGATCGCGCATTGCGTCGCGGCCCGAGTTTGCCGGGGCGAACCCGATCACGGTGCTCGATGCGGCTGCGATCGAACAGACCGGCCAGACCAATCTGACCGAAGCGCTGGCCACGAACCCGGCGCTGCTGGGTTCGGACCGCAGCATCGACAACGCCGGTTCGAACCTGCCCAACTCGGGCCTGGTCGGCGTCAACAACCTCGATCTGCGCAACCTGGGCACGGACCGCACG
>CANGQZ010000226.1 GCA_947455865.1 Sphingomonadaceae bacterium
ATCTCAAGTGAGGGGGGGAAACCCGATGCGTAACATCATGTTCAAGCAGGCTCCCGCAGCCATCGCCCTCTCGCTCGGCCTGATGCTTTCGGCCTGCGGCGGCATGGCTGCCAACCCCAGCGTCGAAAGTGTCCATCAGCCGGTGGTCGAGAAGACCAACTACGTGCTCGACGTCACCACCGGGCCGGGCGGGCTTTCGCTGCCCGAACAGCGCCGTCTGGCTGGCTGGTTCGAGGCGATGAACTTGCGCTATGGCGACAAGATCTACATCGACGACCCGCTTGCGAGCGCGACAACCCGCGGCGCGGTGGAAGCCGTGGCGGCTCGGTTCGGCATTCTCCTCAGCGAGGGTGCCCCGGTAACGCAGGGCTATGTCAACGCCGGCACGGCCCGGATCGTGGTGACCCGATCGATCGCGAGCGTGCCGGGCTGCCCCGACTGGCGCAACAATTCCGACACGAACTTCGGCAACGGCACCAGCCACAACTTTGGCTGCGCGGTTAACGGCAATCTGGCCGCGATGGTGGCCGATCCGGAGCATCTGGTGAAGGGTGCCACCGGCAACGGCCAGACCGTGGTGGCGACTTCGACCAAGGCGATCGACGCCTACCGCGAACACACCGCAAAGGCCAACGAAGCAACCACTCTCTCGACCAAGGGTTCCAACTGACATGAACGCGCCCTGGAAATCCGGAACGCCCGGCAACCGCGACCCCTTCGCCGCTTTCATCTGCGACGACAACGCGCTCGACGTGTTGCGCCCGGTGGTAATCGAAATGGGCTGGCAGCCCGAAAAGTGCCACAAGGGTGGCTTGCGCAACGCGGTGCAATCGCTTTCGATCACCGCCAGCCCGAACATCCTGATGGTCGACCTTTCGGAAAGCGGCGACCCGCTCAACGACATCAATGCGCTGGCCGAAGTGTGCGAGCCCGGCACGGTGGTGATCGCGGTGGGCCAGGTCAACGACGTGCGGCTTTACCGCGACCTCGTTGCCAGCGGCATTCAGGACTATCTGCTCAAGCCGTTGACCGCCGGCCAGGTGCGCGATGCGCTGGTTTCGGCGCAGGCGATCTTCACTCAGCCGCGTTCGCACGATCCGGCCAATGCCAAGCGGCATATCTCCACCGCGGTGGTGGGAACGCGCGGCGGCGTTGGGGCTTCACTGCTGGCGACTTCGATCGCCTGGCTGTTCAGCACCGAACAGAAGCTGCCGACCGCGCTGCTCGACCTTGACGTCCACTTCGGCACCGGCGCGCTGACGCTCGATCTCGAGCCGGGCCGCGGGCTGACCGATGCGATCGAGAACCCGAGCCGGATCGACACACTGTTCATCGAGCGCGCGATGATCCGCGCCAACGACAATCTGGCGATCCTTTCGGCTGAAGCGCCGATCAACTCGCCGCTGATGACCGACGGCACGGCCTTCGTCCAGCTGGAGGAAGAATTCCGCCAAGCCTTCGAGATGACCGTGATCGATCTGCCGCGCAACATGCTGATCAACTTCCCCCATCTGCTGGCGGACGTGAACTGCGTGGTGCTGGCGACCGAATATACCCTGGCCGGCGCGCGCGATGCGATCCGCATCCTCTCGTGGCTCAAGGCGAATGCGGCGCACGTTCAGACGATTGTTGTCGCCAACAAGGTTCAGCCGGCAACGCAGGAAATCAGCAAGGCTGACTTCGAGGCTTCGATCGAGCGCAAGGTCAACTTTGCGATCCCGTACGACCTCAAAGCCGCAACCAACGCGGCCAAGCTGGGTCAGACCTTTGCGGAGGCCAACCGCGCAGCCAAATCGGGCGCAGTGATGCGCGAGATCGCGCAGGCGGTCGCCGGGCTGACCGACGCTGACGAAGCGGCCGAGACCAAGGGCAAGAAGGCGTCCGGCACCTCGCTGCTGGGCAAGTTCGACCTGAAGGGCCTGCTGGCCAAGAAGGACAAGATCTCGGCGTGAACCGCCGGGAGCCAGCCGGGCATTCCGCCGCGCGGATGACCGGTCGGAAACGTAACGCAATGACGGTGCGGGCGGAGATACGCCGATGAATACGCTGCAACTGATGGTTATTGCCGTGGGCGCCGCGGCCGTGCTGGGCATGGGGGTCGGTGCCTTCCTTGGCCCTAATATGGCCAAGGAAAGTGCGCGCCGGCTCCAGCTCGTGCGGTTTCGTCATTCCGAGAACGCGACCGACAAAGTCGAAGCGCAGCTCAAGAAGGCGGTCGCCGCGCGCAAGCCCAAGCAGCACCGGATCGCCGGATCGGGCTCTCGCGCCGAAGCGCTGGCGCTGCGCCTGCACCGCACCGGGATGGGCTGGACCAGCACGCAGTACGTATACTTCTCGACCGGGCTGACACTGTTCATCGCACTGGTGGTGTACCTCAAGAGCGGGGTGCCGCTGATTGCGCTGGGCGTGGGTGCGGTGGTCGGGCTGGGTCTGCCGCACATGCTGGTCGGCTATTTCATCAAGAAGCGCGTTACGTCCTTCACCAACAAGTTCCCGGACGCGATCGAACTGCTGGTGCGCGGGCTGCGCTCAGGCCTGCCGGTGACCGAGACGTTGGGCATCGTCAGCTCCGAAGTCCCCGGCCCGGTGGGCGAAGAGTTCAAGATGGTCAACGAGCGGATCAAGATCGGCAAGACCATGGATGATGCGCTGCAGGATACCGCCGAACGGCTGGGCACGCCCGAATTCCAGTTCTTCTGCATCACGCTGGCGATCCAGCGCGAAACCGGCGGCAACCTGGCCGAGACGCTTTCGAATCTGGCCGATCTGCTGCGCAAGCGCGCGCAGATGAAGCTCAAGATCCGGGCGATGAGTTCGGAATCGAAGGCCTCGGCCTATATCATCGGCGCCCTGCCGTTCATCGTGTTCGTCCTGATCTACTGGGTCAACCCGGGCTACATCACCAAGTTTTTCGTCGACGAGCGGCTGATCGTGGCCGGCCTTGGCGGCTTGGTGTGGATGTCGATCGGCGCGTTCATCATGGCCCGCATGATCAACTTCGAAATCTGAGCACGGAGAGGACGTCACCATGATCAATTCTCCGGTTGCCCACCACCCCAAGCTGCTGGGCGTCGACGTTGTCCTCGTCGGCACGATGCTGGCGATTGCGGCGGCGATCGCCGTGATGCTCGCGATCTACGCAGCCGTGACCATCAAGGACCCGATGGCCAAGCGGGTGAAATCGCTCAACGAACGGCGCGAGCAGCTCAAGGCCGGCATTGTCGTTGGCGCGACGCGGCGCCGGCAAAGTCTGGTGCGCAAGAACCAGACCGCCGAGCGGATGAAGAACCTGCTCGGTTCGCTCAAGGTGCTGCAGGACAGCCAGATCCACGACATCCAGCAGAAGCTGGCTTACGCCGGCATCCGCAAGAAGGAATGGGCGGTGGCGGTCATCTTCGCGCGGATGGTGCTGCCGGTGGTGCTGGGGCTGAGTGCGGCCATTGCCTTCTACTGGATTGACGTGTTCCCGGACTGGAGCAACTTCAAGCGCTTCGGCGGGTTCGCCGCTGCGGTGATCCTGGGCTACAAGGCGCCCGAACTTTACATCGGCAACATCGCCAGCAAGCGCACCGACCTGATCCGCAAAGGCCTGCCCGACGCGCTCGACCTGTTGGTGATCTGCGCCGAGGCCGGTTTGACCGTGGACGCCGCGTTCGGCCGTGTCGCCAAGGAACTGGGCCGGGCCTATCCCGAACTGGGTGACGAGTTCACCCTGACGGGCATCGAACTAGCGTTCCTGACCGAGCGGCGCATGGCGTTCGAAAACCTCGCTTACCGGGTCAATCTCGAAGCGGTGCGCGGAGTGGTGACGACGATGATCCAGACCGAACGCTATGGCACCCCGCTCGCCTCTGCATTGCGCGTGCTCTCGGCCGAATTCCGCAACGAGCGCATGATGCGCGCCGAGGAAAAGGCCGCGCGTCTGCCGGCGATCATGACCGTGCCGTTGATCATGTTCATTCTGCCGGTGCTGTTCATCGTGATCCTCGGCCCCGCAGGCTGCTCGATCGCCGATGCCTTCGCGGCCCAGA
>CANGQZ010000227.1 GCA_947455865.1 Sphingomonadaceae bacterium
CCCAAGAGCCCGACCGGCTTCGGAGAATGCAGCGAGCCGGTGCTCGAAGGGCGCAAGCAATCGGGCATCCCGCGTGAGGATTTCCTGCCCGAGACCGAGCGCTTCCTCAACGATGCGATCGATCGCTGGCTGGCGGGGGATGAACCTTTCACCGCCCGGCTCAATCCCGATCTGCCGGTCTACACCGATTACGATCAGCTGATGCGGCTCGATGAGTGGCAAGGGCGCGAGGACAGCACATGAGCAGCGTCCATCCCCTGCAGGATAACCAGCGTGCCGCGGTTGATCCGCGTGAGACGGTGTGGCTCTCCGCCTCGGCCGGTACGGGCAAGACTCAGGTGCTCTCGGCGCGGGTGCTGCGCCTGCTGCTCCAGCCCGGCGCGCACCCATCGCAGATCCTGTGCCTCACGTTCACCAAGGCAGGCGCCGCGGAAATGGCCAACCGGGTCAACGAGGTTCTGGCCAACTGGGTGCGCATGAAACCCATAGATCTTGCCGAGCAGCTTCGCGCGATCGGTGCGCCGATCGATCCCGCAACGCAGGCGCGGGCGCGAACGCTGTTTGCCAGCGTGCTCGATTGTCCCGGCGGCGGCCTGCGCATCAACACAATTCACGCCTTTGCCCAGTGGCTCCTCGCCGGCTTTCCCGAAGAGGCCGGGCTCACCCCCGGCACCCGCGCGATGGAAGACCGCGACCGTGCGGTGCTCGCCCGCGAAGTCCTCGCCCGGCTGCTGCTTGAGGCCGAGGCGCGCGGTGATCGGGCCACGCTCGATGCGCTGGAAAAACTGTCACTGCGTATGGGGCCGGACGATGTCGAGCGCTACCTCCTGCGCTGCGGCGATGCGCGTGAGGCGTGGTTTGGCCCCGGCAGCTGGATGCCGCCGCTGCGCGACCGGGTCGAGCATCTGATCGGCCTGCCTGCGGGCGCCGAACTGGCGGAACTGTGCCTCGACGCCGCGTTCGACGTGCGCAGCCTCCGGCGCTGCATGGAAGTTAATGCGGCGTGGCCTGCCACCACCGGACAGGACGCGGCGAACCGCATCGGCAATTGGCTTGCCGCCGATCCGCAAAGGCGCGGCGAATCGATCGAAGCACTGGCCGATGTGTTCCTCACCAAGGCCGGCACCCAGCGCGCCAGCAAATCGCAGGACAAGCTTGATCCGGCCTATTCCGAATACGCCGAGCGGGTGGTGGCATCCATCGCTGCCGTGCGCGAACGGGCCGCGCTGATCGCGCTGGCCGATTGGTTGACCCCCGCGCTCACTCTCGGCCGCACTTTCGCCTTGGCGTGGGATGAGGCCAAGGCGAAAGAGGGGCTGATCGATTTCGATGATCAGATCCGCCAGGCCGCCGCGCTGCTCACCCGCAGCGAACTGGCCGAATGGATCCGCTACAAGCTCGATCGCCGCTTCGATCATATCCTGATCGACGAGGCACAGGACACCAACGCTGCGCAATGGGCCATCGTCAAGGCGCTCACCGGGGACTTCTTCGCTGGCGCCGGACAGCGCGACGAGATCATGCGTACGCTGTTCGTGGTCGGCGATTTCAAGCAGGCGATCTTCCGCTTCCAGGGCACCAGCCCGGAAAATTTCCGCGAGGCCCGCGAGTATTTCCGCCGCCTGATGGACGGCGCCGCAGACAATGCCGAGCGTTTGCTCGATCGGACCACGGCCCCGCGTCTGCGCGAGTACGGGCTCGGCCGCAGCTTTCGAACTGCCCGCCCGATCCTCGATTTTGTCGATGCCGCAATCGCCCATATCGGCCCCGATCGCATCGGCCTGCGGGAGGCCACTCAGGCGCACGTCGGCGAAGATCGGCCCGGACTGGTCACGCTGTGGCGCCCGGTTGGCGTAACCGCCGAGGAGGGAGTAGACGCGCCGGAGGACGACGAGGGCGAGGAAGGCTGGCTGTCACGCCCGGACCGGCTGCTCGCCGAACGGATCGCGCGGCAGGTGGCCGATTGGCTCGATCCGCGCAAACCTGACTTCGCGCTCCAGAAAGGCTATCACCGCCGCGCCGAGGCCGGCGACGTCATGATCCTCGTGCGCAAGCGCAAGGAGCTTGCCGGGCTGATCGTGGCCCGCCTTCACGCAAACGGCGTCCCCGTCGCCGGGATTGACCGGTTGCGGCTCGGCGCGCCGCTCGCGGTACGCGATCTTGTCGCCGCGCTGCGCTTTGCGATCCAGCCGCTCGATGATCTCACGCTCGCGGCGCTGCTTGTCTCACCGCTCGTCGGGTGGAGCCAGGACGATCTGCTCGAACATGGCTGGCGTCCCGAAGGCGTGCCGCTGTGGGAGCATATGCGCCGTTCCCGCGCCGGGCTGGTGATCACGGCGGTCACCCAACTTTCCGAACTACTCGCCCGCGCGGACTTCGCCCCGCCGGCCGCCGTGCTTCACTGGCTGCTGGTTGGTCCGTGGCAAGCGCGCAAGGCGCTCATCGCCCGGCTCGGGCGCGAGGCGAACGATCCGATCGACGAACTGCTCAACGCCGCCCACGGCTATGCCGCCAGCAACGTGCCGAGCCTGGCCGGCTTCCTCCACTGGTTCGATGCCGGCGACGGCGAGGTCAAGCGCGAGGCCGAAGGCGGGGGCGGGCTGGTGCGGGTTATGACCGTCCACGGCGCCAAGGGGCTGCAGGCGCCGATCGTCATCCTCGCCGATGCCGCCGATGATCCCCGGCGCAGCGCCGGCGGCGCCCTCGATCTGACCGAGCCGCGCCCCGCCAGCCATGGGGAAATCTACCACGCCCCGCGCACGCTACCGCTCCCGGCGCTGCGCGGCGCCGAACGCGCCGGACGGATCGCCGCTGCCGAGGCTGTCAATCAGCAGGAAGAACTCGAGGAGCACTGGCGCCTGCTCTATGTGGCGATGACCCGCGCCGAAGAAGCGCTGTTCGTCACCGGCGCGCTTAGCGGCCGCGAACGCGCTCCGGCGGCGGATAGCTGGTACGCCAAGCTTGCCGAACTGTTTGACGGGTGTGAATGGCTCGACGATCCGCGCTGGGTCGCCCGGATCGAACACGGCGCCCCGGCGCCGCCACCGCCGCCGCGCGCCGCCGAGTCGGTCGAACTGGCACTGCCCGCGCCGATGCCGCCGTGGCTCATGCTGCCCATCGGCGAAGAGCCGCGTCCGCCGCGCCCGTTGGCCCCGTCCGCGCTCGGCGAGGATGATAGCGCCGATCCGCCCACTGCCGCCGGACCCGCCGGGATCGATTTAGCCGCAGCTGCCCGGCGCGGCACTCTGATCCATAAGCTGCTCGAACGATTGCCCGAATTGGCACCGCCTGAGCGCGAAGCGGCGGCGCTTAAGTGGCTCACCCGCAATGCCTCTGACCTTACCGAACCGGCCCGCGCCGAAATGGTTGCCGCCGCGAAGGGGGTACTCGCCAATCTCGAATGGGCGGAGCTGTTTGCGCCAGACGCCCTTGCCGAAGTCCCGCTCGCAGCCACGGTCGGCGGACGGGTGATCGCGGGCACGATTGACCGGCTGGTAGTAACCCCGGAGCGCATCCGCCTGATCGATTTCAAGACCGCGCGGCGTCCGCCCACCCTCCTCGCCGAAGTTCCACCCGCGACCCTGCGCCAGATCGGCGCTTACGCCGCCGCGCTCGGCGCAATCTGGCCGGGCCGCAGCATCGAGGCCGCGCTGCTTTATACGCAGACCCCGCACCTGATCGTGCTCCCAGGCGAAGTGCTGGCCGCGCACAAGCCCGACTTTGCCCCGCCCGATTAAAGCTATCGGCATCGCTTGGTTGCGCATCGCCGCCGAGTGCCTAGATTGATCCTCACGCCATCAGGCACCCCATCAGGAGCTCAACCCATGCCCACCAAGACCGTTACCGATGCCAGCTTTGCCGAGGACGTCCTCCAGTCCGGCACGCCGGTGCTGG
>CANGQZ010000228.1 GCA_947455865.1 Sphingomonadaceae bacterium
AGTGAAGCGGGCCTAGGGCAGACGCCCCTGCCCTATCCCTATTACATCGATATCGTGACCAAGCGCTATTTCGATGGCGTGGACCATAAGGCGATGGAGCAAGTGCTCGACTGCTTCCACGAGGACGCGGTGCTGACCGAGGTGACGACGAGCACGGTGCACAATGGCAAGCCCGCGATCCGGGCGATGTTCACCCGGCTGTTCGCCGATTTCTCCAGCATCTGGCACGGCAATTTCGTCCACACCGCCGATCCCGCCAGCAATTCGGTCTGCTCGCAGTTCACCGTGCTGATCACGCCGGGCGGCGGCGAGGAACTGCGCTATGAGAACTGCAACCGCTTTTACCTGAAGAGCGACAAGTTCCAGACCGTCTACGTCTATATGAGCGGGGACAACCTGCTGAAGGAAGGAGACGCCTGATGCAGTACGAACCCACCCTGAGCCGGGCCGAACTGATCGATCTGGCGACGATGCAGTACTTCGCCAGCGTCGACCGCAAGGACATGGCCGCCACCCTCGCCTGCTTCAACGACGAGGCACTGTTCTGCGTCCAGACCGCCTTCACGCGCCACGCCGGCAAGGCCGCGATCCAGCGAATGTTCGAGGACTTCTTCAGCGGCTTCGCCACCATCGTCCACAAGGACTTCGTCTGCACGGTGGACGAGGCGAACGGCCGGATCACCGCATCGTTTGAAGCGGTGCTGACCGGACACGACGGCAGCGTGACGCGGTTCTTCAACACCAACTTCTGGCGGGTCCGGGACGGGAAGTTCCAGGAGGTCTATGTGTATTTCAGCGGGGCGAATGTGCTGGTTTGAAACCAGCCGCCTGACTTGAATCGACCCTAGTCCCGCGCCAGAATTGTCACCGCCGACATACCGTCTTCCACGCCTAGGAAGCCGCCAGAGTTCTCCGCGACCGCGATCCGCGCCCCATCCACCTGCCGCCGCCCGGCATCGCCGCGCAACTGGCTGACCAGTTCGTGGATCTGGCCGAGGCCGGTAGCGGCGAGCGGGTGACCCTTGGAGACGAGCCCGCCCGAGGTGTTGACTGGAATGCGGCCGCCGATGGCTGTTTCGCCGCGTTCTGCCGCCGCGCCGGCTTCGCCCGGGGGGCACAGGCCGAGCGCTTCGGTCTGGATTATCTCGCCGATCGAGCTGGCATCGTGGACTTCGGCGAGATCGACGTCCTTTGGCCCGATCCCGGCGCGCTCATATGCGATTGCCGAGACGCGGCGGGTGACGTGGTTGGCATAGTCATCCGGCGCCCGGTCGCTGCCGGTGCGGTTTTCGGCCGCGAGCACGCGGATCGCGCGGCCGGTGAAGCGCATGGCTAGCTCGGCCGAACAGACGATCGCGGCCGAGGCGCCGTCGCTGATCGGGGCACACATCGGATTGGTCAGCGGCCAGGCCACTTGCGGGGCCGCAAGGATATCCTCGATGGTCATCGCATCGCGGTATTGCGCCAGCGGGTTGAACTGCGAGTGGGTGTGGTCCTTGGCGGCGACCGCAGCGATCTGGCGCTGGGTGGTGCCGTAAGTCGCCATGTGGAGGCGGGCCTGCGCGGCATAGGCTTCCATCAGGACGTTGGGGCTTTCGCTCTCCAGCCCTTCCGGCACCGGCTGCAGCAGATCGCGGGTGCGATCGATATAGCCGCGCGCCTCTATCAGATCGCGCGGCTGCTGGAACACCGCGAAGCGCTTGGCGCGGTTTGCGCTGAACAGCTTTTCGACGCCGACGACCAGCGCCATTTCGGCGAGCCCGGCGCGGATATAATCGACCGCGAGGTGGAGGCCCACGGTGGAGCTGGCGCAGGCCTGCTCGACATGGAAGCCGCGCACTTTCTGGATGCCGAGCGGGCGCAGCGCGTATTCGCCGGGGATCGACATTTCGCCGGCGAAGAAGCCCTGAATGACGTTGGCATAGACCGCCATATCGATATCGGCGCCGGTGACCCCGGCATCTGCGAGCGCGAGGCGGGCGGCTGCCTGGGTAAGCTGTTCGTGCGTGCTATCGAGGTGGCGGCCGAACGGGGTCATGCCCACGCCGAGGATCACGACATCGCGCATCAGATCGTCCTTCCCGCTGCGGCCCAGCGCGCCTTGCGCAGTTCGGAGCGTTGCACCTTGCCGGCATTGCTGCGCGGCAACTGCGCCATCACCTCGATCGCCTTGGGCGCCTTGACCGGCCCGAGCCGATCGCGCGCGAAGGCGAGCAGGGCTTCGACATCGATGGTCTGGCCGGCGCGCGGTTCGACCACCGCGACCACGGCTTCGCCCCATTTCTCGTCCGGAACGCCGATCACCGCGCAATCCTGCACCCCAGGATCGGCCATCAGCGCCTGTTCGACTTCGGCCGGATAGACGTTGAACCCGCCGGAGATGATCATGTCCTTCTTGCGGTCCACCACATAGAACCAGCCATCTTCATCGCGCACACCGATATCGCCGGTGTGGTGCCAGCCGAAGGTGGAGACTTCCGCGGTCGCCTGAGGGTTCTTGTAATAACCCTGCATCACCAGCGGGCCGCGCACGACGATCTCGCCGCGCTGGCCGGGGGGGAGGATGTTGCCCTCGTCATCCATGATCTCGACGATCGAGAGCAGGTTGGGCCGGCCGCAGCTGCCCGGGTGGGCGAGTTCGCCATTGGCATCGAGATGCTCGTGCGGGGGCATCGCGGTGACGCACATCGGCGCCTCGGTCTGGCCGAAGCTGGCGTTCATCACCGGGCCAAGCACCTCGATCGCTTCCTTCAGCCGGTCGAGCGACATCGGCGCGCCAGCGTAGGAGATATATTCGAGACTGGAGAGATCGGCGGTGCGCACGGTCGGCTCGGCCAGCAGCATGTAGACCGCGGTGGGGGGAAGGAACATGTAGGTGACGCGGTGGCGCTCGATCGCGGCGATCACGTCGGCCGCGTCGAACTTAGGCAGGACCACCACGGTGCCGCCGAGCGCCATGCTGGCAAGAGCGAGCGGACCGGCGGCGTGAGTCATCGGTGCGGCGACGAGGTTTACCGGGGGCTGCTTCATCGGCATCGAGGCGACTAGGCTGGAGACGAGCGCCTGCCAGTTGCCGTTGCTGAGCATGACGCCCTTGGAGCGGCCGGTGGTGCCGCCGGTGTTGGCGAGGAAGCCGAGTTCGTCCGGATGGCCGGCGCGGCGCTGGGGGAGCGGTTCGTCGCTTTCGATCATCATATCGCCGAGGTATGCGTCGGCCTCGGCGAAGGGCCGATCGAGCGCGATATAGCGGCGGATGCGCGGGCATTCCCTGCGAAAGGTGGCGATCCGCTCGGCCAGCTCGGAGTGGATGATCAGGGTATCGACGTCGAGCAAATCGAGCAGGTAGGCATTCTCGCCGACGGGTGCGCGGTTGTTGGCCATGACCCACACCCCGTCGGCGCGCAGAGCCCCGAGGATCGCCTCGAACGCCAGCGCCGAATTGCCGCTTAGCACCGCGGCGTGGCCGCCGGCGGGGAAGCCATCGGCGATGAGGCCGCGGGCGATGGCGTTGCTGCGCTGGCGGACCTCGTCGTAAGTCCGCACGGTCGCGCCTTCGACCATGCACGGCCGATCATGCGCGATGCGCGCGCCGCGGTCGAAGAAGTCGATCATCCGCATGGCATCGTTCCCAAGTTTACCTGCCGGCGTTGTGCGGCCCGAGCCGCCGGAGCGCGAGCGCCGAATTTCCGCTAAGCCGGACCGCTCAACGCCGCATCGTCAGTTCGAACTCGCTGGAGCGCAGCTGCGTCAGCGGCAGGCTTGCCAGCTTCATCAGGCGCGCCACCTGATCCAGTTCGGGCGAGGACAGCGTCGGGTAATCCTGCCGGGGGGCGCCGGCCGCACGCATCCGGTCGATGTCAGAGCCGGGGACG
>CANGQZ010000229.1 GCA_947455865.1 Sphingomonadaceae bacterium
TGCGCTGGAGGAAATCTCCGAGGAACTGGCCGGCAAGGTCACCATCGCCAAGCTCGACATCATGGAAAACACGGCCACCGCCAGCAAGTTCGGCGTGCAGTCGATCCCGTTCCTCGTGGTGTTCAAGAATGGTCAGCCGGTCGCTCAAAAGCTGGGTGCCGCGCCCAAGAGCCAGCTCAAGGCCTGGCTCGAAAGCACACTCTAAAGCGCAGCGAGCCGCCCGGCCAGTTCGTCCCATAGCGCCGGGCTGGCCGCCGCGATCAGCCCGGGCTCAAGGTGCCGGTCCACCCGGTAGGCCGAGCCGTCGGGCCGCGCCGCCTTGCCGCCGGCCTCATTGACGAACAGCACCCCGGCGGCGTGATCCCACGCCAGCGTCCGCTCGAACAGCGAGACGTCGTTGGTGCCCAGCACGATCCGCGGATACTGCTCGGCGGCGCAGCGCGGGATGTCCACCACGCTGTAATGCGGCGCGATCCCCGTGGTCAGCGCCGCGCGCCGCGCCGGATCGGCAAACACCAGCGATATCGCCGCGATCGGCGGTTCCTGTCCCGAAATGCGCGCCCGCACCGGTGCGCCGTTGATCCACGCCCCCTGGCCGGCGAGCGCATGGCAAAACCGTCCGCTCAGCACATCGTAGATCCACCCACCGATGGTTTCGCCCCCCTCGGCGAGCGCAACCAGCACGCCGAACGGCGGTTTGCCGGCGGCGAAATTGTTGGTCCCGTCGACCGGATCGATGATCCAGCACAGCGCATCGCTCAGCCGGTCCAGCACCGCCTGATCGGCATGCGCCGCTTCCTCGCCGACGATCGCGGCTTCCGGCAGCAGCCGGGCAAGGCCTTCGGCCAGGATCACTTCGGCCTCTGCGTCTGCAATGGTCACCACGTCGTCCGCCGCCTTGGCAACGATGTCGTGCGCCGCCAGTTGCTGATAGCGCGGGAGGATCGCGCGTTCCGCCGCAGCGCGGATCACGGCGTGAACCCCGGCGGTGAGGGCGCCGCTCAACTGCGGTAATCGGCGTTGATGGCGATGTAGCCGTGCGTTAGATCGCAGGTCCACACGGTCGCGCGACCCTCGCCAAGCCCGAGATCGACCTCGATAGCCACCTCGCGGCCTTTGAGGTGCGCCGCCACCGGCGCTTCATCATAGTCCGCCAGCGGCTGCCCGTCGCGCGCAGCCCATATCCCGCCGAACCCGATCGAGAGCTTGTCGCGGTCAGCCGGCTCGCCGGCTTTGCCCACCGCCATCACCACCCGGCCCCAGTTGGCGTCCTCTCCGGCGATTGCGGTCTTGACCAGCGGCGAGTTGGCGATGGCCAGGCCGATCCGCCGGGCGCTCGCGTCCGATACCGCGCCACCGACGGTCACCGCGATAAACTTCTGCGCCCCTTCGCCATCCTTTACGACGAGGTGCGCAAGCTGGCGGCAGACATCGTGCAGCGCAGCGGCAAAGGCATCGGCACCGGGGCTGGCAAACCCGGCGAGGGGGGTATTGCCCGCTGCGCCGGTGGCAAACGCCAGAACAGTGTCGCTGGTCGAGGTATCGCTGTCGACCGTGATACAGTTGAATGTCGCATCGCTCGCCGCGCTCAGCAGTTCCTGCAGGAACCCCGGCTCGATCGCGGCGTCGGTGAATATATAGCCCAGCATCGTCGCCATATCCGGCGCGATCATGCCGCTGCCCTTGATGATCGCGGCAAACTGCACTTTCACGCCGCCGATCATCGCGCTGGCGGCCGCGCCCTTGGGAAAGGTATCGGTGGTGGAGATCGCGCGTGCGGCCGCTTCCCAGCCGCACGGTTCAGACGTGAGCGCTGCCGCTACCCCGGCGCGGGCCTTGTCCTTGGGCAGTGGCACCCCGATCACCCCGGTCGAGGAGACGAACACCTGCTCGCCCGGGCAACCAAGATGTGCCGCAACTTGCGCAATGATCTGCTCCACCGCCTCGCGGCCGCGATAGCCGGTAAACGCGTTGGAATTGCCAGCATTCACCACCAGCCCCCGCGCCCGGCCTTGCGCGATCGCCGCGCGGCCCAGCTCCACTTCGGAGGAGCAGCATACATTGCGGGTAAAGACACCGGCCACCGCAGTGCCTTCGGCCAGCTCGACATACGTCAGGTCGGCGCGGCCCCACTCCTTGTAACGCGCGCAGACCACATGCGGCGTCACCCCGGCAATCGCGGGAAGGGCAGGGAACGGCACGGCGAGGGGGGAGACAGCGTCGGACATGGGCGCGGATTAGGCCCTGCGCCGGTGAGGTCAAGCCGCCGCAATGCGCGCTGTCCGCGCTTCGGCGCGCGTCGCCGGTCCAAGAAACGGCAAGAACCGCGCGGCCAGTGCCGCCAGCAACAGCGCCAGCCCGGCAGCCATCAGCTTGGCCTCGGGCCGTTCCGATACGAACGAGGCCGCTACCAGCACCGGTTCGTGCAGCGCATAAAGCGGGAATGAAATCGCCCCGATCCGCTGCAGCGCCGGCCCGGCCGCAGCCGGCGGCACCGCGTTGGCCGCCACCCAGAACAGCGCGGGCAGGATCACAAAGACAGCCACGGCATCGCCCAAAGCCTGCCCCAGCGGAACCCAGGGCAGCACCAGCAACGCCGCCAGCGGAGCGATCAGCGCGACGCGCCAGTCGGCCAGCGGCACCGGCCCGCGCCGCCGCCACACCCGCGCCAACCAGATGCCAAGGCCGTAAGCCCACACCACCCGCGGCGCCGCCAGCCACCAGTACTCCGCATTCGGGCCCATCGTGCAGCCGCCCACCACGGCAATGGCAGCCGCCAGCCCCAGCCCGGCAACGGCCACCACGCTCAACAGCTGCCGCTCGCTCAGCCGGTGCAGCACCGCGGCATGCAGCGCGTTCACCGCCAGCTCCCACAGCAACGACCACTGCGGGCCGTTCAGCGGAAAGATCGCGAAGCCTTGCTGCAGCTGCGGCAGCATCATCAGTCCCATCAGCGCCAGTCGCCCGACTTGCCCCGGCGTCCCGCCCGGCAGGAAGGCCAGTGCCCCGGCCAACGTCCCGAGCGCCACCAACGGCCACAGCCGCCGGAGCCGGGCACGGACGAATGCCAGCGGCGGTCGCGACGCCATCCCCGGCTCGGCTGCCAGCGTCAGCACAAAGCCCGAAAGCAGGAAAAACAGATCGACGAACAGATAAGTCCGCGCGAAAAGTCGGGTCGGCCCGAAGGCGTCGGCCACATGATACAGCATTACCCCGATCGCCGCGACCGTGCGCAGCGCGTCCAGCAGCGGCAGCCGCCGCGGCAAAAGGCAGGGGGGAGGCGGGCCCGGTCACAACCGCAGCGATAGCCCGCGAGGTGCCAAGATTTGGTAACCACGTTGCGAACAAGCGCTTTTGGTGCGCCGATCGGGATGGACTGCGTTCATCTCCATCCCTATATGCTGCGCCGCAGATGACGCGTTTCCTCCTCGCCTTGCTCGCCCTGATGGGGCTCGCCGCGCAAGCCGCGCCGGCAGAGGCGCGCGTGTGCCGGGCAAGTGCAGAGATTGGCGTGCTCGCTCCGGCGCGCGGTGTCGCCCGGGCCCTCGCGGCACGTCCCGCCGCGATTGCTGCGGCCCCGGCGCGCAGCGAACCGGGGTTTGACCGCTGCGCCGAAGGCGCTTCGCCGCGCCGCCCGCAAGTGTTCGTGCCCACCGTCCAGCTGCAGAGCGACCGCGCCGCCGAATAGGCCGCGCCACCCGTTGCCGCCAAGCCGTGCCTTCTGGCGCGCAGCCTAGGGCGGCTCCTGCAATTCAACTATCACCTCCAGCCGCGCACAGCCCGCGGCCCATCCATCGGGAAAACCATCATGCTCGGCGCACTCGCCAAGGCCGTTTTCGGCTCCTCCAACGAACGCTACGTCAA
>CANGQZ010000230.1 GCA_947455865.1 Sphingomonadaceae bacterium
CAGCGCCAGCGAAGCGCAGAGCTTCGATAGCGTGCTGCGCTTTTCCAGTTCGCGCAGCGGCGGCCTCGGCGATGCCCTCCCGGCGGGCACGGTGCGGGTCTATATGCGCGATGCGCGCGGCCAGCCGCAATTCATCGGCGAGAACAGCATCGGCCACACCCCGATGGGCTCGACATTGGCGCTCAAGACCGGCGAGGCGTTCGACATCAAGGTGCAGCCGACCGTGGTCAAGCGCGAGACGATCACGTCTGACGAGTGGATCCGCGACGAAGTTTACCGCGTCAGCGTCGACGGGGCCAAGCCCAAGGTGGTCGAAATCGACCGCAAGGCGACCTTTTGGCGCACGACGATGACCTACCGGATCACCAACGCCAAGCCGGTGCCGGTCACCGCCGAGGTGGTGCAGGCCGGGCTCGACCGCGGCTGGTGGTGGGCCGAAACACGGGTGCCGTCCGAAAGCATCAAGGGCGAACAGCGCAGCGCCGACGAGCGGGCATGGCAAGTGCCGGTGCCCGCCAACGGCGAGAGCACGCTGACCGTTTCGTTCGACACCGTTTACTGACCGGCGCGGCAGTGATGCGCGCGTCACGCCTCACCGCTTGCCTTATCGCCGCGCTGGCGCTGGCCGGCGTGCGCGCGGGCGCCGAAGCCCCCCAGGACCAGGTCATCACCTCCCTCGCGCCCGCCGGATCGAGCGTGACGATCTACCGCGCGCCTTATGGCGGCGAAGGCGAGTTCAATCTCGAGTGGCTGCAAGGCTATGCGCTGATCACCGAGACCCGCGAAGTCGATATTCCGGCAGGCCGCGCCACCATTCGGTTCGAGGGCGTGGCGGCGGGGATGATGCCCGAAAGCGCGATCGTGACCGGCCTGCCCGCCGGGGTGCGCGAGAAGAACCTCGATGCCGATCTGCTGAGCCCGGCCAGCCTCTATGCCCGATCGTTCGGCCGCCCGGTGACCTTGCGCCGCACCCACGGCAAAAGCGGCAAATCGAGCGAGGAGCCCGCGATCATCCGCTCCGGCCCCGATGGCAGCGTGATACTCCAGACCAAGGACGGGTTCGAGGCGGCCAACTGCGGCCCGCTCAACGAACAGCTGGTCTACCCCGAACTGCCCGCCGGGCTCTCGCCACGCCCGACGCTTTCGGTGCAGACCGACAGCCCAGCCCCGGCCCGCGCCAGGCTGACCTTGTCCTACCTCGCCTGGGGGTTTGACTGGCGGGCCAACTACGTCCTGCGCCTGCGGCCGGACGGGCGCCATGCCGACATGACCGCATGGGTTTCCCTCGCCAGCAGCGACACCACCAGCTTTCCAGATACCACCGCGGCGGTGGTCGGCGGCAAGCTCAACTTCGACGAGACGCGCAGTTATGACAGCGGCAATGGCAGCGGTTACCTCACCTTCCATTGCTATCTCAGCCCGCCGCAGCCGATGTCAGTGGGTATGGCCGTACCCGCGCCGCCGGTGATGATGGAAGCGGCCGATATCGTGATGACGGCGGCGAAGATGGAGCGCCGTAACGATGCCGCCGCTGCCCCGGTGGTGATGCAGGGGGAGGACCTCGGCGATCTGAAGCTATACCGGATGCCGGTCACCACCACCGTCGCCGCGCGGGCGCAAAAGCAAGTGGCGCTGTTCGATCGCAAGGTGATCGCGGTCACCCCGTTTTACAGCGCCTGGCTTGATGACGGCACCGATGAGGACGCCGCACTGATCCTGCGCACCCACAACAAGCCCGCGGACGGGCTCGGCATTGCGCTTCCCGGCGGCGCTGCCCGGGTGTTCGCCCCCAGCGGCGAGGAATTCGTGCTGATCGGCGGCGAGCCGTTTACCGACAAGGCCGTGGGCGAAACGGTCGAGATCGCCGTCGCCCCCTCGCCGCAAGTCCATGTCACCGGCAGCGTCACCGCCAGCGGCCCGCGCTGGCGCAGCTACCGCATCACCGTCACCAACGCCAACCCGCGCGCAATCACCTTCGAAGGCAAGCTGCGGGTGAGCGACGATGCCAGGCTGCAGCAGCCATCGACCAAGCTGAAGCGGCAGGACGGCAACTGGCTGTGGACGGTCAGCGTCCCCGCCAATGGCCGCGCAGTGCTGACCTACCGGGTGGCAACGCCGGACTGAGCAGGGCAGCGTCCCCCTGTCACACCTCGCCCGATAATTGGCGCGCGAGGCCATAGCGCCACGCGCCCCGCCCCCCTAAGCCTGCGGCTTTGGGATGGGAGAGAAACGATGACCACGCTGAACCCTGCCGACGATCGCGGCCTTGCCGGGCAGACCATTTTCATCACCGGCGCTGGCTCGGGCATCGGCCGCGCTTGCGCGCTGGGCCTCGCCAAGGCCGGGGCCAACCTCGCGCTGTTTGATCTGGCGGGCGATGGCATCGCCGAAATCGCCGAAACCGCGCGCGGGCTTAGCCTCAAGGCCAGCACCCACACGGGCGACGTCACCAGTTCCGCCGATGTCGGCGCGGCCTTCGCCGCCGCCGTGGCGCAGCACGGCGCGGTCCATGGCGCGATCAACAACGCCGGCGTGCTCGGCGAATATGCCGATCTGGCCGATTGTTCGGAAAGCGATTGGCGCCGCGTGATCGATGTCAACGTGCTCGGCGTGGCCCTTTCGATGCAGGTTGAACTGCGCCAGATGCTGCAGCAGGGCGGCGGCTCCATCGTCAACATCGCTTCCGCCGCCGGGATCATCGGCTGGGCCGGGCACACCGCCTATGTCGCCAGCAAGCACGCCGTCGTCGGCCTCACCAAGACCGCCGGGCTCGAATACGCCAAGCGCAACATTCGCATCAATTCGGTCTGCCCGGCGTTCATTTACACTCCGCTGATCGTCGATCTGCTGGCGCAGGAAGGCGTCGAGGACGCCGCCATCGCCAGCCACCCGATCGGCCGCCTCGGCCAGCCCGAGGAAGTCGCCGAAGCCGCGATGTGGCTCCTCTCGGGCCGCTCCTCGTTCGCGACCGGGAGCAATCTGGTGCTCGACGGCGCCTCTACGGTGGATTGAGCCTGCCGGGGCTGGCCAGCGGCCAGCCCCGCTGCTGCCGCTTTGACAGCACCCTCATAACCGAAAACTGTCTGCTGCCAGATCAAAGTCCCGGGTTGACAGATCGGCCGTCAAAGCGGCCGGCGGGCCGGTATTCCGGCCAGAGTTTGAGCAGGGATTCAAGGTTGCCGGGATGCGTGCCGTGGAAGAGGATGCCGTCGAGATCGGCATCGAACCGTTCCATAACCTTGCCGATACAGTGCTTCGCGGTTCCGACCGCGACGCCCTCGTCCAGCCATTGCTGCGGATAGAAGTCGCGCATGTGACGCAGCTGATCGAGGTCTCGCGTCGTATGTTCGTCGCCGAGAAACCCCGGCTTGGGCGCGCCGTCGAACGATTTCAATTCGTCGCGGATCCGCTGGGCCGCGGCCGGATCCCATCCGTTCAGATCACAAAGCGCGTCGAACATCGGCGGCACCAGAATATAGGTGTTCATCCGCCGGACGATCGTGTTCAGGATGACTTCCTCGGACACGTCGCTGGCCGTGACCAGAATCGACCACACCTTGACGCTTTTGGGGTCTCGGCCGGCCAGGGTCGCCCCGCGGCGCACCACCTGAGTTGAACGCTGCGCCGCCGCCGGGCTCCACAGCGAGTTGTAGATCACCCCGTCGCAGAGGCGGCCGGCCCATTCACAGGTCTTCTCGCCCATCGCGGCCATGATGATCGGCGGCATTACGTCCAGTTTGGCGCCCAGCGCCAGATTGCGGAACGTGCCCAGCGGCCCGCTGTAATTTACGGTTTCCCCCCGCCACAGCTGGCGCAGGATGGTGATGTAATCTTCCATCACGTGGAAGGTGGACGG
>CANGQZ010000231.1 GCA_947455865.1 Sphingomonadaceae bacterium
ATGGCAGCGGCGAGGCCGATTCCGCCTCCGCCCCTGCCGACGATGCACCCGCCGCGCCGCGCGGTGGCACGCGCCGCCATCAGCACTTCAAGATCACGCCGTACATCGAGGCGAACCAGATATTCTCCGCCGAACTTTCGCCGCAGCACGAAGTCCTGACCTGGACCGCGCTGGCCGCCGGGGTCGATGGCCATATTCAGGGGCGCAATTCCGAAGCCTCGTTCTCCGCGCGCTATGAACACCGCTTCGGCTGGGGCAAGGCCGACAGCGGCGACGTGATCAGCGGGATCGCCCGGGCCGGGATCGCAGTGGTGCCGCAAGCCGTGACCTTCGAGGTGGGCGGACTTGCCACCCGCACCACGACGGAAGGCAACGGCGCCAGCTTCCCGGGCGGGTTCGACCGTGAAAATTCCACACACCTCTATTCGGTCTATGCCGGACCGAGCGTGAGCACCCATGCCGGCGATGTCGCGGTGACCGGATCCTATCGGATCGGCTATACCCACGTGGGCACCAGCGACACGATTGTGACCAATGGCGTGACGGCCAGCGGCGACGTGTTCGACCATTCGACCACGCACAATGCCGAAGTCCACGCCGGGGTCCGCCCTGGCGACGTGCTGCCGGTGGGGTTGGGCGCAGGCGCGGGATACTATCAGGAAGACATCGCCAACCTTGATCAGCGGGTGAAGGACTTCCACGCCCGCGCCGATGTGACCGTGCCGGTGACCGAAACCGCTGCGGTGGTCGGTGGGGTCGGCTATGAGAAGGTGGAGATTTCGAGCCGCGACGCGCTACGTGACGGTGCCGGGGTGCCGGTGATCGGCAGCAATGGGCGCTACGTGACCGACGAGAGCCAACCGCGCAAGATTGCCTACGAATCGACGGGGCTGATCTGGGATGTCGGGGTGATCTGGCGGCCGAGCCGGCGCACCGCGCTCGAGGCGCATGTCGGCCGGCGCTATGGCTCGACCAGCGTCTATGGCGCGTTCGGCTGGCG
Source organism: Sphingomonadaceae bacterium (assembly GCA_947455865.1). Lineage (GTDB taxonomy): Bacteria > Pseudomonadota > Alphaproteobacteria > Sphingomonadales > Sphingomonadaceae > Novosphingobium. The sequence goes on from CANGQZ010000231.1 coordinate 1,001, forward strand.
GCCGAGCCTGCGCAGCACGTTCGACCTTTCCGCCTATGACAACGTTTCCGGGCTGGGCGGCCAGATCAACCGCGCGCTCGTGGCGCTGCCGACCGACTTCGAGGCCAATCGCGATCCGGTTTCGGGCGACATCAATGGCTGCGTGACGTCGTTCGCGCCGCCGGCCAGCGCCACAGGCGGCGGCAGCAGCGGGTCTGGCACAGGGGGCGGCAACTGCGTGACCGGCGCGCTCGGTTCGGTCCGTTCGGCGACGTTCCGCGCCCGCGGGGTGCAGGCGACTTATGCGATGGATATCGGCCGGCTTGGGATGGGCATCGGCGCCGGGTACGACCGGCGCAAATTCATTGCCGCGCCGGGCACCGTGCTGGCTGCTGCCAACGGGGTGACCGACGAGAACACCTGGGTTTCGGCATGGCTCAACGGGCGGATTGACCGCAATTCGAGCTTCAATTCGTATCTCTATGCCGACTGGTACCGCAGCGGCTTCGTGGCCGATGGCGACGGCACCGCGCTGGGGGCCAGCGCCACTTACAACCGCAGGATCGGCGATCACCTTTCGGCCAGTGCTGCGCTGGCGATCCAGGGGATCACCCGCGAGAAAGTCGAAGATATCTGGAACGCATCGGCCGTGGTCGGCGTGCGCTATTCGTTCTGAGGATGGGAACTGTCATGTACGAGGACTTTTACGGCTTCACCGCTCGCCCGTTCCAGCTGACGCCGGACCCGGCCTTCTATTTCGAGAGCCTGACGCACCGCAAGGCGCTGTCTTACCTTGGCTATGGCCTGGCGCAGGGCGAGGGCTTCGTGGTCATCACTGGCGAGATTGGCGCGGGCAAATCGACGCTGGTCGCGCACCTGATGGCGACGATCGATCCGGCGCGGCTGACCGCGGCGCAAGTCGTTACCAGCGCGCTTAACGGCGACGAGGTGATCCATGTGATCGCGCAGGCCTTCGGGCTGATGATCGAGGGGCATGACAAGGCCTCGGCGCTCGCCGCGATCGAGGGTCTGCTTCACGCCGAAGCGCGCGCCGGGCGGCGCTGCCTGCTGGTGGTGGACGAAGCGCAGAACCTGAGCATCGCCGCGCTGGAAGAACTGCGGATGCTGTCCAACTTCCAGCTGGGCGCGCAGCCGCTGCTGCAGACGCTGCTGCTGGGTCAGCCGGAATTCCGCGAACTGCTGCAGACCAGCCCCGAGCTGGAACAGCTACGCCAGCGGGTGATCGCCGCGCACCATCTTGATGCGATGGAGGCCGACGAGCTCAAGCCCTATATCGAGCACCGGCTGAAGCTGGTCGGCTGGACCGGCCGGCCGGCGTTCGACGACGCAGTCATGCCCGAGCTGTTCAAGGCATCGGGCGGGGTGCCGCGCAAGGTCAACCAGATCGTCAGCCGGGTGCTGCTGTTTGGCGCGGTCGAGCAGCGCGACAGCATCGACGCAGAGGTCTTTGCGCGTGTGCTGGACGAACTGGCTGCCGATACCGCGCTGCCGCTGGCGCAACCGAAACCGGTCAAGCCGGCGGTAGCAGCCCTGGCCCCGGCCCCGGACGCGCTGGTGGCCGCAGCGCCGTCCGTGCCGATCGACGCGGTATCGTTTGCCGAGATGAAGGCGGCGCTGGCCGAGCGCGACGCCCAGATCGCCGAACTGCAGCAGGCGCTGATCGAACTGGCCAACCAAGTCGAGCAGCAGCCTGACGCGAAAGCGATGAACAAGAAGATGGCATCGCTTGAAGCGCGGCTGGTCGAGCAGGAAGCCACCGTGAAGCATACCTTGGCGATGCTGATCGAATGGCTGGAAAGCGACCAGAAGGCCGCCGCCTGATCCCTTGCAGCGGAGCATCCCCGTGGCCTTCAGCAATGGCATGTCGGTCGACGTGGAGGAGTGGTTCCAGGTCGGCGCGTTTGAAACGACCATCCCGCGCGATGACTGGGCCAGCCTGGGTTCGCGGGTTGAGGACAATTGTGCGCGGGTACTCGATCTGTTTGCTGCCGCCGGGGTGCGCGCGACGTTCTTTACCCTTGGCTGGGTGGCGGCGCGCCATCCGGCGCTGATCCGGCGCATTCACGACGCCGGTCACGAGATCGCCAGCCACGGGTGGGACCATACCCGGGTGTTCACGCTCGATCCGGACCGCTTTGGCGCCGATCTGGCGCAGAGCCGAGCGGCGCTGGAAGATGCGGCTGGCGTGGCGGTGACTGGTTATCGTGCGCCGAGCTTTTCGATCGATGCGCGCTCGCCGTGGGCGTTTTCGGTGCTGGCCGAGGCGGACTATGCCTATAGTTCGAGCGTCGCGCCGGTGGGACACGACCATTACGGCTGGCGCGAAGCACCGCGCTTTGCCTTTCAGCCGCTGGCCGACAGCGCGCTGATCGAAATCCCGGTGACCACCGCCATGCTGGGCCAGCGGCGGGTGGCGGCGGGCGGGGGCGGTTTCTTCCGGGTGCTGCCATACGCCTTTTCACGCTGGGCGATCGCGCAAGTGAACCGCGAGGCGGGGCGGCCGGCGGTGTTCTATTTCCATCCGTGGGAGATCGATCCCGACCAGCCGCGGGTGGCGGGAGCGCCGCTGCGCTCGCGGCTGAGGCACTACACCGGGCTGGAGGCGATGGCGGGCAAGCTGGCGCGGCTGCTGGGCGAATTTCGCTGGGGGCGGATGGACGCGCTGGCAGCGGAGCAGGCCTTGCGCGCCGAGCCTTTGGCGTTGGCGGCATGAACGCGCCGTTCCTTCCCCCGCAACAAAGTGTGCGGCTGGCCGATCCGGGCGAGCCGGGGATCGCGGCGTTTCTG
>CANGQZ010000232.1 GCA_947455865.1 Sphingomonadaceae bacterium
GACCGGCGCCCGCGATCCGCGGCTGCGGCCGATCGAGCGCTATCAGCTGACTGGCGGCGTGATCGCGACGACCGGCAGCCGCGATATCGGCTGGGCGTGGATGAAGGAAAATCTGGCCGAGATGATGGAAGGGGCCGGCGGGATCTTTCTGTCCGCGCGGCTGCCGGGTCTGGTCGGCGGGTTCTGCTCGACCGAACGCGCCGAAGAGATCGCAGCCTCCCTGCGCCCGCGTCTGGCCGGCACGACCGCCGAACTCGAACTCGAACGGACGATCGAGCGGGTGCGCAGCTGCGGTATGCTCAAGCAGGCGCGCAGCGCCGAGGTCAGCGGTCAGATCGCTGCGTTGCAGTAAGCGTCAGGGCACTGGCAGACATAGCACCGCCTCCAGCCCGGTCACGGTGCCGTCGGCGGCGCGCAAGTTCGCCAGCGTCAGCGTCCCGCCGTGTTGCTCGGCAATCGCCAGCGCCAGCGTCAGCCCCAGCCCGGTCCCGCCGGTTTCGCTGTTGCGCGAAGGATCGCCGCGAATGAACGGCTCGAGCATCCGCGCGATCTGATCCTCGGCGATGCCGGGCCCTTTATCGGTGATGCGGATCGCCGCCGCCCGGCCGTCACGCGTCAGCGAGACTTGCGCCTGTTCGCCATAGCGCAGCGCGTTGCCGATAAGGTTGCGCAGCGCGCGGCGGATCCAAGTGGGGCGCAGCGGCAGGACGATCCGCACGGTTTCTCCAAGTTCCACCGGCTCACCCATGTCCTCGTATTCCTCGACGACCGAGGCGACGAGCGCCGAAAGCTCGGTGGTCTCGTGCGGGTCGCTCGGCCGGCCGACCCGGGCGAGTGAGAGGATATCGTCGAGCGTGCGGGTAATGTCCTCGATCGTCGCCGCCATCCGCCGCCGCTCGGTTTCGTCGTCGACCGATTCAATCCGCACCCGAAGCGCTGCCAGCGGGGTCTTGAGATCATGCCCGATCGCGCCGAGCATCACGTCCTTTTCGTCCAGCAGCGCAACGATCCGCCCCTCCATGGCGTTGTGCGCGGCGATCAGCCGGGCAACATCGTCCGGCCCCTGCGGTTCAAGCTGGTCGGCGAGATCCCGGTATTCGCGGAAGCGCTCAAGCCGTGAGGTGAGCGCCGCCAGCGGGCGGGTGATCCGCCGCAGCAGCAGCCACATTGCCCCCACCAGCACGGCATAAATGAACAGCGTCTGCCCGAACAGCGTCTGGAGCATGATCCGCTCGGTCGGCGGCACGAACACCCGCGCCACCAGCCATTCAGCGGAACCTTTGGGCTGCACCGCCGCCACCAGCACTTCGCCGGGCGGGCCATCTCGGCCGGGCAAGCGCGCATCAAGCCGCAGCCGCGCCCGCAGTTCCATCCGAACGTCGCGGTGGAACACCATCAGTTGGCCGACCGGGAATTCCTGCTCGGTCAGGATCTGGCGCAGCTCGGCTTCCTCGGCCGCTTCGCGCACTTCGCCGGGGCGCAGTGGCGATTCGCTGGTCCGCTCGAACCGCATCCGCGGCATTTCGGGCGAAGGGCCGCGGCGTTCCCCCGGTGCGCCGGGTGGGCCGGAATGATCGGCATGATCGAGATTTCCGCTCCGGCTGGCGACGATCAGGCGAAACGCCGCATTGTGCAGCAAAGCGCCCTCGATCCGCTCGTGCTGCGCGCGGTAAAGCAGCAGCGCGCCGATCGCCTGCGCCAGAAACAGCGCCAGCGCGATCGCCAGCAACACCTGCCCGCGCAGGCTTTTGGGCCACAGCAGGGAAGCCAGCCAGGCCACGCTTAGGCGGCAGCGGCGGGGCGGCGGCGGACTTCGGCGGCAAGCATATAGCCGCCGCCCCACACCGTCTGGATCATTTGCGGATTGCGGCTGTCGGCTTCGATCTTGCGGCGCAGGCGGCTCACCTGATTGTCGACCGCGCGGTCGAACAGATGCGCCTCGCGGCCCTGCACCATTTCCAGCAGTCGGTCGCGGTCCAGCACTTGCCGGGGATGTTCAAGGAAGGCCAGCAGCAGGCGAAACTCTGCGGAAGAGATCGCCACCACCGCGCCCTCGGGATCGACCAGCCGACGCTTGAGCGGATCGAGCATCCAGCCTTCGAATGTGAACACTTCCTCTTCGCCGGCCTGCTCGCCCGGCACCCGGTTGGCGCGGCGCAGCACAGAACGGATCCGCGCCACCAGTTCGCGCGGTTCGAACGGCTTGACCACATAATCGTCGGCGCCGATTTCCAGCCCGACGATGCGGTCGGTCGCCTCGCCCCGCGCGGTCAGGAAAATCGTCGGCAGGTGCAGCGCCTCGGCGATGTGGCGGCACAGCGAAAGGCCGTCCTCGCCCGGCATCATGATGTCGAGCAGCACCAGATCGGGGGTTTCATCGCGCAAGCGGCTGCGGGCCTCTGCCGCGCTCGCGGCTTGCGCCACCGCGAACCCCTGGCGCGAGAGATACTCGGCCAGGGGCTGGCGCAGCGCTGCCTCGTCATCGACGACCAGCAGCTTGATCGGGGGCGTGTCGGTCATGCAGGCCGCATCATTGCAGAAACCGCCGCGCTTGTCAGTCGGGGCTGCCCATCATCGGATCGCCGCCGCCGCCCGGCGGGGGCATCATCCCGGGCATACCGCCCATCATCTCGCGCATTTGCCGCATGTGCGCGCGCATCGTGGCGCGGCGCTCGTCCTTGGTCAGTTTGCCGTCATGATTGGCGTCGGCTTCGTCGAACCGCTTCAGTGCGTCGGCGATGAATTCGGCGCGGGTCACGGCGCGGTTGCCATCGGCGTCCATGCCCATCATCCTATGGCCCATCATGCCCGGACCCATTCCGGCGTGACCCATTGCGCTTTGGCCGAGCCCATCCGGACCAACGCCTTCATGATCCGGCCCGTCATGGCCTTCATGGCCTTCGTGCCCGGCCATGGCCTGTTCGTGTGCGGCGATGAATTCCTGCTTCGACAGCACGCCGTCGTGATTGGCGTCCATCTTGTCGAAGTGCTCGCCGATGCGCACGGCCCGGTCGGCCGGATCGAGCTTGCCGTCATGATTGAGATCGAGCTGGGCGAACAGCGCAGCGGCCTTCGCTTCGGCGTCGGCGCGGGTGATCGTGGCATCGCCGAGGGGATCGGCCCGCATCGGATGGTGCATGTCGGCCATGGGCGGCATCGCGCCGGTCTGCTCGGCATAGACCACGCCCGCGGCCGCGACGCTGATCCCGATGGCGGCCGCTGTCAGCGCCAGAGTCCATTTCTTCATTGCAAATCTCCGTCCAAAATCGGCTGACCCGGGCAAAATCGCGCGAGAGGAAACCACAAGGCCGCCGGGCGGGGGAGGGGCAGGGACTGGCGGGCACCTTGTGGCTTCACAACGCGCTTCTAGGCCAATGGTGTCGCGCGATTATGCCGGGGGTGCGGTTTATTGTCGCCAATTGTCGCTCATGTGCGCATCGGTTCACGCGCCCGCAAGCTCACGCGGGCGGTGCTGGGTGCCGAGCCCGGCGGTGATGAACAGCACCGTCGCCGGCTGCGTCAAATCGGCGGTATGCCACACCCCCGGCGGATTGATCGCATACTCGCCCGGACCGAGCACGACCGTGCAGACCGCGCCGTCTGGCAGCTCCTGCAAAAGTGTGATCGCACCGCTCACGCAGATCACCAGTTCATCGCCCGCCGGGTGCATTTCCCACGAATCCCAGCTGGCATCGAAGCGATACAGGCTGACCAGCCGCCCTTCCGCGCCGTCGGCGGCGGTGCGCGCGGCATAGTCGGCATACCATGCCATCCCGGTGA
>CANGQZ010000233.1 GCA_947455865.1 Sphingomonadaceae bacterium
CGCTGCGCGCCCTTGCTCACAGGATCATCACACGGGATTATCATAGGAGTAGCGCCTCGGCCCAAATCAGGCCGCGCAAGCTCAACGCTGGGCGTCAACCGCGCAAGGTGGGCGCCGCACAGCGCTTACTTTCTTCCTCGCCTTCACCCAGAAAATCGATGTTGGCCATGATCCCGCCGGGGGTCTTGGTATCCTGGCGTTGAGTGCGCACGCTGGCGAGGAGCCAGCCACGACCGACGCGGATCTTGATCTGCGCGCCAACCTGCCCGGCCAGCGCTACCGAAGGATCAAAATCTTCGGAGCATTCCTGCAGCCGTTCAAGATCGAGCGCGATCGCGGAAGACGATCCGGCGATATCCAGCACCACCCCGATCGGATCGGCCGCGTTGCCCGATTGGCCCAGCGGCTTGACGGCGGCCATGGTGGCGGCAAGCTCACCAGGCTGCGCCGGTCGACCCTGATCGAAACCGGTCATGCTCATCTCAGACATCTTCCGTCAGCCTGTTCACGGGGTTCTTGATCGGAAGTTAGGTCTGACCGGTTAATTTAGGGCTAAGCTCGTTCAGTAGCGTTTTACCGGCACGATCAGACCAGCGCGAACAGGCGCCCGGCGATCCAGCCCATGACCACCGACACCGCAACCGCGAGCAAGCCGTAAAAGAACGCGCTGTGCCGGGCAAAGTCGGCGACGCCCTTTTCGAAACCGCTTTTTTCGACTTTGACCCGCGCCACTGCCGAAGCCACCACCCGGCCCTTGCTGATCGCGAAAGTCTCTGCGGTGTACTGGCCGGTCGGGACGTTGGACGGGAGCTGGATACGTGCCTGATAGAGCACCTGTTCGCTGACGGTCACCCCTTGCGGGTCTTCCTGATAGAGCTGCTCCGACGCCATCTGGCCGGCGAGGCCGGCGGCGAAGCGGATTTGGCGGTCGGGCTCGATCGAGCCGATCGGCGAGAGCTGAATGAACGGCAGGCCAAGTTCGTAAATCGCCGCGGTGCGCGGATCGACAATCCGATCGAGTGGACGCGAAGAGGCCACCGCATAGAACGCCGGGGCCGAACGGAACGCAGTACTGGCGTCGTTGAACCAGATGCCGGCGTGCTTCTGCTTTTCGCGCACGGTGATGGCCCGGGTCGGCCCCTTGAGTACCACCACAATATCATAATCGCGCGCGGCCCGAAGCCCATCCGGATCGAGGATTGCCCCGTAAAGCAGCAGTTCGGTGCCGGTAAAGCCCTGCCACAGCTTCACTTCATGCTGTGAAACTTCGGGGACGAGGATCGGATCGCGCCCGGCCCCGAGCAGCAGCAGGCAGAGGATCGCGAACAGCCGCTTCACCGCCGGGCGCTCATAACGGAGCGATCGTGTAGATAGCGTCGGGGCGGTAGGTCAGCCCTAGCGCCATGCGCAGCGCGACGATCAGGACGATCACGGCGAGCGCGAGACGAAGCCGTTCGGGTCGCACGCGCTGCGCGAACTGCGCGCCGAACTGCGCGCCAGTGACCGATCCGACCAAGAGCAGCACCGCCAGCACAATATCGACCGCGTGAGTGGTCAGGGCGTGCATCATCGTTGTCGCGATGGTGACGAACAGGATCTGGAACAGCGAGGTGCCGACCACCACGCCGGCGCTCATGCCGAGAATGTAGAGCATCGCCGGGACCAGCACGAAACCGCCGCCGATCCCCATCAGCATAGTCAGTATACCGGTGAATATCCCCAGCAGCAGCGGGGCCAGCGGCGAGATGTAGAGCCCCGAGCGATAGAACCGCCAGCGCAGCGGCAAGTTGGCCACGAGCGGGTGGTGCCGGCGCTTGCGCGCAGGCAGCGCCTCGCCCCGGCTCTGCGCGCGGATTTCCCGGATCGCGTCGCGCGCCATGAAACTGCCGATCCCGCCGAGCAGCACCACATACAGCACGCTGATCACGGTATCGATCTGGCCGAGTGCGGTGAGCAGGCGGAACAGCAGCGCGCCGATCCCCGTGCCGATCACCCCGCCGAATACCAGCACCCCGCCCATCTGATAATCGACTCCGCCGCGGCGGCTGTGGGCAAACACGCCAGAAACGCTAGCGCCGGTGACCTGCGTCGCAGCGGAAGCGGCAGCGACGGTGGGGGGGATGCCGTAGAAGATCATCAGCGGGGTGGTGAGAAAGCCGCCGCCGACCCCGAACATCCCCGACAGCAGGCCAGTGAGCGCGCCCAGAGCGACGATCACCAGGCCATTGACCGCAAGGTTGGCGATAGGGAGGTAGACATCCATCGGAGCGAAACGAGGCTACCCCAGCCGCGTGCGCCGGGAAAGGCGCAGCTCAGGGCAATCCCCGGTTTCGCGGTGCGCGGCGGGCCTAGAACCCGGCGGAGAGCGTCAGCGCCGGGCCGGAATCAGGCTTGGAATGGCCGGCGACGCGGAAGCGCCAATCGGCGGCGAGGCGGGCCGCAGCCGTGCCGGTGAGGTGGAACGTCACGCTGGCGGTAGGCCCGACATCGACCCGCGCCGCGCCCCGCTGCTTGGCGGCCCATGCGCCGCCGCCGGCGCGCAGGCGGAAGGTTCCCAGATCGGCGATCGGCCGCTCGGCGCGGGCCAGCGCATCGACGAAGCCGGTTGGCGTACGTCCGGCGACATAGCCGGCCTGGGCATAGACTTCGCCGGTGAAGCTCAGCGGCAGGCGCTGCGGCGGCAATTCGGTGACGAGCACCACCGCCGGGCGCAGCCGCTCGCCGCCTCCATCGCGCACCCCGCGCAGCTCCGCCATCGCGGTGATCGGCAACCGCGGCAGCGGGCGCGCGGCGAAACCGAAGGAAACCTCCTGCTGGCGGGTTGCATTGAGCGCTGCGGTAGCGCGGACGTAAGCCGCAAGGCGATGGGGATCGCCCGGCGTCAGGCGATAACGCAGCACCGCCCCGGCCTGACTTGCGCCATAGTTGCCGACCACCGGGCCGGGCGAAATGGTGCCATCGCCGCGGCGCAGGAGCAGCCAGCCATCGCCTGACCAGCGCGGTTCGGGCGCCGCCGCCCTTGCCGGCGTGGCAGGCGTGCGCAGCCCGAGCGGCGACGGCATGAAGGCGGTTGCGGCGAGCCACAGCATCTGGTGCCCACCGGCGACAGCGATACGCTCACCCGCCGCACGCGGGGGCGGCGTCTGGAACGGAAAGGCGGCGACAGGCGGTGGAGCCGGAACGACAGGTGACAGGGCGGCCGGCGGCGCGGGCATCGGCGCTGCCGGCGCGAACGGCACAATCGCCGCGGGCGCGTGCGGGGGCGGCACGGCGATCACCGGCGCGGCGCTCAGGCCGACGGCAGCGGGAATGGACGGCACGGCGGAGTGGCGCGGTGCCGGCGCTGCATGCCGGGGTGCTTGGGAAGGTAGGACTGCGGCGATCGGCGAGCGGTTGGCGCCGGCTGTATCGAACGCCACCTCCCACGCCAGCACCCGCGCCCCGACCCAGCCGCACAGGATCAGTGAGAGCACCAACAGGGGTTCGCCGCGCACCCGGCGTTCGAGCATCATGCGCGGGCCTCATGCGGTGCGATCAGGGCCGGATGGCCAATGTGGGTGGTCTTGTCCCAGCGCACGGTGCTGCCGGCGAGGCTGGCAAGGTAAGCACCGAATGCGCGCCGTCCGGCTATTATCGCGATCACATTGGCGACCGGAATACGCACGATCGCCCGCACCCCTTCAGCCAGGCCATATTCGCGCGCGGTGAACAGGAAGCGGAACACCACCCGCCACAGCAGCCCGGCAAGGC
>CANGQZ010000234.1 GCA_947455865.1 Sphingomonadaceae bacterium
ATGCCGAGCCGGCCTTCGCTGGCAGCATAGAACCGTGAAGGGCCGGAAAAGCCGGCATCGTAAATGGCATCGGTCACGCGGGTGGTCTCGGTAAGCGCCTGCACGGCGCGCTCGGCACGCAGCGCGCGAGCATAAGATGCCGGCGAAAGCCCGGTCTGCTGCGTGAAGACGCGCTGAAAATGTGTCGGGCTATAACCGGTCTCGGCCGCCAGCGCGGCGAGTGCCAAGGGCTGGCCGGCGGCCTTGATCGCCTCGATCGCGGCGAGCACGGCGCGCTCATCGCGTGAGACATCGTCGGGGGAACAACGCTGGCAGGCCCGCAACCCCGCTCCGCGCGCAGCCGCGCCGTCAGCGAAAAAGCGCACGTTCTCGCGCCGGGGACGGCGCGCGGCGCAGCTCGGGCGGCAATAGATACCGGTGGAAAGCACGCCGGTTACGAAGCGTCCGTCATAGGACCGGTCCCGCGCGAGCACGGCCTCCCAGGCTTCATCGCTTTCGATCGCTTCAGCAGTAGTGCTCTCAATCGGCATGGCCTCATACATGGCAAGTTTCCTCCTTCCGGCAAGCCATGCCATTGCCAACATCGGCAAGCGTCCCGCTCCTTGCGGTTAAAGGCTGCGGTAGGCTACCGCCCCGTCGTGACCCGCCTGCTCACCCTCCTCGCGCTCGTCGCCGCGCTGCTGCTGCCCCAGCGCATTGCTGCCGATCCGGCCGATATCGCCGCCGCGTCGCGCAGCGTGGTGCGGGTCGTGCTGATTTCGCGCACCTCAGATGGCGTGCGGATCATTGGTCATGGTTCGGGCATTGTTGTCGCGCCAGACCTCGTTCTCACCAACGCCCATGTCGTCGCGAAACTGGCGGAAGACCCCTCGATGCGAGCCGGGATCGTTCCCGCCCAAGGCCGCAGCGGCTATTTCTCCAAAGTGGTCGCGTACAGCCCGCGCAACGACCTCGCCCTCTTGCGATTGGCCGAGCAAGGCTCGCTCACCCCGGCCACGCTGTTCACCGGACCGGTCACCGATGGCGAGGATGTCTATGCGGTCGGCTATCCCGGCAATGTCGATCAGGCTCAGGGCCTCAACCCGGCCGATCTGATGAGCCCGACTGCCCCGGTCAAAACGCGCGGCGCGGTTTCGGCCGGGCGCTCGACCAAGGGCTTCGATACCATTCTCCACACCGCCCCGATCGGCTCGGGCAACAGCGGCGGCCCGCTGCTCGATGGCTGCGGGCGAGTGATCGGGGCCAACAGCTTCGGCACCGTTTCCGATACCAGCGCCGATTCGGAATTCTACTTCGCCATCTCGATGCGCGAGATCACCCGCTTCCTGCTCGATGCCAAAATCAGCCCGCACACCACCGGCGAACCCTGCCGCAGCCTTGCAGATCTCGATTCGGCCGAGCGCGAGCGAATCGCTGGCGCGCGCGCGCAGTCCGACGCCGAGCAGCGTGCAGAGGCCGATAAACGCGCCGCCGCGCTGCAATCCGCTACCCGCACCGCAGAAGTGGAAATCATCACCGCGCGCGAAAATCATCTCGCCCTCGCGGGACTCGGCTTGCTGCTGGCGCTGGCATCCGCTGGCGCAGCATTTGTGGCTCATTCACAAGGACGCCCGCGTGAGCGCAAGCTGGCCACCGTAGCCGCCGCCTTGCTGCTGGTCCTCGCGCCGGTCGCGTGGTTCACCCGGCCTTCGATCACTCAGATCGATTCGCGCGCGCAGGAGATTGTTGCTGCGGCCATGGCTTCGGCCGCGCCCGCGCCGAGCGCAGCGCCCACCGCCCCGGCTTCTGACGAAACCGCGCTGACCTGCGTGTTCAACCCCGCCCGCAGTCGCGTCACCGTCTCCGCTACCGCTGATGTCCCGCTCAGCTGGCGCGGTGATGGCTGTGTCAACGGCCGCACGCAGTACGGCCTCGGCGCAGACGGCTGGTCGAAAATGCTCGCCCCGGGCAGCGAGGACACCGTCACCATCGCCAGCTTCGATTCGTCCGCGCGCACCTACCGGCAAGACCGCTACCTGCTCGATCTCGATACGATGGGCAAAGTGCGGGCCGAACGCGCCAAATTTCCTGCACCGGCCTGCGGCGGCGGTGAAGGCGCGGCGCGCCAGCTCGGCGATGCGCAAGGCGCGGTGCGCGCGCTGCTGCCGCCCCAGCCCAACGAACGGCTGGTCTTCGATTGCCACCCGGCACCCTGAGCGCAACGGCGGGTGACGCCCGCTCGCCCGGCGCCTTAACCGCGCGATGAAGCGGCAGAAATCCGCGAACCGGCGGATTGGCGTAGGCACATTGCCCCACACCTTGCATCGCAGCACATTCATTGCTAGGCGCGCCCCCGTCGACAGGGGGCAGGCACCCGCCGTGCCCGTTTCCACCCTGTCGCTATCCGGTAGGAAGGAATCGACGCGCGTGGAGAATTCCGGCGGCATTACGGCGAGCTTGCAGGGGCGTTATGCCTCCGCGCTCTTCGACCTCGCCCGCGAACAGAATGCCATTCCGGCGGTCGAATCCGATCTTGCCACGCTCGGCGCGGCGCTGGCCGGTTCGGCTGATCTGGCTGAACTGATCCACAACCCCGAAGTAAGCCGCAGCAATGCGGTGAAGGCGATCGATGCGGTCGCCGGGGTGCTCTCGCTCTCGCCGCTCACCCGCAATTTCCTCGGCGTGCTCGCCGGCAACCGCCGCCTCGGCGCGCTGCCGAAAATCGTCGCCGCCTTCGCCGCCATCGCTGCCGCTTATCGCGGTGAAGTCACCGCCGAAGTGACCAGCGCTCACCCCCTAACCGACGATCAGCTCGCTGCGCTGGCCGCCAAGCTTCAGGCGCGCGAAGGCCGCGCCGTCAAGCTTAGCGCCAGCGTCGATCCCGAACTGCTCGGCGGTCTCGTCGTCCGTATCGGCAGCCAGCAGATCGACAGCTCGATCCGCACCCGTCTCAATTCCCTCGCGCTCGCGATGAAAGGCTGAAAGGCTTAAATTCCATGGAAATCCGTGCCGCTGAAATTTCGAAGGTCATCAAGGACCAGATCGCCGGCTTCGGCACCGAGGCGCAAGTCTCGGAAATCGGCACCGTGCTCTCGGTGGGTGACGGTATCGCCCGCATCCACGGGCTGGACAAGGTCCAGGCTGGTGAAATGGTCGAGTTCTCGAACGGCGTGAAGGGCATGACCCTCAACCTCGAAGCAGACAATGTCGGCGTCGTGATCTTCGGTTCGGACGCCGAGATCAAGGAAGGCGATCAGGTCAAGCGCACCGAAACCATCGTCGACGTTCCCGTCGGCAAGGGCCTGCTCGGCCGTGTGGTCGATGCTCTCGGCAACCCGATCGACGGCAAAGGCCCGATCGTCGCTGCCGAGCGCAAGCGCGTCGAGATCAAGGCGCCGGGGATCATCCCGCGCAAGTCGGTCCACGAACCGGTGCAGACCGGGCTTAAGGCGATCGACGCGCTCGTGCCGATCGGCCGCGGCCAGCGCGAACTGATCATTGGTGACCGTCAGACCGGCAAGACCGCTGTCGCGATCGATACCTTCATTAACCAGAAGGGCCCGAACGCTGGGGACGATGAAGGCAAGAAGCTCTACTGCATCTACGTCGCCGTCGGCCAGAAGCGCTCGACCGTGGCGCAGATCGTCCGCCAACTCGAAGAAAACGGCGCGATGGAATATTCGATCGTGGTCGCCGCGACCGCGTCGGAACCCGCCCCGCTCC
>CANGQZ010000235.1 GCA_947455865.1 Sphingomonadaceae bacterium
CGCCACATCGGCAGCAAAGCTTTCCACCGCGTCGATCCGCTGGCGCAGCGCTGCGCTCATGTCGGAAACGGCGCGGGCGAGCATCCCGATCTCGTCGCCGCGCTCAGGCAGGCGGGGGACGACCACCTCACGCTCGCGCCCCAGCCGCACCCGCACCGCCGCGCGCATCAACTGGCGCAGCGGCTGGACGATGGTCCGCGCGAGGAACAGCGAGAGCAGGATCGAAACGATCAGCGCAGTGCCGATGATGATCGCCAGCGTGGTGCGTGCCGCACGGACTTTGTCGGTGATGTCGCGGGCGTTGCGGGTAGTCAGCAGGATTTCGCCGCGCTCGCCATAGGGCACCGCCGCGGTGATCACCGGGGTGCGGTCGGGCGCGCTGCGCAGCCGTACCGCGGCCTCGCCGCTGTGCTGCGCCTCGCCGATTTCGGGCCACGCCGCCGCGTTCGGCCGCGCCGGTTCGACATAGTCGGGCACCGGTGCGGCGCCCACCAGTCGGTCGAGCGCCCGGTCCACCGCGCGCGCCGATTTCTGTTCCCATGGCTCGCTGCGCGGATCGATGAAGGCAAAGGCCGGCTCGTCGGCGATCTGGAATGAATCGGCGATCTGCCGCCCCCGCACATCGAACACCCGCAGCCGCAGCGCCTGCTCGCTGCCAATCCGCGCCAGTAGCGGCTTGCGCTCGCTGCGCGGGGTCTCGGCCAGCGCATCGCCGATGATCAACCCTTCGGATCGCGCCAGCTTCGAGCGTTCGGCCAAAAGCTGCTGGCGATAGCTGTCAAGGTACAGCACGCTCGCACCCAGCAGCCCGAGCACGATCAGGTTGACTGCCAGAATGCGCACCGTCAGCGAGAAGCGCCGGCTCCACCGCAGGCGGCCCGGCGCCGGTTCGAACGCGGCGTCGAGCTGCGTGTCAGCTTTCGGCAAAGCTGTAACCTGCGCCATAAAGCGTTTCGATCCCCGAGAATTCGGGATCGACCGCGCGGAACTTGCGCCGCAGCCGCTTGATGTGGCTGTCGATGGTGCGATCATCGACGAAGACGTCGTCGCTATAGGCCGCGTCCATCAGCTGATTGCGGCTCTTCACCACCCCCGGGCGCACCGCCAGCGCCTCCAGGATCAGGAATTCGGTCACCGTCAGCGCCACCGCCTTGTCGTCCCACGTAACCAGATGGCGCGGCGGATCGAGCAGCAGACGCCCGCGGCGCACCGGCTGGGGCAATTCGTCATCGCCGGGCGTTTCGCCGGCGGGCTCGCGGACCAGTTCGGTGCGGCGCAGGATCGCGCGAATTCGCGCCACCAGCAGGCGCTGGCTGAACGGTTTGGCGATATAGTCGTCCGCCCCCAGCGCCAGCCCCAGTGCCTCGTCCGGCTCCTCGTCCTTGCTGGTGAGAAAGATCACCGGCAGCACCGATTTCTCGCGCAGTCGCCGCAGCACTTCAAACCCGTCCATACGCGGCATCTTGATATCGAAAATCGCGAGGTCTGGCGGATTATCGAGCAGCGCCTTCAGCGCGGTGGCCCCGTCAGTATAGACCCGCGTGGCATAGCCTTCGGCCTGCAGCGCGATCGAAACCGTCGTCAGGATGTTGCGGTCGTCATCGACCAGCGCAATAACCTGCTGCGCGGGGGGCTCGGAAGGATCTTCTGACAAGGCGGCCATGCGCGGGTTCGGATCTTGCTCCGGCCGGGCCGGAAAGGGCGGGCGAACCGGTCTAGCCGCTGCCCCGCGGGCTGGCAATGGATCGCGGTAAACCGCACTTTAGCCAAGCTTTCTACCGCGGGACCCGGCATATTCTGGCTGCACCGGTTTGACGGGTCGGCAACGCTCGATTATGCGCGATTCCGACTCATGCATACCTATGCATTCGCCGGGTCCGGGCGCACGTCCGGGTGAAATCGGGGCCGGCGCGTCGACAGGAGACGAACTTGACCGCTACCCCGCTTTTCTTCGCGCTCGAGCGTCAGGGCATTGCCACCGACGCCACCATTTTCGCCAACCTCGGCACCGCGCCGCTGGTCGAACATGCGCTGCGCAACGGCGAAGGCCAACTCGCCAAGGATGGCCCGCTGGTGGTCGAAACCGGCAAGCACACCGGTCGCTCGGCCAAGGACAAGTTCATCGTCCGCGATGCCGAAACCGAAGATACGATCTGGTGGGGCAAGACCAACGTCGGGATGACCCCGGCGCACTTCGCCGCGCTCAAGGCCGATTTCCTCGCCGCGGTTGCCGCTAAAAACAAACTTTACGTCGCCGATCTGTTCGGCGGCTCGCAGCCCGAACACCGCGTCAATGTGCGGGTGATAAACGAGTTCGCGTGGCATAACCTGTTCGTCCACACCCTGCTCGTCCGCCCGTCCGCGGCTGAACTCGCCGCCTTCGCCCCCGAATACACGATCATCGATCTGCCCAGCTTCCGCGCCGATCCCGCGCGCCACGGCTGCCGCAGCGAAACCGTGATCGCAGTTAACTTCACCGAAAAGCTCGTGCTGATCGGCGGCACCGCCTACGCCGGCGAAATGAAGAAGTCGGTGTTCGGCATCCTCAACTATCTCCTGCCCACGCAGGGCATCATGCCGATGCACTGCTCGGCCAACATCGGCGCGGACAATAAGACCGCGGTGTTCTTCGGCCTCTCAGGCACCGGCAAGACCACGCTTTCGGCCGATGCCAGCCGCACCCTGATCGGCGATGACGAACATGGCTGGTCGGATACCGCAGTTTTCAACTTCGAAGGCGGTTGCTACGCCAAGATGATCCGCCTCTCGCCCGAGGCTGAGCCCGAGATTTTCGCCACCACCAAGCGCTTCGGCACAATCCTCGAAAACGTGGTGATCGATCCGGAAACCCGCGAACTCGATTTCGACGATGCCTCGCTCGCTGAAAACAGCCGCGGGTCCTACCCGATCGATTTCATCCCCAACGCCTCCGAGAAGAACCTCGGCCCGGTTCCGGCGAACGTGATCATGCTCACCGCCGATGCCTATGGCGTGCTCCCGCCGATCGCCCGGCTCACCCCGGAACAGGCGATGTACCACTTCCTCTCGGGCTACACCGCCCGCGTCGCCGGCACCGAAATCGGCGTGACCGAGCCTGAGGCCACTTTCAGCACCTGCTTCGGCGCGCCGTTCATGCCGCGCCAT
The DNA here is from genome assembly GCA_947455865.1 of Sphingomonadaceae bacterium. Lineage (GTDB taxonomy): Bacteria > Pseudomonadota > Alphaproteobacteria > Sphingomonadales > Sphingomonadaceae > Novosphingobium. The sequence continues at coordinate 3,145 of CANGQZ010000235.1, forward strand.
CCTTCGGTCTATGGCAACCTGCTCAAGGAGCGGATTGCCAAGGGCGGGGTGCGCTGCTGGCTGGTCAACACCGGCTGGTCGGGCGGCAAGGCGACAATGCCGGGGATCAAGCGGATGCCGATCAAGGCCACCCGCGCGCTGCTCAATGCCGCGCTCGATGGCAGCCTCAACGATGCCGAATTCCGCAAGGACCCCAACTTCGGCTTCGAAGTTCCGGTTGCGGTACCGGGCGTTGAAACCCGCCTGCTCGATCCGCGCGGCGCCTGGGCCGATCCGGCCGAATACGATGCCACTGCCGAAGATCTCGTGCGCAAGTTCGTCGCGAACTTCGCCGAGTTCGAAGCCCATGTCGATGAAGGCGTGCGTCAGGCGGCCCCGGTGGCGACAGTCGCGGCCTGAGCCGCCCCGTCGCCGGGCCATCCGCCCCGGCTGTCATCAAAGATCAACCAAAATTTACTTGCCACGGCGCGCGCAGGGGCGAAAACCCTGCGCCGTGCCCATCGCAGGAGGATTTCCCCATGTGAGTCTATGACAGCATCCTGAGCCA
>CANGQZ010000236.1 GCA_947455865.1 Sphingomonadaceae bacterium
CCCTTGCGGCTGCACATCCCGCCGTCGCTGCTTTATCAAAGCGCACTGCCGCTGATCCGCGATTTCCATCGGGAGCATCCCGAAGTGCGCATCGATGTCACCACCTCGAACGTAACCGGTGAGCCGCGCACCGATGTCGATATGGCAATCGTGTTCGATCGGCCGAACGTGGACGATAAGGTTGCGGACCTGCTGTGGATGGTCCGCGTCGCGCCGCTTTGTTCGCCATCGACCGCTGAAGCCAACCGCGGCAAGTCGCTTGAACAGATGCTGCAGGATACCGAACTGCTGCACGTCAAGCTGGAAGGCGAACCGCGCGGCCTGCTGTGGAGTATCTATGCCGATCAGCAGCGGCTGGTGATTGATACCCAGGGCGGCCTCGCGTTTGACACCGCCTTTTCCGCCGTGCGCTATGCCATCGGCGCATCCGGCGTGGTACTCGCCGATATCGACATGTTTGCCCAGGAAATCGCGCGGGGTGAACTGGTCATGCCATATGACCGCGTCTCTGCCGACGGCTTCGGCTATTACCTCAAGACCCATGCCGAGGATCTCGCCGATCCGGCGATTTACCTGCTGCGTGACTGGATCATTCGCCACTTCGCCTATGGTTCGGCCGATGGCGAGCCTGCGGTGAATGGCGCCGGAGCAGCGCAGCAGGCCCTTACCGGGTAGAGCCTGACCTTCGCCTGCATCGCGAAATCCGGCTTCCTTCCGGTACCTTTCCTACACCCCCCGCCCCTGCCATGATGCCGCCGCGCCGGGTCGGCCTGACGGGCTGTTTGAACCATCGGGAACCTGCGCGTGTTGGAAAAGTGTCACCCTGTGCGGCTCGATACAAATATCTGATTTTAAACAATTTAGTCCGTGAAAAATGCGCGATTAGGGTTACACATGTGTCACCCTGCGGGCCATTTCACTGGCCCGGCGCTGACGCCGGTCTGGGTCCGAGATGGCGCAGCGTGAGCCCGTCCTGATGATTGCGAACGAAGCCCCGCCAGGTGGGGTTGCTGCCGCCATCGCTCACGGCATCGTGGGGCGCCTCCGGTCCGGTCCAGCCGGCCTTGTCCGAATTTTCGGACGGGACGGCAAGATAGGCCAGCCGGCTAGCATCGCCCTTGAGCTGCAGGTCAAGGAACGCGGTGATGAAGTGGAGCGAGATCGCGTTAAGCCGCGCCTTGCGCCAGATCGGATCTTCGAACCAGTCGAAATCCCATAGCCGCCCGCGCATTTCCGCCGGGGCGGGCCCGGTGCCGATCGAATGGCCGGCATTTTCGAACGTGAGCAAGTAGCGGTCGGCGCTCGTTGCCGAAGCGAACAGCGCGGCGGGGCCGGCTTCATAACCAACGGTTCGATCGGCGCTGCCCGCGAGCACCAGCAGCGGAGTGTGGAGCGCGGACAGGCTAGAGCCGAACACCTGATACGGCGCGCCGCCGAACGGGGCGAGCGCGACCATCGCCTTGATCCCGGTCACGTGCATGTCCGCCACCCCGGCGCCGCCCGAACCGTAGCGGGCGATCAGAGCGGGCGGAATGAATTGGCCGGGTGGTCCGGACCCATCGATCGTCCCGCCGGCTGCAGCGAGTACGCCCATCCCGCCCATCGAATAGCCGACTAGCGCCATCCGCGAAGGGTCGGCAAGCGGGCCGAGCAGCCCGCCCTGGATGCGCCGGACCACCGCAGCGACATCGAGTGGACGCTGGAGCACCACGGCCGGGGCTTTGCTCCGGTCAGTGATCGGCGGGTCGCGGTGGGCAATGGCAACCGCGACATAGCCCTTGGTGGCCAGATTTTCGCCCAGCCAGCTCAGCATCGCCGGATCGTTGCTGTAGCCGTGCGAGATGACGACCACCGGATAGTGCCCGCCCGCCGCCGGGGCCTCGCGCCGGGCGAAGCCGGGAATGGTGAAGGCGGCCGGGGGCGCGGGCGGCTCGGAGGGCAGGCTGGCACGGTACACCACGGTCTGCGCCCTGCTACTGCCGCGCGCCGGATACCAGACCGTCAAGGCGAGCTTGCGCGGAGCACGGATCTCGCGCCCTGCCGCCAGCGAATCAAGCGCATCGAGCGCATCCGGCTCGGTAACCGAGCGATGGGTAACCCCGGCGGCGGCCGGGCCGGGCCGGGCGAGTTCGGGCGCGCCGACTTCGGGGATGCTGGCGGGCGCAGCGGCGCCGAGCGCGAACGCCGCGAATGCGAGCAGGATGGGCTTGTGCATGGTGATCTTTTTCGGTGAGCGGCACCGTTAGCGGCGCGTTCGGTCGCAGCCTTAGCCGCCTGCACCACCCGCGCAATATGCGGAATTTGGAAAGCCGCTTGCCTTCGACTCATTTGCCGGTGGCGCACAGGCAGGCTAGCGCGCCGAAATGCCGCAGTCTGCTCCGCCACCTGTCGATCTTCTCGTCATCGGCGGCGGGATCAACGGCGCGGGGATCACCCGCGATGCAGCCGGGCGCGGCTTGTCGGTGCTGCTGGTCGAGCAGGAAGACCTTGCCAGCCACACCTCGTCGGCCAGCACCAAGCTGATCCACGGCGGGCTGCGCTACCTGGAATACGGCGAATTCCGGCTGGTCCGCGAGGCGCTGATCGAGCGTGAGCGGCTGCTGGCCATGGCACCACACATCATCTGGCCACTGGACTTCGTGCTCCCCCAAACCAATTCGCCGCGTCCGGCATGGATGGTTCGGCTGGGACTGTTCCTCTACGATCACCTTGGCGGGCGCAAAAAATTGCCCGCGACGCGCACGGTCAACCTCGCCCGCTCGCCGCTCGGCAACGGCATGCGCCCCTGCGCAGGCAAGGCGTTCGTCTATGCCGATTGCTGGGTGGAAGACAGCCGGCTGGTGGTGCTTAACGCGCTAGATGCGGCCGAACGCGGGGCGCAGATCATGACGCGGACCCGGTTCGTGGCGGCGCGGCGCGAGGGCGCGCTTTGGCTGGCGACACTGGCCGACGCGGCGGGGGAGCGAACGGTCCGGGCCCGCGCGCTGGTCAACGCCGCCGGGCCGTGGGTGGGCGACGTGCTCACCCGGATGCCCCGCGCGCGGCAGGACAAGGGCGTGCGGCTGATCAAGGGCAGCCACATCGTTTTGCCCCGGCTTTATGGGGGTGAGCACGCCTTCTTGCTCCAGAACCTCGACCGTCGGGTGGTTTTCGCGATCCCCTACGAGGGCGAATACACGCTCGTCGGTACCACCGACGAAGCGTGGCAGGGTCCGCCCGCACATGCCCGGATCGACGCGGCCGAGACCGCCTACTTGTGCGAGACGGTGAACCGCTATTTCAGCGCCGCGATCGGCCCGGACGACGTAGTGTGGAGCTATGCCGGGATCCGGCCGCTTTACGACGATCATGCCGCCAGCGCCTCGGCAGTGACGCGTGACTACGTGCTCGACGTGGAGGACACCGATGGAACCGCACCGGTGCTGAGCGTGTTCGGCGGCAAGATCACCACCTTCCGCAAGCTCGCCGAGCATGCGCTGGAAAAGCTTGGCCCCTATTTTCCGGCAGCCACCGGGGCGTGGACTGCCGGGGCGACACTGCCCGGCGGTGACATTGTGGACGGCGATTTCGACGCGTTCTGCGCGGGGCTGGAGCAGGACTATCCGGGGCTGCAGGCCGATCTGCTGCGCCGCCTTGCCCGCGCCTATGGCACGCGAAC
>CANGQZ010000237.1 GCA_947455865.1 Sphingomonadaceae bacterium
CTTGAGTAATTCGGTCGCCGGCCGCGAAATCAGGAACCCGATCTTCGAACGCAACGAACTGGCGAACGAGCGACGCAGCAGGTCGGCGACGAACCGCGCCGTACCCTCGACCGCCTTGAGCGCGACATTGCCGGAAAACCCATCGGTCACTGCGACATCGACATCGCCGCGGCAGATCTTGTCGGCTTCGGTGAAGCCTTCGAACGAAAGCGCCAGTTCGCCCGCAGCCGCTTTGAGCCGGGTCGCGGCAACGCGCAGATCATCGGTGCCCTTGATCTCTTCGGTGCCGATATTCAGGAGCCGTACGCGCGGCGATTCGAGCCCGGTAACGATCCGCGAATAGGCCGCGCCCATCACCGCAAACTGAACGAGGTTGCGTGCGTCGGCTTCGGTGTTGGCGCCCAGATCGAGCATCACCAAATCATTGGTGCCGAGCGTGGGAATCAGCGCAGCCAGAGCTGGCCGATCGATCCCGGGCAGGGTGCGCAGCGCAAGCTTGCTGATCGCCATTAGCGCGCCAGTGTTGCCGGCACTGATCGCAGCGCCGGCTTCGCCGCGTTTGACCGCGTCGATCGCCATGCCCATCGATGTGGTTTTGGCGCGGCGCAGCGCCTGGCTGGGCTTGTCTTCGCCGGCGATCACATCGGGCGAGTGCACCACCTGCGAAGCGGCCGCGAGCCGGGGGTGATTGGCAAGCGCGCCATTGATCTGAGTCTCATCGCCGAACAGCAGGAACTGGAATTGTTCGTGGTTGCGGCGGGCAAGGGCTGCGCCCTCGACCATCACGCGCACGCCCACGTCGCCGCCCATCGCATCGACGGCGATACGCGGCAAACTCATTCCCCCAACCCCGACCTTTCGCGGCTCAGAGGCCGACGGCGACGATCTCGCGTCCGTTATAATGGCCACAAGCAGCGCAGAGGTTATGCGGACGCTTCAGTTCGCCACAGTTGGAGCATTCATGGAATGCTTCCGGCTTCAGCGCATCATGGCTGCGGCGCATGCCCCGGCGGGACGGCGAAGTTTTTCTCTTGGGGACAGCCATTTCGGCACCTGATCCTGAACGTGTTCGTGTCTGGTAATAGTCCGCGCGCAAGGCCCACGGGGGCGGCGGAGCGAAGGCGCGCCTATAGCGAATTTATCGTGCGTTGCAAGCACTGCCGGGCTAGCGCGGCACAGACCACTCAACAGGAGGAACCGCCTTGCTGCTCCAGACCACGCTATGCCTTACTGCGGCCGCTGCTGTCATCAATTTCTGGCTCGGCATGCGCATCGGCCAATTGCGCACCCGCTTCAAAATCGGCGTGGGTGATGGCGGTAACGAAGCCATTGTCCGGCGCATGCGCGCGCACGCCAATTTCATTGAGAACACCCCGCTGGCGCTGATCCTGATTGGTCTGATCGAAGCTTCGGGCAAGGCTGGCGTATGGCTGGCCCCGGTTGGAGCGCTGTTCATGATCGGCCGGGTGCTGCACGGGATCGGGATGGACGGAGGATCGCTGCAGATCGGCCGGATGATCGGCACGCTGCTCGCGTTCCTGATCCAGATCGGACTGGCGGTTGTCGCGATCCTGATTGCGCTGGGGCGATTCTAACCGAAGTTGCGATCCGCCACGAACGGATTGGTCCGCCGCTCCTCGCCGAACGTGCTGGTCGGTCCGTGGCCGGGGATAAATGTCACGTTGTCACCCAGCGGCCAGAGCTTGCCGGTGATCGAGGCGATAAGATCGGCGTGATTGCCGCGCGGAAAATCGGTGCGCCCAATCGAACCGCGAAACAGCACGTCGCCAACAATGGCAAAGCGCGACGGGGCATGGTGGAACACCACGTGGCCGGGTGTGTGACCCGGACAGTGGATGACATCGAGTGTCACCTCGCCAAAGCTGACCGTGTCGCCATCGACCAGCCAGCGATCGGGCTCGAACGTATGGCCTTCCATGCCATAGCGCGCAGCGGCCTCTTCCAGGCCTTCGATCCAGAACCGGTCATCCTCGTGCGGACCTTCGATCGGCACGCCCAGTTCGGCGGCTAGCACCCCGGCCATCCCGCAGTGATCCATATGACCATGCGTGACGAGCAGCTTTTCAATAGTGATCCCGGCTTTGGCAATGGCCTGTTTGAGCCGCGGCAGATCGCCCCCGGCATCGATCACCACGCCGCGCATGGTCTTGGTGCACCACATCAGCGAGCAGTTCTGCTCGAAGGCGGTAACGGGGACGATGGCGGCGCGCAGCGGAAGTGGATCGGTCATGCGCCCGACATGGCGCTGCGCTGGCACAAGAGCAACGGGGTAATTGTGCCCGCCCGGCTCTAGTTCACAGCCGCCCGCTTTTCCAAACCACCCGGCCGATCACAGTCACTTCACCCGGCGCCAGTTCAATAGGGCGATAGGCCGGATTGGCACTTTCGAGGATCAAGCGGCCGGGCACCCCAGTCTGGACGCGCTTGACCAGCAGCACCTCGGCCACGCGGACGACGTGGATCCCGTCGCGCAGGGGGCGCGGCGTGCGGTCGACCAGAATCTCGTCGCCGTCGCGGAGCAATGGCTCCATCGAATCGCCCTCGACGATGATCGCGCTGAGCATGGCGGGATCGAATCCCTGCCCGCGCAGCCAGCGGGAAGAAAAACGGAACGCCCCAACGGGGGTTTCGCCTGCAGAAAACGCCCCCGGGCCGGCCGAGGCGCCGATCGCCAGGCGGGGAATATCCAACCAATCTTGGTTACTCGTATATTTACCATGTAAAGCACTGGTACTCTGACCCGATTCGAAATCAGGCGCGCCAAGCTCGGCTTCCGCCACACCAAGAAATTCCGCGAGGGTCCGGCGATCTCGTTCTTCCAGTCGGCGCGGGCTCCCCTTGCGCACAAACTGCTGTAAATACGTCGCATTACGTCCGATCAAAGCGGACAATGCGGCAAGGCTGACGCCGCGTTCCTCTGTCAGAGCCAGCAAGCGTGCGCGGGGATCGGTGGTAACCATGATTCCTACATATCCGATGTATGTATCCTAGACAAGTAGGAGTTTCCCAAGGATGTAGCGCCTTGTCAGTCAAGTGATTCGCCAACGGGGGGTTGGATGTTGCTACACCGTATTGAACGTTTCCTGCGGGAAACCGGCATGCCCTGGACCAAGTTCGGGCGCCTCGCCACACACGATCCGCGGTTCGTTGCCGATTTGCGCAACGGCCGCCAGCCACGCTCTTCGACAGCGGAACGGGTGGAACATTTCATGAACTTCTATCGGAGCGATATCCATGCTGCATGATCACCGCGATGCTCTCGCCGTCCGCGCCACGATCCGGCGTGATCATCCGCGCAGCGCCTGGTTGCGGCTGCTGGGGCAAGTGCTGCAGCTGGCTGAGAGCCACGGCGAGCTTGTCCGGCACCACGAACGCAACTGGGCCAGCGCGACATTTTCCGGCGTGCGCCATACGATTGTGCTGTCGTTCACCGGCAATGTCGCGGTGGCGGCGAGCGAACGGTTCATCGCCGCGCTGGATGAGCACGAGTTCGATATCCCGGGTCATTTGGTTGCCGACGCCAGTGTGAGCGAAGTCAGCCAGGAATTCTTGCCCGAGCCGCAGCTCGTGGCAACGTTCGAACTGCTGCTGCTCGAAGATCTCTAGGCCGCTTATCGCCGCGGCC
>CANGQZ010000238.1 GCA_947455865.1 Sphingomonadaceae bacterium
AGCGGCAGCCCCCGCTGTCAATGCTTGCTTCCCACGCGCGGTTCGGTCCCTGCGCGAAGCCGGGCGATGTTGGCGCGGTGCAGCCACAGCACCAGTGCGGCCAACACTGCCAGCGTTAGCGCATAGTCACCATGGCCCGTCAGCTGAGCGGCAATCGGCGCCGCCACAGCCGCGCTCATCCCGCCCAACGATGAAGTCTTGGTCAGCCCGAGCATCCCCAGCCAGACGAGTGCGTAGGCCAGCCCTATCGGCCAGGCGAGCCCGAGCGAGACGCCCATCAGCGTGGCCACGCCCTTGCCGCCGCGAAACTTCAGCCACACCGGAAAGCAATGCCCGATCACCGCAGCGAACCCGCCGAGCGCGGCCAGGCTTCCGGGCAAATATCGCGCGAGCCACACCGCGGCGCATCCCTTGCCCAGATCGAGCAGTAGCGTCGCCGCCGCCAGCCCCTTGCGCCCGGTGCGCAGCACGTTGGTGGCGCCGATATTACCCGATCCGATCGCGCGCAGATCGCCCGCGCCGCTCAGCCGCGTGAGGATCAGGCCGAAGGGGATCGAGCCGAGCAGATAGGCGGCCACCAGCGTCACGATCATCTCATTCGCGGCCATCGCTATCCCCTGTCATTTGCCGCCGCTTTATCCGCAGTCCTTGCATTCGGGCAGAGAAAAAATAGGGATGCCGCCAATATGGGCGAACCCTCCACCCCTGAAGCTGCGCCCGTCGATCCGGCAGCGCCGCTGCTCCTGTTCGATTCGGGGGTGGGCGGGCTTTCGGTGCTGGCCGAAGTCCGCAAGCTTCTGCCCGATGCCCCGGTGATCTACGCGGCGGACAACGCCGGCCTGCCTTACGGCGACAAGACTGAGGCGCAGATTGCCGCGCGCGTGTCGGGTCTGCTGGGGCGGATGACCGAACGACTGCGCCCGCGCCTTGTCTGCATCGCCTGCAACACCGCCTCGACCATCGCGCTCGCCGCGGTGCGCGAAGTGCTGGAGGTGCCGATTGTCGGCACTGTCCCCGCGATCAAGCCCGCCGCCGCGCTCACCCAAACCGGCGTGATCGGCCTGCTGGGTACCGCCGCCACCATCCGTCAGGGCTATGTCGACCGGCTTGAGGCCGAGTTTGCGGCCGACAAGCTGCTGCTTCGCCACGGCGCGCCCGAACTGGTGGCCGCTGCCGAAGCGACCCTGCGCGGCCATCCGGTCGACCCGGCGGTCTATGCCCGCGCCGCCGCCGGCTTGACGTCGCAACCGGGCGGCGAGCGGATAGATGCGGTGGTGCTCGCCTGCACCCATTTCCCGCTGGTCGCGGCCGAACTTGGCGCGGCATTCGGTCCCGATGTGCAGCTGATCGATGGCGCGGCCGGGATCGCGCGGCGGATCGGCTTCCTCACCCGAGAGCAAAGTTTTATCAGCAAAGTCCCTGACCTTGCGCTTTTCACCCGGGGCGACGACAACCATGTCGAACTCGATCCGGTGCTTGCACGCTATGGCCTGATGGATCGAGGCGTGTTCTAAGTGGGCGAGGTTTTGCGTGGTCCGGCTGCAAGGTGGGGCAACTGGCAGAGGTATGACGCCGCGAGTATGACGCATCGGCTGAATCTTGTTTTGCTGGTGCTTTTCGCGCTGGTCGCCCTGCCTTATTATTGGCTGTTTCTCGACAATCCGAGCCGGGATGTCGCGCCGCAGCCGGTGAGAATCGCGCAGCTGCGCACTTTGGCTGATAACCTGCCCGGGCCGCACCCGGCGAAAGTTGCCGTCATCATTTCCGGGTGGAGCCGCGAGCCGGGCAATTTTCACGCCGCCGGGGCTGGCATGAAACGCCGGCTGCTGTCCTCACTTAGCTTCCGGCTCGATGTTCCTGGCAGCGGCCCGGTCGTCATCGATACCGGCGTCATTCCCCAGTTCGCTGCCAGCCCGCTCCAGCGGGCCATGCCGGAGCGCCAGAGGATGATCGAGCGGAACTTGCGCGAAGCCAGCCTGATTCTGGCGACGCAGGAAACCGGTGACCATCTTAGCGGACTGGCCGCCTTTGCCCGGACGCCAGACAGCGCGCAGACCATGGCTCGCGTCAAACTCAATTCTTATCAGGTTCCGCGCGGCGCCGGCCAAGACCGGATCGGCTGGCCGGATGGGCTGGTGCTGCGTCCGGCCCTCACCGGTGCGCAGCCTATAGCGGCGGCGGCGGGCGTGGTGGTCATTCCAGCCCCAGGCCCCAGCCCGGGCGCGCAAATGGTCTATGTCCGTCTGCAGGATGGCCGCGAATACCTGTTCGCCGGCGAAATCGCCCCGTTTGCAGTCAATTATCAGGAACTGCGCGTTCGCTCGCATTTCCTGTGCCTGTGGCGTGCAGGCCAGGACCGGGCAGCGGTGATGCGCTGGCTGGTCACCATCGCCGCGCTGCGCCGCGAAGCGCCGGGGCTGATCGTGGTGCCGGGGCGTGATTTCGAATGGATCATCGATCCCAAGAACGGCTTGAGGATTGAGCACGTAAGTGCATCTCCCAGTTCGCCGAAACCTGCTGGAATTTGATTGCGGCATGGCGTAATGCGCGCGCTCGGCAGGCGCGGCGCGGGCTCGTGGCGCATAGGCTGGGGCACGGCCAGAGGACATTGGCGCAGGTGAACTACGATCAGATTTTCGATCAGGCGATTGACCGGCTGCATTCCGAAGGTCGCTACCGGGTCTTTATCGATATCCTGCGCAACAAGGGCGCCTATCCCAACGCGCGCTGCTTTGCCGGGCATAATGGGCCCAAGCCGATCACCGTTTGGTGCTCTAACGATTACCTCGCGATGGGCCAGCACCCCAAGGTGATCGCCGCGATGGAAGAGGCGCTGAACAATGTCGGCGCCGGATCGGGCGGCACCCGTAACATCGGCGGTAACACCCACTATCATATCGAGCTTGAGGCCGAGCTGGCCGATCTGCACGGCAAGGAAGGCGCGCTGCTGTTCACCTCTGGCTATGTCTCGAACGACGCCACGCTCTCCACCCTCGCCAAAATCCTCCCCGGCTGCGTGATCTTCTCCGACGAACTCAACCACGCCAGCATGATCGCCGGCATCCGCAATTCGGGCGCGGAGAAGAAGGTCTTCCGCCACAACGATGTCGAGCATCTGGAAGAACTTCTGGCCGAAACCGATCCTGCGCTGCCCAAGCTGATCGCGTTCGAAAGCGTCTATTCGATGGACGGCGATATCGCCCCGATCCACGCGATCTGCGACCTGGCCGACAAGTACAATGCGCTGACGTACATTGATGAAGTACATGCGGTAGGCATGTTTGGCGCACGCGGCGGCGGCATCTCCGAGCGGGACGATGCGGCCAGCCGGATCACCATCATCGAAGGCACGCTGGGCAAGGCCTTCGGGGTGATGGGCGGCTATATCACCGCCGACAGCAAGATCATCGACGTGATCCGCTCTTATGCCCCTGGCTTCATCTTCACCACCAGCCTGTCGCCGGTGCTGGTCGCGGGCGTGCTCGCTTCGGTCCGCCACCTCAAGGCTTCGAGCGAGGAGCGCGAGGGGCAGCAGGCGGCTGCGGCGATGCTCAAGCAGATGTTCGCCGAGGCCGGGCTGCCGGTCATGCCC
>CANGQZ010000239.1 GCA_947455865.1 Sphingomonadaceae bacterium
ACGATCTTCGTGAGGAGAATCGGCGATGCGTGTCGGGACGGTCCGCGAGATCAAGAACCACGAATACCGGGTCGGCCTGACCCCCGAGAGCGCGCGCGAACTGCACGCCCATGGCCACGCGGTGCTGGTCGAGACGGGGGCCGGGCTAGGGATCGGCGCGAGCGATGCCGATTACCGCGCGGCGGGCGCGACGATCCTGCCCGATGCAGCCGGGGTGTTCGCGGGCGCGGAGATGATCGTCAAGGTCAAGGAACCGCAGCCGGCCGAGCGGGCGCTGCTGCGCGAAGGCCAGATCCTCTACACTTATCTCCACCTTGCCCCGGACCCCGAACAGACCGCCGATCTGGTGGCAAGCGGGGTGAGCGCGATTGCCTATGAAACGGTGACCGGGCTGGGCAACACCCTGCCGCTGCTCAAGCCGATGAGCCAGGTGGCCGGGCGGATGAGCATCCAGGCCGGGGCGACCGCGCTGGAAAAGGCGCACGGCGGGCGCGGGGTGCTGCTGGGCGGCGTGCCCGGGGTGATGCCGGGCAAGGTGATGGTGCTGGGCGGCGGCGTAGTCGGCTTCAACGCGGCGCAGATGGCAGTAGGACTGGGGGCCGACGTGACCATCCTCGACCGCGATCCCGAAGTGCTCGAACGGCTGGGCATCCATTTCGAAAGCCGCGCCAAGACCCGCTTTTCCAACCGCGCCAACATCTCGCAGATGATCTGCGAGGCGGACCTCGTGATCGGCGCGGTGCTGCTGCCCGGTGCCGCCGCGCCCAAGCTGGTGACCCGCGACATGCTGGGCGGGATGAAGGCGGGCGCGGTGCTGGTCGACGTGGCGATCGATCAGGGCGGCTGCTTCGAGACCAGCCATCCGACCACCCACGATGCGCCGACTTTCGTGGTCGAAGGGATCGTTCATTACTGCGTCGCGAACATGCCCGGCGCGGTGGCGCGGACCAGCACTTATGCGCTGAACAACGTGACCCTGCCACATGCGCTGCGGATTGCCGACGCCTTTGACAGCCCTGGGGGATGGCAGGAAGCACTGCGCGCCAATCCGCATCTGGCGGCCGGACTGAACGTTCATGCCGGCAAGGTGACGTATGAGGCGGTGGCGCGCGAGCTGGGCTACGATTTCGTTCCGGCAGCGGAAGCGCTGGGCTAGGGATTCAGGAACGGCGCGGCAAGTTCTGGCGGCACGCGGGTCAGCCGGCCGGTGGTTTGTTCGATCAGCGCCCAGGTGGTGCGGGCCGAGACGATCACCTTGCCGGCGGCGTTGCGGAAATCGACCCGCCGATCAAACCTCGCCCCGCTGGGAGCCTCGGGAATGAAGGTTTCGGCGGCGACGCTTTCGCCGAGGCGGATGTTGCCGCGATAATCGATCTCGTGCCGGGTGACGACCCAAACCCAGCGCGCGAGCGCTTCCGCCGAACCCACCGCTTCCCAGTGCGCGGTGGCGATCGCTTCCATCCACTGCACCCACACCGCGTTGTTGACGTGGCCGAGCACATCGATGTGCTCCGGCCCGGCAGTGAAGGTGAGGGTGAAGCGGGCGGTCACTCTGCCAGCCCAAGCTGCCACAGGATAAACGCGAACTCTTCCGCGGTCTCACGCAGGCTTTCGAACCGGCCCGATTTGCCGCCGTGGCCCGCGCCCATGTTGGTCTTGAGCAGCAGTTCGTTGCTGTCGGTCTTGAGCTCGCGCAGCTTGGCGACCCACTTGGCCGGTTCCCAGTACGTCACGCGCGGATCGTTGAGCCCGGCGGTGACCAGCAGGGGCGGATAGGCCTGCGCGGTGACCTGATCGTAAGGGCTGTAGCTGCGGATCAGTTCGAAGGCAGCCTTGTCCTCCACCGGATTGCCCCATTCGGGCCATTCGCCGGGGGTGAGCGGCAGGCTCTCGTCCAGCATCGTGGCGAGGACATCGACGAAGGGCACGTGCGCGACGACCGCGCCCCATAGCTCCGGATCGGAGTTGATCACCGCGCCCATCAGCTCGCCCCCGGCCGAGCCGCCGGAGATCGAAATCTTGCCCGACGCTGTCAGCCCGCGTTCGACCAGCCCGCGCGCGACATCGACGAAATCGGTGAAAGTGTTGGTGCGCCGTTCGAGCTTGCCGGCCTTGTACCACGCGCGGCCGAGATCATCGCCGCCGCGGATATGGGCGATGGCGTAAGCAAAACCGCGATCGACGAGGCTGAGGCGGGTGGTGGAGAAGCCGGGGGCGATGGAGATGCCGTAAGCGCCGTAGCCATAGAGGTGGAGCGGACCGCCGGGTGCCCGATCACGCCGCGCGACCACGCTGACCGGGATCAGCGTGCCATCGCGCGCGGGGAGTTCCAGCCGTTCGGTGGCGTAAAGCGAAGCGTCGTAGCCCGAGGGGATTTCTTGGACCTTGCGCACTTCCAGCCGGCGTTCGGCGACGTGATAGTCATAGACCGTGGCCGGGCTGACCATCGATTCGTAACCCAGCCGCAGCACCTGCGTGTCCCATTCGGGATTATCGCCCATCCCGGCATCGTAGCTGGCTTCGGGGAACACGATCGGCTCGACGCGCGCGGGATCATCGTACCAGCGCAGTTCGATCTGATCGAGCCCGGCGCGGCGGCCTTCGACCACGCAGAAATCGCGGAACAGTTCGAACCCGGTGAGGTAGAATTCGTCCGTCCCCTCGATCAGCGTGGTCCATTCGGCTGGCTCGGACAGTGGGGCCGTGGCGAGGCGGAAGTTCTCGTGCGTATCGTTGGCGTGGATGAACAGCGTCTCCCCGCGAACATCGACATCGTATTCCACCCCGGCCTGGCGGGCGCGGACGAGCAGCGGCGCAGCGAGCGGATCGGCGGCGGGGACTAGCCGGACCTCGCTGGTTTGGTGATCGCTGGTGGCGATGACCAGCCATTCCTCATTGGCGGAAATACCCGAACCGACGCGGAAGCCCTCGTCGTCCTCATGGTAAAGCTCGATGTCGCTTGAGATCGGCTGGCCGAGCCAGTGGAGCCGGGCATTGTCAGTGCGCCACTGCTCGTTGGCGAGGCTGTAGACCAGTGCCCGATCATCCGCGACCCAGACCAGCGCCGAGAGCGTGCCTTCGATCACATCGGGCAGCAGTTCGCCGCTGACGAGATCCTTGACCCGCGCGGTGAAGCGTTCGGAGCCATTGTCGTCGATGGCGTAGGCGAGTAGTTTGCCGCTCTTCGAAACCGACATCGCGCCCAGCCGGAAATAGTCCTCGCCTGCGGCCAGCGCGACCTCGTCGAGGATCAGTTCGTCCGGGCCGCCGGCGACGGGCCTCCGCCACCACTTCTTGTACTCTGCGCCTTCCTCGTATTCGATCCAGTAGAACCAGTCCCCGTCCTTCTGCGGGACCGAGCGGTCGGCTTCCTTGATCCGGGCGCGCATCTCGGTGAACAGGCTGTCGACCAAAGGTTGCTGCGCGGCCATGCGCGCCTCGAACCAGGCGTTTTCCGCCGACAGATGCGCGAGGATCTGCGGATCGGTGACCTCGGGATAGCCGGGATCGCGCAGCCAGGCATAAGCATCGGTGATGGTGATGCCGTGATGCGTTGCGGCATGCGGACA
>CANGQZ010000240.1 GCA_947455865.1 Sphingomonadaceae bacterium
AGGGGCCGGGGGCAGTGGCGTTAAGGCGGATGCCGTAAGGCCCCCATTCCGAAGCGAGCGACATTGTCATAGCGTGGATCGCCGTCTTGGCCATCGCCGATGGGACGACGAAGGCCGAACCCGTCCACACCCAGGTGACGAGGTTGGAAACCACCGAACCCCTGATCCCGTCGCGGATCCAGCGCTTCCCGCAAGACAGGGTGACGTGGAAGGTCCCGTCCATCACCGTCGAGGTGACCGCGCGGAAGCCGCGGGCGGACAAGTCCTTGGTCGGGGTGATGAAGTTCGCGGCGGCGTTGTTGACGAGACCGGTGAGCGGCGTGTCCTGCCAAATCGCCTCGATCATCGCATCCACTGCATCGGCATCGCGGATATCGCAGGCATGGGCGACCACGCGGCCGCCGGTCTTGGCGGTGATCTCGGCAGCCGTCTCGTCGAGCAGGGCCTGGCGGCGGCCGCAGATGTGGACCACGGCGCCATGCCCGGCCAGCGCCGTCGCAATCTCCTTGCCGAGGCCGCCACCGCCGCCCGTGACCAGCACCGCCTTGCCGGCGAGCACGTTGTCCTTGAAAATCTGCATCCCTAACTCCCGGTGCGGGGCCTTGGTGAAACCCGCTTGCAACCAATGGTGAACCTGTTTACGAATTGCGCCGGGCCTGTCAAGCGCAAGCTGTGAAAGCGCGAAGGCTGGCCCGCCGAATCAAGGTGCGCAAACGCCGCACGGGTCTGGAGGAACGGGTGTCAGGGTCTGTCGTCGCGGTCGGAGGTTATCTGCCGCTGCTGCGAATCGAACGAAAGCTGCTGGCGAAGGAACTCGCCTGGTCCGGCCTCGCCATGCCGCGTGCCGGCTGGCGCGGGGTGGCCGGGTGGGATGAAGATCCGCTGACGATGGCGGTCGAAGCCGCGCGCGGTCTCGCCGCCGCCGAAACCGCCCCGGCGGCGCTGCGCTTCGCCTCGACCTCGGCCTACTTCACCGACCGCGCCCAATCCGGCATCGCGCTCGACGCGCTCGCCCTGCCGCGCGGCGTCCGCACTGCCGATCTTGCCAACAGCCGCCGCGCCGGAACCACCGCGCTGCTCGATGCGCTGCTGGCCGGAACAGACGAAGTCGTCGCCGCCGCCGAAAAGCGTCCGACGCAGGCTGGCAGCGCGGCGCAGGCCGCATACGGAGACGGCGCCGCCGCGGTGCGCACCGGCACCACCGGCGGCGCGCGCCTTGTCGGGCATGCCTCGCTCACGCACGATCTGGTCGATCGCTACACCTCGCGCGAACATCCCACCCCCTATGCCTATGAAGAGCGCTTCGTGCGCGATGTGGCGGTGGCCGATATCCTCCTGCCGGCGGTTCGCGCCGCGCTTGCCGCCGCCGGGATCGAGCCCGCGCAGATCGCGCACGCCGCCTGTGCCGAGCCGGTCGGCGGCTGCTGGAAGGCGCTCGCCGGCAAACTCAAGCTGACCGCGCCGAACCACTGCGAGGCGGTGAGCGAGAAGGCCGGCGATCTCGGCGCGGCACATGCGCTCTACGGCCTCACATTCGCGCTGGCGGCGGCCTCCCCGGGCGATCATGTCCTGCTGATCGGCTTCGGCGGCGGCGCGGATGCGCTGGTGTTCGCGGTCGATGGCCCGGTGGCGGGCGCGGCGGAGGCGGCAGCACAGCTTGATGAAGGCCAGCCGCTCACCAGTGTCAGCCGTTTCCTCAGTCTTGTCGGCGAAGTTGCGCTCGATTGGGGGATGCGCGCCGAGTTCGAGCAGAAAGCGCAGGCGACCGCGCTTGACCGCGTGGGTCACGAGATGATCGGCTTCATCGGCGGGCGCGACAGCACCGGCAACGTCCAGTTCCCCAAAAGCGCCTATCCGGTCAACCCGGCGCTGACCGAGCCCGAAACGCTCGCCGATGTGCGCCTTGCCGAACTGGAAGCGCGCGTGGTTTCGGTCACGGCTGACCGGCTCAATTTCTCGCCCGATCCGCCGTTCGATTTCGGCCTCGTCCAGTTCGAAAACGGCGCGCGGGTGCTGATGGAAATGGTCGATCGGCCCGCCGCCGGCTTCGCGGTGGGAGACCGGGTGCGGATGCGCCTGCGGATCAAGTCGCAGAACGCGCGGCTCGGCTTCCGTACCTATTTCTGGAAGGCCGCGCCCGTCGCCCGGCCCCGGCTCGGAGACGCCTGATGGCACGCGGTATCAGCGATAAGGTCGCGATCATCGGCATGGGCTGCACCCGCTTCGGCGAACGCTGGGATACCGGGGCCGACGGGCTGATGGTCGAAGCCTTTGCCGAGGCGCTGGCCGATGCCGGAATCGAGCGCGGCCGGATCGAGGCAGCGTGGGTTGGCAATGCGCTTGACGATATCAACGTCGGCAACAGCGCACTCCCTGCCGCGCACGCGCTGCGCCTGCCGCAAGTGCCGGTCACCCGGGTCGAGAACATGTGCGCCACCGGCACCGAGGCGCTGCGCGGCGCGGCCTATGCGGTTGCGTCGGGCGCGGTCGATGTGGCGCTGGCGATCGGGGTCGAGAAGCTCAAGGATACCGGCTACGGCGGGCTGCCGCTGCGCACCAAGGGCGTGCAGAACGATCTGTGGATGCCATATGGCTCGGCGCCCGGCACTTTCGCCCAGCTCGCCGGGGCCTACGCCGCGCGCCACGGGATCGCGCCGGCCGATCTCAAGCGGGCGATGGCCCACGTCTCGTGGAAGAGCCACCAGAACGGCGCGCATTCGCCCAAGGCGCATTTGCGTGCGGTGGTCGATATCGAGAAGATCCTCGGCGCGCCGCTGATCGCCGATCCGCTCGGGCTGTTCGATTGCTGCGGCGTGTCTGATGGCGCGGCGGCGGCCATCGTCACCACGCCCGAGATCGCAGCCGCACTCGGCAAGAATGATCCGGTCACGATCAAGGCGATCCAGCTTTGCGCCAGCAACGGCTGGGAAATGCAGTTCGGCGCGTGGGATGGGGCCTCGGTGCCCAACACCCGGGTTGCGGCAGAGCGCGCTTATGCCGAAGCCGGAATCAAGGATCCGCGCGCCGAGCTCGACATCACCGAAGTGCATGACTGTTTCTCGATCACCGAACTGGTGATCATGGAAGACCTCGGCCTGTCCGATCCCGGCCGCGCGCCGGCGGACATTCTGGACGGACGCTATGACCGCGACGGAGCGATCCCGTGCCAGCTCGATGGCGGGCTAAAGTGCTTCGGCCATCCGGTAGGGGCGACCGGTCTCAGGATGGCATATGAGGTCTATAACCAGTTGCAGGGTCGCGCGGGCGAACGCCAGCGGGCAAAGGTCGATTTCGGGCTGACTCACAATCTTGGCGGGACGCCGTTCAACAGCGTCGCCGCGGTCGCGATTCTCGGCCGGCTGAACTGAGGGAGAGAAACATGGCTGGACTTTGGTTTGACGAATTCACCGTGGGGCAGGTGTTCCGCCACGAAATCCGCAAGACGGTGCTCGATTACGAGAACAGCATGTTCTCGTCGCTCACCTACAATCCGGCTCAGATCCACATCGATCACGCCTATTGCGCGCAGACCGAATTCGGCAAGCCGCTGATGAATTCGATCTTC
>CANGQZ010000241.1 GCA_947455865.1 Sphingomonadaceae bacterium
CTGCCACCGTGCCGCCCTGTGCCAACACGATCTCCGCTTCACGCAGCTTGCCGATGATCTCTTCCGGCTTGTGCCTCCTCGCCATTCCATTCCTCCTTCGTGGCCAATTCTAAAATAGAAATTGGGCCACTCAGAAGGGGGCAGATCAACCCCGCCGCCGGCCAGCGTCTCGCTGTCGTAAACAAACTGATTGGCATAAGGCCGCGTTGTCACCGCGCCATTGACCGAACTGGCCTCGCTCGAGGCGATGACCGAGGCGCCCAGTGCGTTGCCGGTGGCATCGAAATAGCGCACGCGCACATCGCTCTGCGCAAACCAGACGTAATGGTTGGCACCGTTGCCATCGACCGCGATCTGGGTCGTGGCCGCCGCATCGGATGACCATACCAGCGCAAAGCCGCCGTTCGCAGTGGGCGTCACGGTATAACCGGTGCCTGCGAGCGCATCGTTGTTGAGCTCGTCCATCGGGGTTAGCTGGGTGCTGGTGGCGTTGCCCGCAGCATCGAAGGTCTGGACGATAACCCCGCGGCCGAGCCCGGCATGGAGCGTGCCGTAAACGACATAGCCGCCGGCTGTGAGCTGCTGGATCCCGCCATAGGCAAAATTGCCCGCCGTCCAGTTCGGGGTGATCGTGGTGCGCACCCCGGTTGCGGCGAGATCGCTGACCCACAGGCCGCTCTGGCTGGTGCGGAGCAGCACGTCCGCGTTGTGCCCGGCGTCAAGCTGGATGTCATAGCCGCCGCCGGTATCGAGAGTGTTCATCCGCACGATTGTCATCGACCTTGCTCCTTTGCGTTCCCGGCATTTTCACCGGGTTCACAAAGCCAAGGCGCAATCGCGGCGCGGAACGGGTCACCTGCGCGAAAATAAATTCCGGTGCAGCGCTGTCTCAGTCGTCAGGATCGGGGGAGGGCGCTGCCGCCAGCGGGCGCGGCGAACGTTTGCGGGCGGACTGGCCAGCGGTGTTGGCGGCATCCTCGGCGGTCAATTTGCGCCAGCGTTCCAGCCGCGCCGGATCGAGCATTCCCGCCGCCACCCCGGCCTGCACCGCGCAGCCTGGCTCGCCGCCGTGGCTGCAGTTGGTAAAGCGGCAGTCCAGCGCCGCGAGCACGAATTCGTCGAACACTTCGGCCAGCCCCTCGGCGGTTTCGGCCAGCTGCAGCTCGCGCATCCCCGGCGTATCGAGCAGCCACCCGCCCGCAGCGAGCCGGTACATCTCGCGCACAGTGGTGGTGTGGCGGCCGGTGCCGTCGCCCTTGCGCACCTCTTGCGTCAGAAGGTCAGCTGATCCGCGCAAGCTGTTGATCATGGTGGATTTGCCCACCCCGGAAGAGCCCAGCAGTGCCACCGTTTCGCCCGGACCGCAGCGCCGTGCCAGCCGCGCCACGCTGGCCGGGTCCTTGGCGTTGACCAGTTCCACTGCCAGCCCCGGCTGCATCGCGCGCGCCGCCGCGGCGAAATCTTCCGGCCTTGCGGCAAGGTCTATCTTGGTCAGCACGATCACCGGCGTCACGCCCACTTCGCGCGCCAGCACCAGATAGCGTTCCAGCCGCGCTACGCTGAAATCCTCGTTGCACGATGCCACGATAAACAGCGTATCGATATTTGCCGCGATCAGTTGCAGCCGCCGGCCGCGCCCCGGTGCGCGCCGCTTGAACAGGCTGGCGCGGGTGAGGATGCGGGCGATTTGCAAGGTGGCGGCGTCGATCAGCAGCCAGTCACCCACCGCCGGATGGTTTTCTTCCGCCGCGGCCGGGGTTGTCCCCGGCGGCTGAGCGATATGTGGCGGGATCAGCCAATCGCCGTCCGCGCCAGCCACCGCGATCTTGCCGCGATGCACCGCCATCACCCGCGCCGGCATGGTGCCTGCGGCATCGTTGGAATCCAGTTGTGCGGCGAAAAACGGCCGCCAGCCCAGTTCTCTCAGCCGGACAGCACCGGCGGCACCGTCCGCCGTCATGCCGGCTTTGACGCCAGCCAGATGGTGTGGCGCACGTCGCGCTCATAGGCGTCGGTCGGGATGGTCACTTCTTCCACCGCGAAGCCGGCGCGGTGCAGCCGTTCGCGGAAATCGGCGTCGGGATAGGATGACCACACCGCCAGCACTCCGCCGGGCCGCAAGGCGGCATGGGCTGCGCGCAGGCCCCAGTTGCAATAGAGCCGGTCATTGGCGAGCTGGATCAGCCCGTCGGGGCCGTTGTCGACATCGAGCAGGATCGCATCAAAGCTGTCCGGCGCGCGCACGATCACGTCGTGGACGTCGGCCACTTCCAGCGAGACGCGCGGATCGCCCAGCGAGCCGCCGATGATGTGCGCCAAAGGCCCCATCGCCCAGGCGACCACTTTGGGCACCAGTTCGGCCACCACCACTTCGGCCGCGGGGTTCAGTGCAGCCAGCGCCGCGCCGAGCGTGAAGCCCATGCCCAGCCCGCCGATCAGCCAGCGTCCGCCACTGCTGCCCAGTCGCTCGCACGTCAGCGTGGCCAGCGCCTGCTCGGAATGGCGGACCATGCTGCCCATCAGTTCCTCGTCGCCGTAGCAGATCGAGAAATCGCTGCCCCGGCGCATCAGGTGCAGCGCGCCGCCGCCGGGAATATCGGCGATATCGACCAGCTCGACCCGCGCGGCCTTGCCGTCGGGGCTCGCGCCGCGCTGCTGCGCCGGGCTCTCCGGATAATCAGCTATTGGTCTTGGCCTCCGGCGCCGGTGCCGCGATCGCGGCTGCCGCTGCGGCCTTCTCGCGCGCGATACGCGTGACGATGGCGCGCTGGTGCCGCCGGTTGACGGAGCGGATATTGGCCATGGGAGGTCCTGTCAGATTTGGATTCAGTCGCGGTGCTGCCCGGGTGGCATGCGTCAGGCGCTGATCAGGGGCGCTCCATGGTCACAGACTGGAGCAAAAGACAAGGCTGGATCGGTTGGGTGGGGGCACGGGCCTGCGTTTCGCTCGTCCCATAGCGCCGGGATCAAGCGGGGCTCCGGCTCAAGTCCGGAGCGACGGGAAGGGGTTTCCGCCTTGTCATTTTGTCGTCCGGCGAATGCCCGCATCCCGCATCCACCCCGGCGCGGAACGCTGGACGGACCCTCAAACATGGAACATAGTAAGAACATAAAGGTGATTCGAATCATGGCCGCAACGCTTTCCCGCTTGGGTACGAGCCCCCGCGAGGCGCGCATTCCCGCGCTTGACGCTGGATTTCTGCACGAACTTCACGCCGCGGCAGAGGATCGTGCGGCGGCGCTGGCGTTCGGGCTGGTGGCGGGGATGCAGGCGAGCGAGGGCGCGCTCGTCCTTACCCGGCGGGTACGTTCGGGCGGCGGCGCGGTGCCGTGCGGCGAAGGGCTGGCGCTGCTCGGGATCGATCCGGCGCGGCTGGTGATGGTCGATGCCCCGGATGAACTGGGGGTGCTGCGCGCCGGGCTGGAGGCGGCGCGCTGCCCGCAAGTGGCCGCCGTGCTGGTCGAGGCCGAAGGGCGGTTTGCGCCGTACGATCTCACCGCCAGCCGCCGTCTCGCGCTCGCGGCAGAGCGTAACC
>CANGQZ010000242.1 GCA_947455865.1 Sphingomonadaceae bacterium
GCCGTTCTCGTCATAGCGCGAGATCTGGTTCTTCACGAAGGGGGAGGCCTGGCCGAATTCGGGGGGCAGGGTGATCGTCGGGTATTCCGGCGTGAGGGTTTCGGTCAGATCGACCACCTTGATACCGCCAGCGGCGATGCCGCCCAGAAGCCCTGCCAGAACGTCGCTTGCAGCCATGTCGAAGTCTCCTGTCCCGGGCGCCACCGGCAATCTGCGCCGGGCGCCAGCCATCGTGCAACGGCCCGGTGATAGTGTCACGCCGGCAAATTATTTCAAGCTTAAAATTAATTGCCGCCACCCGCCGCATTCTCCCGCCAGATGAGAAGCAGGCTTTGCGCGCGCCAGCCCGGCGGCTTATGCAGCCGCCCCGAGGATGCTTCGCGAAAAAGGCTGCAGAGACCATGCCCGATAATCTTGTCGCCCTATTCTATGCCCGCCAGGCCGGCCATGCGGACAAGGTCGCGCTCGAATGGCAGGGGTCGCCGGTCTGCACCTTTGGTGAGCTGCCGGCGCGGGTCGGCCGGTATGTCGCGGCGCTCCGCCAGCTGGGGGTGACGCGCGGTGACCGGGTGATGGTCAAGACCGAGAACTCGCCGGCGTTCGTGTTCACCTATCTGGCGGTGCTGGCCAGCGGCGCGGTGTTCGTGCCGCTCAACGCTGCCTATACCGCCGCCGAAGTGGCGCTGTTGATGGAAGATGCCGAGCCGGTCCTGCTGGTCCATGCCGCAGCCACGGCAGTGCCGCCGGCAGGTGCGGGCCCGGTGCGGGCCACGCTCGAGCCCGATGGTTCGGGCTCGCTCACCGATCTGGCAGCCAGTCTGGCCCCCGATCTCGCGGTAGAGCCAGTGGCGGCGACTGATCTGGCCGCGATCCTGTTCACCTCGGGCACCACCGGGCGGCCCAAGGGGGCGATGCTGATGCACCGCAACCTCTCCTCCAACGTCGCTGCGCTGTACGAGACATGGCAGTTTTCGGACCGTGATACGATCCTGCATGCGCTGCCCATGTTCCATGCCCACGGGCTGTTCGTGGCGCTGCACCTCGGGCTCTACAGCGCTGCGACGCTGCGCATGATCGCCAAGTTCGATGCGGCGAAAGTGGTGAGCCTGCTGCCCAGCGTCAGTGTGTTCATGGGCGTGCCGACATTCTACACCCGCCTGCTCGACCGGGCCGATTTCACCCGCGAGGTTGCGGGCGGGCTGCGCCTGTTCATCTCGGGCTCGGCGCCGCTGCTGCCTTCGGTGTTCGCCGCATTCGAGGAGCGCACCGGCCACCGCATCCTCGAGCGCTACGGGATGACCGAAGCGGTGATGATCACCTCCAACCCCTATCCGCAGGCGGGGCGCATTCCCGGCACGGTCGGCTATCCGCTGCCCGGCGTGGAACTGCGCGTGGTCGGCGGGGAATGGCGCGGCGAACTGCCGCCGGGCGAAGTGGGCGAGATCGAAATTCGCGGGCCCAACTTGTGCGCCGGATACTGGCGCCGCCCCGAGGCGACTGCCGAGTCGTTCGGGCCAGACGGGTTCTTCATCACCGGCGACACCGGTTTTCGCGATCCCGACGGGCGGGTGACGATTGCCGGGCGCTCGAAGGACCTGATCATCTCGGGGGGCTTCAACGTCTATCCGGCCGAGCTCGAAATCCTGTTTGCCGAGATCGAGGGCGTGTCTGATGTGGCGATCATCGGCGTGCCGCACCCCGATTTCGGCGAGGCGGTGGTGGCGCTGGTGACGGCCAGCGATCCTGCCTTCGATGCGGGCGCGATCGAACGTCTGGCGCAGGAACGACTTGCCCGGTTCAAGCAGCCCAAGGCAGTCCACGTGCTGGCTGAATTCCCCCGCAACGCGATGGGCAAGGTGCTCAAGGCCGAATTGCGCAAGACTTACGCCGCGCAGTTCACCGAAAAAGCGGGCTGATGGTGCAAGGTTAACCGATATCTCACCATTCTCTGGTTTCTAGGGCGCGAGCTCAGGAGACCAGAATGCATTCCCGGCCCATCGCCAGCACTATCGCCCGGTCTCCGGCGCCGCAGCGCATTACTGGGTGCGATCCTTCTGCCAACGCACTTGAAGCCCCCTGCGGCTCGCTCAGCTATGGCGAACTGGATCGCCGCGCGGGCGAACTGGCCGGCGCATTGGCCGCCGCTGGCGTTAACTCTGGCGCACTTGTTGCCGTGTGCTTGCCGCGTTCGCATCAGCAGATCGCCGCGCTGCTCGCCGCGTGGCACGCTGGCGCAGCCTATCTACCGCTCGATCCGGCCTGGCCCGATGCCCGCCTTGCCGCACTGATCGCGCGGGCTGGGTGCGCAGCAGTGATCGCCGAGCCGGCGCGCGCACCGCTGATCGCCGGGACGACCCCGATAGTCGACCCTGCCGCGACGGGCGTGGCCCCGCCGCAAGCCGCAACCAGTGCCGACGGTCTCGCCTATGTGATCTACACCAGCGGTTCGACCGGCGAGCCCAAGGCGGTGGAAGTTACCCACGCCAACCTTTCTGCGCTGATCGACTGGCACTGCGCCGCATTTGCGGTCGGCCCGGGCACGCGCACCTCGCACCTTGCCGGGCTCGGCTTCGATGCCGCGGCATGGGAAGTCTGGCCGACGCTGTGCGCGGGCGGCACGCTGTGCCTGCCCGATGCGGCGGTGCGGCTCGATCCGGCGCAATTGCGCGATTGGCTGGTGGCGCAGCGGATCGAAGTCGCGTTTGCGCCGACCGCGCTGGCTGAGCCGCTGGTCGGGCTCGAATGGCCTGAAGATGCGGCGTTGCGGGTGCTACTGACCGGAGCCGACAAACTGACCGTGCGTCCGCCGGCCGGCTTGCGCTTTGCGTTCGTCAACAATTACGGGCCGACCGAATGCACGGTCGTCGCAACGTCCGGGGTCGTCGCGGCGGAGGGTGAGGGGCTTCCTCCCATCGGCCGCGCCATCGCTGGCACCACGATCCACCTGCTCGATCCCGCAGGGGCCACGGTTCCGGATGGGACCCCGGGCGAAATCCACATTGGCGGCGCGCAAGTCGCGCGCGGCTATCGCGGCGATGCGGCGCTCACCGCGGCGCGGTTCATCGATCATCCTGAGCATGGCCGGCTCTATCGCACCGGCGATCTCGCCTTCTGGCTCGACAGCGGCGAACTGACGTTCCTTGGCCGGGTCGACGGACAAGTTAAAGTGCGCGGCCACCGCATCGAGCCGGCCGAAGTGACCGCCGCGCTGCATCGCTTGCCCGATGTGGCGGCAAGCCATGTTGCGGTGCGCGAGGGCGAACTGGTGGCGTGGGTTGGTCCCCGCCGCGAACGCGGTGCTCACCGCTTCCGCCTTGCGCGCGGCGCTGGCTGCAAGCCTGCCCGACTACATGATCCCCGCAAGCTTTGCCGGGCTCGATGCGCTGCCGCTGACGCCTAACTGACCGGCCCCCACTGAGTGGACCGTGATGATTGTTAGTGCAGAACTGCCTCCGGCGCCATGGCTGTCTGCAGGTGGAGCGTAGCGGAACCGGAGGGCAGCCATGGCGGCGTTGCTGTTTCCGGGGCC
>CANGQZ010000243.1 GCA_947455865.1 Sphingomonadaceae bacterium
ACAAATCGAGGGGATAGCGATGACACCGGAAAATCCGTTCCAGTATTGGCGGCCGTTGGCGTGGACCGGCCCGATTCTGCTGGTCATCACGATCATTTTCTGGGGCGTGTTCGGCCACAACATTCCGCCGTTTTCCGCTGATCTGACGCCGGATGAATTCGCCGCTCAGTTCCGCCCCCTCGCCACCCAGATCCGGATGGGGATGATCGTCACGATCTCCTTCTCGGTGTTCTACTTCACCTGGGGCCTCGCCATCACCAAAGTGATGGAGACGATCGAGCGCAACAACAACGTGCTTTCACAGTGCCAGTTGTGGGGCGCCGGGTTCACCACCCTGATCTTCGTCATTCCCTGCGGCATCTGGATCGGCGCCACCTTCCGCGCCGATACGCTCGATCCGGCGACGATGCAGATCATCTTCGATACCGGCTGGATCATCTTCGACCTCGCCTATTCGCTGACGACGCTACAGATGGTGGCGATCGGCCTGTGCTTCCTGCAGGACAAGCGGGCGGTGCCGCTCCTGCCGAAGTGGCTGTGCTGGTTCTCGATCTGGGTCGGGCTGATGTTTATCCTCGAAGTGCTCAACCCCTTCTTCAAGGGCGGCAACTTCTCCCGCAGCGGCCTGCTCAACTACTGGATCGAGTTTTCGCTGTTCTTCGCCTTCATGCTGCTCATTTCCATCTGGATCCTGAAGGCGATCACCCGGCTGGAGCAGGAATACAAGGCGGGCCAGGGCGCCTGAGACTGACGTCGGCCAAGTCGCTCAGGGGGCCGCCGGTCCCTCGGGCGGCTGGCCGGCGCGGATCAGCGCAGTGTCCTTGCCGATCCCGGTGGCCGGGATGAACGAGCAAACCGCCATCACCGTGCGCCGCGCCAGCCCGCTGAGCGCTATCTTCGACAGGCTGGCCTTGGCCGCACTGTAGCTTGGCTTTCGACGAACAGGAAGAACGCCCCGGTTTCGATAACCCGGTAGCCATGGCTCGCGGCAATGTGGTGCATCGCGGCGCTGGTATAGAAGAACACATGGTGGCCGCTGCGGCGCGAGAGATACCACCAGTCCGCCCCCTGCCCGGTGAAGCGCGAAGTGGTGCCAAACAGCACCTTGGGCTTGCGGGCAAACAACGCGCCGAGCTCGGCCTTGGGATCGACGAAGTGTTCGAGCACCTCGAATGCGAAGATGGCGTCGGTGCGCTCCGGGGGCGTGCTGAACTGCTGGGCGTAAGTCGGTGAGCCGTACTTGTCCTCGACGTAGCAATCGAGATGCCGGTCGCGCAGCAGCCGCGTCAGCAATCCGTCACCCCCGCCGAAATCGACCGCGCTGTTGATCCCCCAGATGCGCGCGATGGCGAGGCAGGCGGCAAAATTGTGGAGGTTGCGCTGCGCCGACCCGCAATCGAGATCGCCCAGATTGAGGCTATAGGCCTCATCGAGCCAGAACGGCGGTTCGGTTTCGAGCGATCCGCAGCCGCTGCAGACGAAGTAGCGCACATCGTACTTGGCGATGAGCTTGGTGGTGAATTTGTAGGCCGCATCGGCCCCACACAGGCGGCAGGGAATGATCGACGGGGAATCGGCAACGGCGCGAGGCCGAACTTCGTCAGTCGTCATACTATCCCGCCATCCGTGATTTGCGCCTGCCTAGGAACGGCGGCTTACGGTTGTGTGACACGGAGCGCCAGCACCTTATGGCAGCAACAGGCTGGCATCCCCGTAGGAATAGAACCGATAGCCCCCGGCAATGGCGTGGGCGTAGGCTTCTTGCATGCGTTCACGCCCCATCAGCGCGCTGACCAGCATGAACAGGGTCGAGCGGGGCAGGTGAAAGTTGGTCATCAGCCCGTCGATCGCCCGGAAGGCGTAGCCAGGGGTAATGAAGATCGCGGTGTCGCCCTCGAACGGATGGATGATCCCGCTTTCGTCAGCTGCGCTTTCGAGCAGGCGGAGCGAGGTGGTGCCGACCGCGATCAGGCGGTGGCCGGCGGCGCGCACTGCGTTGAGCCGGGCAGCGGTGGCAGCGTCGATGCGCCCCCACTCGGCATGCATCTGGTGATCGGCGGTGTCGTCAGCCTTGACCGGGAGGAACGTGCCCGCCCCGACATGAAGGGTAAGCGTGGCGTGGCCGATCCCGGCTTCGTCCAGCGCCTGTAAAAGGCCGGGGGTGAAATGGAGAGCGGCTGTCGGCGCGGCGACGGCGCCGTCTTCGCGGGCGAACATCGTCTGGTAATCAGCGTGGTCTTCGGCATCGGCCTGGCGCTTGCCCGCGATATAGGGCGGCAACGGCATTGTTCCGGCCCGTTCGAGCAGGATTTCGACCGGTTCGTCGCCCGGGAAATGCAGGGTCCAGCTGCCGTCGTCATGGCGCGACTCGGCCAGCGCGGAGACCCCTTCGACA
This sequence comes from Sphingomonadaceae bacterium, assembly GCA_947455865.1. Lineage (GTDB taxonomy): Bacteria > Pseudomonadota > Alphaproteobacteria > Sphingomonadales > Sphingomonadaceae > Novosphingobium. Next base: position 2,396 of record CANGQZ010000243.1, read on the forward strand.
AAGTCGATGGTTTCGCCCGGCCGCAGTCGCCGGCCGTTGCGCACGAAGGCCTGCCAGCGCCTGAGGTCGATCCGCTTATGCAGCGTCACCCCGATCCGCGCGCCTGCGCTACCGGGTGATGTGCCTTCCCGGCGACCTTCGAGCTGCGCGGGGATCACCCGGGTATCGTTGAACACCAGCACATCGCCCGGGCTGAGCAGCGCTGGCAGATCGCGCACGATGTGATCGGCCAGCGAGCCATCCGGCTTGACGAGCAGCAGCCGCGCAGCATCGCGCGGGTGCGCGGGGCGCAGCGCGATGCGTTCGGGGGGGAGCTCGAAATCGAACAGGTCTACGCGCATGGCGCGCGGCTAGACCGCTGGCGTGCCGGCGACAAGCCTGCTCGCAGCGCGGTCAGTCCTTGGCTTTGGGCTTGAGCTTCGCCTTGGGCACCGGCTTGACCGGGGCCTTGGGCGCCTCAGGCACCGCCGCAGCCGGTGGCGGCGGGGTCAGGCTGGTGAGGCTCGGCGGCGGAGCGGGCGGCGGCGGGAGCTTCTGCGGCTTGTTCTCGCTGGCGAGCGAAGCCTGAAGGATCTTGGTCGGGTTGGTTGGCGGCTCGCCGCGCTCAATCGCGTCAACGGTTTCCATGCCTGAGATGACCCGGCCGAAATTGGTATATTTCTTGTCGAGCGCGAAGCGCGGGTAGAACACGATGAAGAACTGGCTGTTGGCGCTGTCCGGATTTTCGGTGCGCGCCATCGAGACCGAACCGCGCAAGTGCGGAACGGTGTTGAATTCCGCCTTCAGGTCGGGAAGCGATGAGCCGCCCTGCCCGGTGCCGGTGGGATCGCCGGTCTGCGCCATGAAGCCGTCGATCACCCGGTGGAAAATGATCCCGTTGTAAAAGCCCTGCTTCACCAGAGTCTTGATCCGCTCGACGTGGTTCGGAGCCCATTTCGGCATCAACCGGATGCCAACCCGCCCGCCGGTCGAAAGATCGAGGTAAAGCACATCATCAGGATCGTGAGTCGGATCGGTATCGACCACCGCGCTCATCGCCGGCGCCGGGGTCGTTTTG
>CANGQZ010000244.1 GCA_947455865.1 Sphingomonadaceae bacterium
ACACATCCACGGCGCCCTGTTGTTTCCACTCTCCAGCTTTGATCCCAAGGCCCTGCCCGATCCCGGCGAACGCAAGATCGTGTTTCAGTGCGGCTCTGGCATGCGCTCGGCCAAGGCGATGGCGATATGCGCCGATGCCGGAGTGGACTTCGCTGGGCACCTGGCCGGCGGACTTCAGGCCTGGAAGAAAGCGGGATTGCCCGTTACGGCGATTGACCCGGGAACCGGCGACCTCCACGAAGGGCATTAGCCCCATGATGCATTTCTTCGCGGCAACCTGGCTCTTTTCGGATTTCCCTATCTGAAGCGGCGATTTGCCCGCCGCCACGCTAGATAAAGAGATTGCCGCGGCGATGAAAAAGATTGGCCCGGCCTGAAGGCGCGTGGGATCAAGCTGCACGCAATATTGAACCTGGGAAAATGCGTCCCTATTCGTCTCCCAGCGACCAAATCCGATGGGCATCGATCATGAGTTGCAATATTGCGCCGTGTGCAATCCCGCGGGCGCGCATCTCTGCGCGGCGGACATCGAAGTCCTGGCGTTGGGCGATCAGCAATTCAGTGAGGCCCTGATCGCCGAGCGCAACGGCCCGCTGCATGCGCGACATCATTTGCGCGCTTGCCTTGGCCGCTGCCTGGCTCTGGCGCCAGGCTTCAAGCCCCTCCCGGGCCAGGATGACATCGCGGTTCGCCACGATCTCGACGTCGCGAAGGGCCTTCCGGGCGGCAATGGCGGCGGCGGACGCCTCGGCAAAGGCCTGATCGGCGGTTGCGCTGCGCAGCGCGCCGCCGATCGGCATGGAGAAACCGATACCAAATCCCGTCTCGTGGCCGCTGCGCTCCTGAAAGGTTCTCAGATCCAGCGTCGGGTCGGCGAACCGGTCCATCGACGCGCGGCGCGCCAGCCATTCGCGACGATCGGCCTCGCTGCGCGCCATTTTCACTTCGTGATTGTCGTCCAGTACTGCGGCACGCCATTCGTCCCAGTCGCCGGGTGGCGCAACGGGTTCGGGCATCGCAGGCGCCGCCGGCAGCACCAGCGATGGAAACGTGCGTTGCAGTGTCATTCTGGCGTCCAGTTTTGCCTGCAGCGCCTGGGCGGACTGCGCCTGCGCCAGGGACAGAGATGCCTGAACCTGTTCCACCTGCAGCGACGCGGTCTGGCCCAGCTGCCGGCCGCGCTCGGTCGCCTTCAACTGTTTCTCATAGCCGTCAACCTCCCTGACAGCGAGCGCCGCGGTCGCCTCCGCAATCACCCATTCGAGCCACAGGGTCTTGAGCAGGGTCGCGGCCTGGTGGCGCGCATCGCCAAAGCCGTTCTCCGCGGCGGCAATGCCGAAGGCGCCAATTTTTTCGTCTGCGTCGGCTTTTCCCGGCAGGCGAAAGCCGCGACTGACGCCGGCGGTCCATTCATCCAGCCGGCCCTCCAGGTTGGTAGCGCGCGTGACATACTCGCCATGCAGGGTGAATTCGTGGGGGCCGGCATTGCGAGCACGGGCCTGGGCCTGTGCCGATTGCAGCAGCGCGCGGGCATGCAGAACACCAGGCTCATCGGCCATAAGCCGGTCGATGGCGTCGTGCGACGGCATGAAAGCCAGACTGGGCAGCAGTACGATGTCGGCATGCGCGGGCTTGCTCGCGGGCTGCGCCGTCGCAGCCTGGGAGAAGAGCAGGACAACAGCCTGGAGCAGCGCCAGGACAGGTTTCATGAGAAATCTCCAAAGTCGTGGACCGGTTCGGTCCAGTAGAACATGTGCGGCGCACGAAAATGGCTGCGCAATTCCTTCAATAGCAGCGCCACATTTTCCGCAGGCAGGATTGTCATCAGAAGAGTCGACTGAACGCGACCGCGAACCTGCTCGCGCAATGTGGCACTGGCAAAGTCACGCCCATGGCCCTGCGCCGACAATGTGGTGAACCCCCCGATCATGGTTTCATGATCGAGAAGAAACTCAATCACCTGTTCCGCCAGGGCCACCGGACAGGACAAGGTCAATCGGACATGGCTCATGGCGTTTTCCTCGCGGCGGGTACGCCAAAGCGTTCAAACAGGATCGGCAGCAGGAAGAGGGTGAGAATCGTCGAACTGATCAATCCGCCGATCACCACGATGGCGAGAGGCCTTTGAATTTCCGATCCCGGCCCCGTCGCGAACAACAGCGGCACCAGACCCAGCGCTGCGATACTGGCTGTCATCAGGACCGGGCGCAGACGGCGGCGACAGCCGTCGAACACCACATCGCGCATCGCAAGCCCCTGGGCGATTAGCTGGTTGAAATAGACAATCAGGACCAGACCGTTGAGCACGGCTATGCCCAGCAGCGCGATGAAACCGACGGAGGCGGGCACGGACAGATATTCACCCGACAACCACAGCAGCAGCATGCCGCCGATCAGGGCCAGCGGAATGTTGGCAAGGATCAGCAGCGATTGTCGTACCGAGCCCAGAGTTGCAAACAGGACCAGGAAAATAAGGCCCAGGGCCAGCGGCACCACGATCATAAGGCGTTGCGCCGCCCTTTGCTGGTTCTGGAACTGGCCGCTCCATTCCAGCCGGTAGCCGGTGGGCAACTTGATTTTCTGTGCCACAGCCGCCTGGGCGGCCTCGACGAAGCTCACCAGGTCGCGCCCGGAAACATTGGCCTGGATCGTGGCAAAGCGTGATGCGTTCTCGCGCTGGATTCGCACCGGACCTTCCGGCTGGCTGATGCGGGCGACGTCGGCAATATGGACCAGTTCGCCCGAATCCGTCGCAACGCCGATGTCGCCGAACAATTCGGGACGATTGTGCAGGTCCTCATCGCCGCGAATGACGATGGGGATGCGGCGGGTGGTATCGATGACGACGCCGGCGCCCAGACCTTCCAGCCGGGCGCGCATTTCTTCCTGCAGGGACTGAATGGAAATACCGGCTGTGCCGGCTGCCATGCGGTCTATATCGGTTTGCAGATAGCGGACGGAATCATCGGCAACGGTGAAGACTTCCGAAGCGCCCTGCACCTTCTGCACCGTGGAACGTATGCTTTCCGAAATGCGGCCCAGTTCCGCAAGATCGGGGCCAAAGACCTTTATGGCCAGGTCTCCCCGGCTGCCCGTCAACATTTCCGATGTACGCATCTCGATCGGCTGGGTGAAGGTATAGGCAACCCCCGGAAAATCCTTCATCACGACACGGAGTGCCTCGACAATGTCGTCCTTGCTGCCAGTACGCCATTCGGCGCGGGGTTTCAGGATCAGGAAAAGATCCGTCTCGCCCAACCCCATCGGATCCAGGCCAATCTCGTCGCTGCCGGTGCGCGCGATGGCCTCGCCGACTTCCGGCACGTTGGCAAGGATGGCCGCCTGTACCGCCCGGTCCACGGCCGAGGAACGCTCCAGCGTGATCGATGGCAGCTTTGCCAGCTGGATGATGATGGAACCTTCGTCCAT
>CANGQZ010000245.1 GCA_947455865.1 Sphingomonadaceae bacterium
CAAGATGGAAGCGTCCCACCCGGCGCGCTTGTGCCGGTGGCGCAGCACGAATATCAAACCGGTGGACTCTCGTTATGATCGCGGGACCAACGGGGGGCAGGTCAGCGGCAGCGAGCAGCGCCCCTCGAAAGGACCATACCCCATGCTGATGACCATTGCCCTGATCCTGCTGGTGCTATGGCTGCTAGGGGTGGTTGTGTTCAAGGTCACCGGCGCGGTGATCCATCTGGTGCTGATCGCCGCTATCGTGGTCGGGCTGGTGCAGCTGTTCCGCGGGCGCAGCATTTAGCCCTGCGCCAAGCCCCCTCCCGCTACGGGGAGGGGAAATTGGCGTCAGGCCGCGTGGCGGGCGCGGTCGCTCGCTTCGAGGTTGAGTTCCTCAGCCAGCAGGAACGCCAGTTCGAGCGACTGCGCGGCGTTGAGCCGGGGATCACAGTGGGTGTGGTAGCGGTCTGCCAGGCCCTCCTGGGTGATCGCCACTGCGCCACCGGTGCATTCGGTCACATCGCGGCCGGTCATCTCGATATGGATGCCGCCGGCGTGAGTACCCTCCGCCCGGTGGACCGCGAAGAAGCCCTTCACCTCGGTCAGGATCCGGTCGAACGGGCGGGTCTTGTAGCCGTTATCGGCCTTGATCACGTTGCCGTGCATCGGATCGCACGACCACACCACCGGATGCCCTTCGCGCTGGACGGCGCGAACCAGCGGCGGCAGGCCGGCTTCGACCTTGTCATGCCCGAAGCGGGTGATCAGCGTCATCCGCCCGGACTCGCGCCCCGGGTTGAGCGTATCAAGCAGCCGGAGCAGCACATCGGGGGCAAGGCTGGGTCCGCACTTGAGCCCGAGCGGATTGCCGACGCCGCGCAGGAACTCGACATGGGCCGAGCCTTCAAAGCGGGTCCGGTCGCCGATCCACAGCATGTGCGCCGAGCAATCGTACCAGTCGCCAGTGAGCGAATCGCGCCGGGTCAGCGCCTGCTCGTACGGCAGCAGCAGCGCTTCGTGGCTGGTGTAAAAGCTGGTGCCCTGCAGTTGCGGCACGGTTTCAGGATCGACCCCGCAGGCCGCCATGAAATCGAGTGCCTCGCCGATGCGGTCAGCGGTTTCGGCAAACTTCTGCGCCCACGGGCTGCGGCCCATGAAATCGAGCGTCCACTGGTGAACCTGCCGCAGATTGGCATAGCCGCCAGTGGCGAACGCTCGCAGCAGGTTAAGCGTGGCCGCAGCCTGGCTGTAGGAGCGGATCATCCGGTCCGGATCGGGGATGCGCGATTCCGGGGTGAACTCGATCCCGTTAATGTTGTCGCCCAGATAACTCGGCAGTTCGACCCCGCCGATCGTTTCGACCGGCGAGGAGCGCGGCTTGGCGAACTGGCCGGCCATGCGCCCGACCTTGACCACCGGCTGCTTGCTGGCGAACGTCAGTGCCACCGCCATCTGCAGCAGAACCCGGAAGGTATCGCGGATGTTGTTGGCGTGGAACTCGGCGAAGCTCTCGGCACAGTCCCCGCCCTGCAGCAGGAAACCTTTGCCCGCTGCTACTTCGGCCAGATCGGCCTTCAGCGCGCGCGCTTCGCCGGCGAAGACCAGCGGCGGGAAATTCGCCAGCGTTTCTTCGGCCGCAGCCAACTTGGCCGCATCGCCATAAACCGGCAGATGCTTTGCCTCGAAAGACTTCCAGCTATCGGGATTCCAGTTCGTCGCCACTTGTCTGCTCCTCAGCGAGGGCGCGCCATAGCCGTTGATGGGGGCGATTGCAAAATCGGGATTTCCGGGGAGTGTGATCGGTGTCAGCGACTGACCGGCACCCCGCCCGCCGAAGCCCCGGCCACCGCCGCACCCTTGGGTACGATCGCCACCCGCCATGACTTGTCGCGCACCAGATAGCGGGCGGCGAGGGCCTGCATCTCGGCCGGGGTGGTCATCGTGTAATCGGGCAAGATCGTGCGGATCGCGGCAAAGCGGCTGGGATCGGCGGTTGCCCCTTCCAGCTGATACATGAAGAATGCGGTGCCAGTGGCAGCGCGGGTGATCTGCTGGCGGAGCGGTTCGGTGACCCGGCCAAGCTCGTCGGCCGAAGGCGGATTAGCGATCAGATCGGCGGCGATCTCGTCCGCCGTGGCGAAGAAGGTCGGCACATCCTGCGGCTGGAGCTGGGCCAGCGCAGTGATCGAACCGCCGCTATCGAGATCGACCGGCCAGCTCGACACGACTTGCGGGGCATAACTTGCCCCCAGCTTCTCGCGCATGCGGTCAAGCAGGCGGTTGGTGAACAGATCAGTCAGGATCTCAAGCTTGCGCGAAAGGCGCACCCCGGCCATCCCGCCGCCGGTCGGCCAGGAAACCAGCGCTGCGGCCTGATTGGCATCGCCATGATGAGCGATGACGGTGGGCGCACCGCCGCCGGCGGGCACCGCCGCGGTCGCCGGGGCGGTCGTTGCCGGGAGCGGCGGACGTGGGGCGAGAGCGCCAAACGTGCGCGCGAGGGCTTCGACTGTTTTGGTCCGGTCAATATCGCCGAATACCTGTACCTCGATCGGCCCGGTGGTCAGCAGTGGCTCCCACACCTGACGGAAGCCCAGTGCGGTGACCGCATCGAGTTCCTGAGGCGTCGGTGTGCGGTAGCGCGGATCGGAGCCGTGCTGGAGATACTTGAGATCGCGCTGAAGCACGCCCTGCGGCGAGCTGGCATAGCCATCGTATTGCAGGCGCGCGGCGGCCTTGGCGCGCAGCAGCGGTGCAGCATCCCAGCGCGGCTGAGCCAGCTTGGCTGCGAACAGATAAAGCTGGTCGGCCAGATCGGCCTGACGGGTATCGGCCGAGAAGGTGAAGTCGGCATCATCGATCTTGAAATCGAAGCCCATCTTGCGCCCGGTCGAAATCCGGTCGAGTTCTTCCTGCCCAAGCGGGCCGACCCCCGAGCCGACCAGCGCCATATCGCCGAGTGCGATATACGGCGCATCGCCCGAAGTGAACGCGCGGTAGCCGGCGCCGAAGCGGACCTTGACAGTGACCCGGCCGGGCTCATCGGTACTCGGCCAGATCAGCGCCTTGACCCCGTTGGCGAATTCGACCTGGTCGATCCCGGGCAGTCCGGTCTGGACCTGCGCGGTAACCGTGCCGGGGGCGCCAAGCGGCGGGAGTTGATCGAACGAGACAGCCTTGGCGGCGAGCCGCGCCTTGCCATCGGCAGCCACCGGGGCGGCCAGCGCCGCGCGGACCGCAGCTTCGCTGCCCTCACCGGCCTTGGGGGTCACAAGCACCCCGCGGGTGACGTTTCCGGCGAACAGCTTGCGGGTATGATCGAGCACCGCCGCCGGAGTGATCAGCGGCACCGTGCGGCGAAAGATCGACTGGAC
>CANGQZ010000246.1 GCA_947455865.1 Sphingomonadaceae bacterium
GCCGCAGCCCCGCGGTGATCGCGGTGGCATCGCTGATCCGATAGGTCGCCTGGCCGTATCCGGCGAAGGATTCGGTGTTCTGGTAGGTGGAAAAGTCCTGCAGGAAGCCAAGGAACGGCGCGACCAGATGGGCCGGGATGAACCCGCTCTTGCGGTTGAAGTAATAGAGCCCCAGCGCCCAGTCGAGCCGGCCGCCGCCGGTCGAAACCAGCTGCAGTTCCTGGCTGAACATCTTGTCGGGCACCGCGCCGTTGGCGCTCAGGATCGGCAGGGGGAGGGATTCGCTATCGAAGTCGAACTTCCACTCGCCGTGCCGGTATGCCGAAATGCTGACCAGCTTCATCTGTGCAAATTCGTGCTGGATGTTCAGGCTGACACCGTACTCCTCGTTGTCGCTCATCGGCTGGACGTCGGAATTGACGTCGAACTTGTTGCCCGCAAACGGCTGTCCGGTCAGCGGCAGCTCATCCGGCACCGGGCGATAGGCCGGGAACGCGCCCTTCAGCCGGCTGTAGTCGCCGATCAGGGTCGCGGTCGTGGCATCGCCCAATTGCGCCTTCCACTTGCTGCGGACCGAGAACGATTCCAGCGTGCCGACCTTCTGCCCGTTGTACAGGTTCACGCCGAAGCCGTCCTCGCGGTTCTTGTAGTCGACCGCGATATCGGCGGCGAGCCCGCTGCCCAGCGGTCCGCCGATATAGGCATTGCCGGTGAAGGTGTTGCGGTTGCCATAGCCGACTTCGGCGTTGCCGGTGAAGGTCTGGCCCGGATCGCGGGTGGTGATCTGGAGCAGGCCGCCGGTGGCGTTGCGCCCGAACAGCGTGCCCTGCGGCCCTTTCAGCACGGCCACCTGCGAGACGCTGTTGAACGCCATCACGTTGGCCCCGGCAGAGGGGAAGTAGACCCCGTCGACATATGTCGCGACCGAGTTCTCGTTGCCGCCCGCCGAAATCTGGGTGCCCACCCCGCGCAGGCGCGGCGAGCCGCCGATACCCACGGTCGGGAAGACCAGGCCCGGCGTCACCGTGCCGAGATCGGTCAGCGACACCACGCCCTTGGACAGCAGCGAGTCCGATGAAAACGCAGTAACGGCAACCGGCACGTTCTGCATCCGCTCTTCGCGCTTCTGTGCGGTCACGACAATGTCGGCAATGCCGCTATCGGCCGCGTTGTCCGCGGCAGGCGACTGGGGGGCAGATTGGGCCAGCGCGGGCTGGGTAAGCGAAACCGCCAGCGCCGCAATGCAGGCGCCGCCAAGTGCAACAAGCTTCATCTCAGGTCCCTCCACCGATCGTCTTGAGAGCGATCGTTTCGCCAATTGTCAGCCGGGCTTAGGAAGTGCCGGCGCGGCGCGAAAATTGTTTATATTTATGTTGAAAATGCCCCTTGATTATCTGTCACGCCTGCTCCGCTTCGGCATCGATCATCGCCTGAATGATCCGCCGGCCCAGAACCGCCGCCTTGTCTGCCTTCAGCAGGATTTCGGGCAGCCGGCCCTGATGAACCTTGATGCTGCGTTCGATCAGCCGCGTCGCCGACATGTCCTCGTCCAGCGCGGCGCGAACCATTTCGCTGGATCGGAACGCCTCCGACAGACAGGGCTCGGAATGCGAGAAATTCTGCCCTTCGCCCTGGAAGTAATGCGCCGTGTCATGCGTCGCCGGCGTCACCGCGTGAATGTGCAGCAGATTGCCCAGCGGCGCGGTCTGCCCGGTGGCGGGATCGAGCTTCTCGATCGAATCGAGGATCACGTGCAGGCAAGGCGCGTGGAAATAGCTGGTGTATTTGCGCGAAACCGGCCCGGAATAGCCGAGCAGGGCACACAGAAACGGCGGACATTCGATGTTGGGCTGCGTGAACGTGCAGATCACATGGCCATCGCCCGCGGTCACTTCGGGCAACTGGATCGCCCCGCCGCCATCGCCGCCGAAGGTGTTCCGGTGCAGGAACGGCACGTGATTGAGATCGAGCAGATTGTCATGCATCAGCATATATCGGCCCGGCACCTCGTAATAGTTGCCGCCGGCGCTGCGATACTCGGGGTCGGTCAGTCTGGCCGCCAAATGGTCGGGGATCAGCGCTTCGTCGGCCAGTGCCGGATCGCCCACCCAGATCCACAGCCACTGCCAGCGTTCCGCCACCGGGTATGACCGCAGGCGGCAGGCCGCGGGGACGGTGTCCTGCGAGGGAACCAGCGTGCAGGCGCCGTCGGGGGCGAACCGCAGCCCGTGATAGGGACATTCGATATCGTCCCCGATCAGGGCCCCCTTGGCGAGGGGGAAGCCGCGGTGCGGGCAGAACCCGGCGAGCGCGGCGAACCCGCCGTCCTCCTTGCGGTACAGCACCACCGGGTGATCCAGGATCACGCGCTCCAGCGGCGTCCGGCTGATCTCCGAGGTCCATGCCGCAACGTACCAGTGGTTGATGGGGGCAAAGGCCCCGTCCTCAAGAGGATACATCGCCAGTTCGCTCCTGTCAGAAATGTGATCGTTCAGATCAGACCATTCGCCTTTGCCCACCGGCCAATCGCGTCGCGGGCGGTGGGGGCCGGGCCGAAAAAGCGTTCCTGTTGGGCGATGTCGGACACGAACCGACCCTGCCGGAAGAACAGGAACATCCGCATCAGATCATAGCCAAGCTCGGAAAACAGACGCACCGGCCGCACCATCAGGCGGAACACCAGCCATGGCACCACCCAGGTCTTGAGCGACCGTCCGGTCAGTTCGGTCACGATCGCGGCGATCTCACCCTGGCTCATCGGCCCGTCGCGCCAGCCGATGTCGATCGTCTGGTTGTCGATCCCGCTTCCGGCAAAGGCGGCCGCATCGGCAAGGTTGGCGGCAAGATCGTCGGTCAGGACATAGGACCAGCGCGTGGCCGCGTCCCCCACCGCATAGAACTTGCCGCCCGTCACCGCCTTGGCGATGTAATCGTCGCTCTGGTCCAGAAAGGCCGGCGCGCGGACGAACACGTAAGTCAGCCCTGCAGCCTTGATCATGTCCTCCGCCACTTTCTTGGCGTGGAAATGCGGCACCGCCTCGGCCAGCTCGCAGGCAACGATGCTCAGGAACACGAACCGGGCAACCTTGGCCCGCGCCGCCGCATCGATCAGGTTGCGGTTGCCGGCAAAATCGACGTCGATGCTTTCCTTCATGTAGCCGTTGGCGGAACTGACCACCACGTCCACGCCGGCCAGCGCCCGGTCGAGCGAGGCCAGATCCATCATGTCGCCCTGGACCCACTGCACGCCGGGCGCAGCCCCCGCCGGCGCTCCCTTGCGCGACATCGCCCGGATGGTCACGCCC
>CANGQZ010000247.1 GCA_947455865.1 Sphingomonadaceae bacterium
CGTAATCGGACGTCGCGGAATCGGCGGTGGCGCCAGCTGCAGCGATGCGGATCTTGGACCCGCCGATATCGAACTGCGCCCCGGCCCCGCCAGTCGCCGCAGCGGTCGCAAAGGCCCCCGCAACCTTCAGTGAGGTCAGGGGATCGAACACCACCCGCGCAGCATCGCGCGACAGCTGCGGCAGCAGCTTGTTGTCTTTCTGCGCGGTCGTGGTGACCGCACTCGACGCCAAAGTGGTCTGGATGTTCGAGTACTTCTTGAAGACCGTCTGGCTCTGGACGGTGAACGAACGGCGCTGGCTTTGCTCCAGCCCAGTCCCGGCGGTGGTATAAACCCCGCCAACGATCACGCTTCCATCAAGCAAGGTCGTTGCATTGTCGATGTAAGGAGCGGCCGCTCCAACATTCTCGACAATCCGCATTCCGCCGGGGAGCAATGCGTAGTGCGCCGGCAACAACAAGTATTCGCCGGCAGCAATGCCGGGCGCGGCATCGAGCTTGACCGAGAGACCGGCATTGAGTCCATAGAGGTCTACGCCGCCGCCCGAATAGTCAGCCGAATAGATCGGATCAAGTAACGCCACGGTCGCCGGAGTGTTGGGCACCAGCGCATAGACCTGACGACCATCGGCATACTGAAGGCCATTGTTGCCCGAGAAGATATCGGCATTGAAGCGGTCCAGCACATCGCGCGAACCGCCAGTGCCCGAGATAAACTCGTAAGCGAACACATCGCCGCCGCCCCGCGCGTCGACCCGAACCGCACCGGCGGTCGCGCTCTGGACTTCGATGTCTGCACCGCCGACGCGCAGTTCGCCGACCGGCATCGTCGATAGCACCGAGTTGGTCCCGGGGCTGAAGAAGTATTCGATCAGGTCAGTGGTGGTCCCGTAAGGGATCTTGATCGCATCGGTGCCGGTGGCCGTCGTGCGGGCCGAGACCGAGGTGATGCTGTTCGGTCCGAATACCACTGTCTGCGTTGCCGGCGCCTGCGTCACCCCGCTGAGGGTCGTCGCATCGTTGCTGCCGATATCAAGCAGGCCAAGTGGGGCGCGCAGCACTCCGTTCTGCTCGATATGTGCGCCGCGGATCGCAAGGTAGGTACCCGCCGAGTAAGGCACATCCGGCGTGGTGCCGACTGCGTTGATCTGGACAAGACCATTGGTGTTGACCGAAGCGATCACGAACGGATCGGGCTGGTATGCGGTGTTGCCGGCGCGGCGTGCTTCAAGCAGCGCCTGCAGATCGCCGGTGCCGGTGGTCGCGTAGACTTGCGCTGCGCTCAGCACGAGATCGCCGTTGCTGGCGAGCTGGCCGGACAGACCGGGCTGGAACAGACCGCTCGCCTGATCGGGCAGCCCCTGCGTGCCGATCAGGCGGATCGCACCGGTGGTTTGAAGCGTAGCATTGCCGCGCACCGCTCCGTCTGTCGACGCGGACACATTGAGCGAGACCGCACCGACCACGTCGATCGCGTCGGCCACTAGCGTCAGCGAGCCGGCCCCTCCGGTGCGTCCGACGTTGCCGATGTTCTTGTTGCTGCTTTGCAGAGCGATATAGCCCGCCTCGATGCGGGCCGTCGAGCCTTCGGCCGCAGTCAGCGCAAGGTTGTCGGTCGTGCGCAGCCCGGCCACGTTGGTCGTCGTGGCAATCAGCGCCTTGTTCAGCGTGAGATTGACTGCGCCCACAGTGGTGAAGCCGTCACGGGCGACCATTGTATCGAAGCCGGAAGCCATCAGCTGGTTTGCCGAGAGCCATGAGCCGGAAAGATCGGCTTGTGCCCCGTTCTGGCTGATGATCGGTGCGAACCAATCCAGCACGCCGCCAGTGGCCTTGGTCTGGCTTGTGTCGCTATCACCGTCATCGCCGCCAATGGCGCGGACGGTTGCGCCTGCAAGCAACGCACCATTGCCGACCGTCAGCTTGCCGGCATCGCTCCACTCGGTAACCGAGGAGAAACTGCCGCTCGACAGGCGTTCGTCGAACACGCCGCTGGCACCACTGATGTTGATTTGCGAACCGGCTTCGGCGACGATCTTGCTGCTCGGATCGATCGGCGAGACGTATCCACTGGCAAGTTGGGCAGTGCCGAAGCGCGAGGTGGCGATTGAGCCGCCCGCAACTACACGGCCGGCGCGCTGCAACTGGCCGGTGGCGAGGAACGGTGCGCGCGGGTTGTAAAGCGCGATGCCCGAAAGATCGGTCACACTGCCGGCAGTGAGATGGATGCCCTCATTGAGCGCGACCTGGCCGGTGAACACCAGATTGACATCGAAGCTGCGGTTGGCGCCCGAGACGACAAGACTGAACAGTTCACCGTTGGTCAGCCGCTGGGTGTTGGCCGAATCGCGGAACACATCGGCCTTGGTCAGCGCGCCTTCATCGAAACCGGAGGTCTGGCCGGCTACGCCGCCGCCCAGAACATCGGACAGTCCGCCGCCGCCAAGCGCCACATCGCGCACGCCCATGGTGCGCTTGGCCGAGAACAAGGCCTCCATCGTGTCGATTTGCGTGATCGAACCGCCGGCAATCCGGATCGTCCCGGCGTTGTAAAGCCGCGGCACGGTGATCGCAGCTTCGGCCGCACCGACGATTTGGCCGCCGGCGGCGACATCGAGTTCGGAGATTCCGCCCAGCTTGAGATTGGCAGCGAAGCGGTCCCATGCTGCGACCGGGACAGTCGGCGTCAGCACTGACGTGATATCAGCTCCGGTTTGCAGCGAGGCAAGGCTGGCGATCTGCGTAACATCGAGCAGCGAGGGCAGCACGGTCTGCGTGAGATCGAGCGTCTCGCCATTGCCGACGACAAAGCGTTCGGTGTCGAGGAAGGCCGAAGTCCCGGTCGATCCGTTGGAGAACAGCCCTTGGACAAACCGCGATTTATTCGCGGTAAGGTCAAGTGTCCCGAACCCTGTCTTCTGCAGGAAATCGAGCCCGATCCGAGCCCCTGCGCCGCCTTCAGCCGATGCTCCGCCCATCGCGATATCGGGGGCGACCAGCGTAAAAGTGCCGCCGCCGGCGAAACCGAAGCCCTTGATCGAGGCCGTTTCGAAGCTGACCACCGACTGCGGAGCATCGGGCACCAATGCCGGAGTTACCGAGGTCGCATCAATGGAATAGGGTGTGAACTGCACCGACTGGTTGATGCCGCCCACCCCGAACCCGCCGCGCGCTTCGTTGCCGGTCTGGAAATCGGTGAGGTTGGCCGAGGCATAACGCGTGGTGTTGATCAGCGAGACGTTGCCGCCAGCCCCGGTCAGGTCGATCGAGCCGTCGCGGC
>CANGQZ010000248.1 GCA_947455865.1 Sphingomonadaceae bacterium
ATGTGGTGCGCGAACGGCTTGACCCAGCGATTTGCAGCAAGGCTTTCGCGGGTGGGAACATGACGGCGGAGGCGATCGCCGAGGCGCGCGATCATGCCGCCGGCCCGGCGGCAGCGGCGCGGCGGGCGGCAAGGTGGCGCCGGCGCTTGGCCCGCACCCATGCGGCCCAGGCGATGCCGGTGACGATATAGCTGATCGCAGAGGCTGCCACCGCCACCACCACAAGGCCGAGCGCGAGCACTTTGCCCTCGGCCGTAAGCCACTGGATGAATTGCCACGTATCGCCCACCTGCAACAGCCGATCGACCGGGCCGGCGTGGAACATGCCGTCAAACCGCAGCAGCCAATCGCCCACCTTGTAGCAGAACGCCCAGATCAGCGGGGTGGTGAGCGGGTTGGTGATGAAGGTGGTGAGCGCTGCAACCGGGACATTGGCGCGGATCGAGAGGCTGAGAAAGGCGGCAATCAGGATCTGCGCGAAGGGAATGGCGATCCCCACCAGCACCCCCAGCGCCACACCGCGCGGGACCGAGCGGCGGGTGAAGCGCCACAATTCGCTGGCGAGCACGCGGTGCGCAAATGGGCGGGTCCAGCGGCTTTGGGCCATCTGGTCGCGCGTGGGCATGCTCTTGAGCGCCCAAGTGGAGAAACGTGCGATCATGCTTTTCCTGTCGCCGCGCAGCCTAGCGTTTTTGCGGCCACAGCGGAATCGCTTCCTGCCGCATGATCCCTTTCCACGCGATGAAGGGTCGCACCCGTGCGATGGCCCGAAGCCAGTTCAGCCATGTTCACGCAGCAGGCGGCCCTGCTCGCGCTTCCACTCCCGCTCTTTGGTGGTCTGGCGCTTATCGGCGGCGTTCTTGCCTTTGGCCAGCGCGAGTTCGACTTTGGCGCGGCCGCGGCCGTTGAAATAGACCGAGAGCGGAACCAGCGTCATCCCCTTGCGCTCGACCGCGCCGGTCAGCCGGTTGATCTCGCGTTCGTGAAGCAGCAGCTTGCGCGGCCGCTTGGGTTCGTGATTGAAGCGGTTGCCGTGGCTGAATTCGGGAACGTTGGAATTGATCAGCCAGACCTGTCCGTCCTTCACCTCGGCGTAGGATTCGGCGATCGAGCCTTCGCCGAAGCGCAGGCTTTTGACCTCAGTGCCGGTGAGCGCGATCCCGGCCTCGAACACCTCGTCGATGTAATAATCGAACCGCGCGCGTCGGTTTTCGGCGACGGTATTGGCTTTTTCGAAGGCGAGAGGTTTGGGGCGGGCCATGGGGGAACTGCATGTAGGGACGAGCGGCGCGAAAGGAAAGCATGCGGCACGCAGCAAATGCTATAGGCGTGCTGCAGCGCACAAACTCAGGCGCACGGAAAGTCGCACATGGCAAGCCAACCGGACGAACAATGCGTGCTTGTGTTGCAAGGCGGCGGTGCGCTGGGGGCCTATCAGGCGGGCGTGTTCGAGGCACTGGCGGTGGCGGGCAAGCAGCCGGGCTGGATCGCCGGAATCTCGATCGGCGCGATAAACGCCGCGTTGATCGCCGGCAACCCGCCCGAACAGAGGGTGGCGCGGCTGCATGCATTTTGGGACCGCGCCTCATCCCGTGTGCCGATGCCGACACCGTTCGCCGAAGGCTGGGGCCGGCGCCTGTTCAACGAGGCGGCGGCAGGGCTGATCGCCGTGACCGGCATCCCCGGCTTCTTCGCCCCGCGGCTGACCCCGCCTTGGCTGGCGATCCCTGGCTCGCCGGAGGCAATCAGCCTGTACGACACCGCACCGCTGCGCGAGACGCTGCTTGAGCTGGTCGACTTCGAGCTGCTCAACAACGGGCCGGCCCGGTTCAGCGTCGGCGCGGTCAACGTGCTGACCGGCAACTTCGCCTATTTCGACAACCGCGAGCGGTTGATCGAGCCCGAGCACATCATGGCGAGCGGCGCGCTGCCGCCGGGGTTCCCGCCGGTGATCATCGACGGCGAGCCGTGGTGGGATGGGGGGCTCGTTTCCAACACCCCGCTGCAATATGTGCTCGACGAGCGGGGGTGCGAGCCGCTGGAGGTGTTCCAGGTGGACCTGTTCAGCGCGCGCGGGCCGATGCCGACCACGCTGGCCGAGGCAGCGCAGCGTGAGAAGGACATCCGCTATTCAAGCCGAACCCGGCTCAACACCGACATGAACAAGCGGATCGAGCAGATCGAGGCGGCAGCGGCGCGGCTGGTGGCGAAACTGCCCGTGGAACTGCGCGACGATCCCGACGCGCGCCAACTTTCGGGCGAAGGCAACGACGGCGGAGTGACCATCCTGCACCTGATCAACCGCCCGGAAAGCTACGAGAGCCTGTCCAAGGACTACGAATTCTCTCGCAGCACGATCGATGGGCACTGGGCGGCGGGCAAGCGCGATGTCGAGCGCTCGTTCGCGTCACCGCGGTGGAAGAACCGCAAGCGGCCGGTGCGCGGGGTGGCGACGTTCGATCTGGCGTGATGGGCTGATCTTGCCCCTGCACCACCCGCCTGCTTCGACAAGTTCAGGCTGAGCAGGGGTGGCCCCCTTCCCGTCGCCGGAGCGACAGGGAGAATTTCTTAAAGCAGCCCGGCGTGAACCAGGGCAGCATCCACTGCCTTACGGGCGGCTACGTTGCAGGGGACCAGCGGCAGGCGCAGTTCGTCGTGGATGTAATCGAGCACCCGGCTCATCGCGTACTTGACCGGGCCGGGCGAAGCATCCTCGAACATCGCGTAGTGCAGCGGATAGAGCCGGTCATTCAGTTCGCGCGCGAGGGCGAGATCGTTGGCGGCGCAGGCTGCCTGGAATTCGGCGCAGAGCTTGGGCGCGACATTGGCGGTGACCGAGATGCAGCCGACCCCGCCGGCGGCGTTGAACGGCAGCGCCAGTTCGTCGTCGCCCGAAAGCTGGCAGAACGCCGGGCCGATGCCCATGCGGTGATCGGTAACGCGCGACAGATCGCCGCTGGCGTCCTTGATCCCAACGATCCGCCCGGGGAAGCGGCGGGCGAGTTCGCAGACGGTTTCCGGCTTGATATCGGTGACGGTGCGGGCGGGCACGTTGTACAGCACGATCGGCAGATCGCTGTGCTCGGCAAGGTAGGAGAAGTGCGCCAGCAGCCCGGCCTGGCTGGGGCGGTTGTAATAGGGCGCGACGCACAGCGCGGCCGTGGCGCCGCACTTCTTCGAGAAGGTCATATGAAGCAGCGCATTCATCGTATCGTTGCTGCCGCAGCCGGCGATCACCGGAACCCGGCCGGCGGCC
>CANGQZ010000249.1 GCA_947455865.1 Sphingomonadaceae bacterium
GAGCAGAGGGCGGCTGGCGCGTGCTGCTTGACGGCAAGCCGCTGCGTTCAGTTGGCGGGCGGGCGCAGATCGTGCCGGCGCAGGGGCTGGCTGATGCGCTGGCCGAGGAATGGGCGCGGCAAGGCGAGGAGATCGATCCCGCCGGGCTGGTCCTGCGCGACATGGCCGATTACGCAATTGACGTGGTCGGACCGGGCCGCGAGGCGGCGATCGGCGAATTGCTGCCTTACGGTGAGACCGATACCCTGTGCTACCGCGCCGAGCCGGGCGATCCGCTGCGCCGCCGGCAGGACGAAATGTGGGAGCCGCTGCTGCGCGCCGCCGAGGCGCGGCTGGACGTCCACTTCGAGCGGATCGCCGGGATCATCCACCGCCCCCAGCCGGTGGGGACAATGCTGCGGCTGGAAACCGTGCTGACAGCGCAGGACGATTTCGTGCTGGCGGCACTACGCAATCTTGCTGGACTGGCGGCTTCGTTAATGACCGGCCTCGCTGCGATCGAGGATAATGCCGATCCCGCCGCGTTGTGGGACGCGGCACACCTTGAGGAGCGCTGGCAAGCCGAACGCTGGGGCCTTGACGCCGAAGCCGAAGCGCGGCTTGCCCGGCGGCGCGAACATTTTCTGGCGGCAGCGCGTTTTGCGGCGCTCGCACGGGGCGTGATGGCGTGAACTGCCCTTCTGCCTGAATCCCGGTGGGGGCCGGGTCTAGTTCACCCACTCCGCCACTTGTCCGGCTACGTCGTTGGCCGCTTCATTTAGCGCTGCGGCGACATCTTTGGGCTCGGCGCTGACATGGGCGACCCGGCTTTCGAAACGCTTGGTCGAAACCGCTCCGCCCGGACCCTGGAGGATCGCATCATAGCGCACCACCACCGCGCGGGCGCCGGCATCATAGCCGATATCGAGCAGACGCCCGGCCAGACGGGTGCTGCCAGTAGCGGTGGCATCGGCATCTTCGAACACGATCCGCTGGCCTTTGGCGCGAATCGTTTCGGCCAGCAGGCTGCGCATCAGCCGCGCGGGACGTTCAACCCACAGCGCCTTTTGCAGATAGGCAACGTTGGCCGGATCGAGCCGCACCGCGATGCGCTGGACGCTGAGTCGGCGGTCGGTTTCCGGATCGAGCACGATCAGCGCGCCATCGGACTTGCCGCTGAGCGCGCTGCCGGCAGGGGTGCTGGCGGCGGCGGTGAGCGTGACCAGCGTATCGGGTGCCTTGCCGCCGCCGAGGCTGACACAGCCCGGCAGGGAGAGCACCAGCGCCAGCGGAATGGCGCGCTTCAGGACGGCGGGGAGGGTCATCGATTTCGCGGTCCTCATGGCTTGTAATCCGGCAGTTTAGGCCCGCCGAGCACGGCCCCGGCGCCCTGATCGTCGATCTTTTCGGTGAGGTTACGCAGCGCCTGCGTGGTGGCGCGCAGATCGCGGATCGCGGCTTCGGCAGCAGGCAGCGTGGTTTCAGACAATTGCCGCGCGGCCGGGCGACTGTCGGCCAGCGTATCGTTGAGCTGATCGGCCGCCTTCTTGGCCGAGGCGAGTGTTTCGCGCAGCTGCCGCGCCAGCGGCTGGCCATCGCCATCGAGCAGGGCATTGGCCTTGCCCGCAGTCTGTTCGAACGCGGCGAGCGTGGTGGTCGCCTGCCGCAAGGTGAGCTGGAGTTCTGCCAGCGTGCGTTCGAGCTGCGGCGAAGCATCGGCAAGGTGCCCGGTCAACCGATCGGTGTTGGTCAGAATACCCTCGATCGACTTCTGGTTCTTGTCGGAAAGCAACTGAGTCAGCCGCTCGGTCAGCGTTGCCAGCCGTTCCATCAGCAGCGGGGCGTTGTTGAGCAGCGCGCCCAGCCCGCCGCGCCGGGTGGGGATGACGGGTGCGCCTTCGGGGCCGGGTTCGTTGATCGGCGGCGCGCCCTTGACCGCGCCTTCCAGCTGGATGTTGGAGACACCGGTAAAGCTGCCCTGGATCGTGGCGGTGGTGCCTTGGAGGATCGGCACTTCCTTGTTCACCTTGATCCGCACGCGCACGAAGCTGGGATCCTTGGGCCACAGCTCGATCTCGGCGATCTGCCCGGCGGGAACACCCGAGAAAGTGACCGTGGAGCCCTTGGACAAGCCATCGACCGATTGCTTGAAGAAGATATCGTACTTGATCTGATCGCCCTGATTGAGCCGCGCGATCCACACCACGAAGGCCGCGATCAGCGCGAGCAGCGCCAGCGTGACAACCCCGACCCAGACATGATTGGCGCGCGTTTCCATTGTCTGGCCTATGCCCCCCCTGATGCCCGGCTGTCCACTGCCGGGCTACCCAATGCCGCCCTCGCCTTACTGGCATGCGCGGCCCGGCCGCGCGGACCGTTGAAGTATTCCTGAATCCACGGATGATCGGTGGCCAGCAATTCCGGGATCGTGCCCACCGCGATCACCCGCCCTTCGGCCAGCACCGCCACCCGGTCACAGATTTCGTAGAGCGTATCGAGATCGTGGGTGATGAGAAAGACCGTGAGACCAAGTGTTTCCTGCAACGCGCGGGTAAGCCGATCGAACGCGGCGGCACCAATCGGATCGAGCCCGGCGGTCGGCTCGTCCAGAAACAGCAGTTCCGGATCGAGCGAGAGCGCACGGGCAAGGCCGGCGCGCTTGCGCATCCCGCCGGATAGCTCAGCTGGAAACTTGGCGGCGGCTTCCTCGGGCAGGCCCGAGAGCATGACCTTGTAGCGGGCAATCTCGTGCCGCAGCTGGTCGGTGATCTCGGGGTAGAATTCCTTGAGCGGAACCTCGACGTTTTCGGCCACGGTCAACGTCGAGAACAGGGCGCCGCCCTGGAACAGCACGCCCCAGCGCGAGCGGATATCGATGTCATCGTCGTCGTGCGCATCGGTGATCGAACGGCCGAGCACGCTGATCGATCCGGCATCGGGGATCTGCAGCCCGATGATCGAGCGCATCAGCACCGATTTGCCGGTGCCCGAGCCGCCGACCACGCCGAGGATCTCTCCCCGGTTTACGGTGAGCGAGAGATCATTGTGGACGACATGGCCGCCAAACGCGTTGCGCAGGCCTTCGACCACGATGGGGTGAGGCGGGACCGGCGGGCGATCTGGCGAGTCCGGAGCGAGATGATGGAGCAGGCTCATCGGCTCAACCCCAGCCCACATTGGTGAAGAACACCGCGAAGAAGGCATCGAGCACGATCACCATGAAGATCGCCTGGAC
>CANGQZ010000250.1 GCA_947455865.1 Sphingomonadaceae bacterium
ACTGGTTTACCGCGCCCGAAAGTTTGCCCACCTTCTGCGCGCCTGCGGCGGTCGTCACCAGAATTTCGCCCTTGTCGACCACGATCAGCACGTCTTCCAGCCCGATCACCGAAACCCGCGGCCCGTCGCTGTCGACCAGCACATTGCGGCAATCGACCAGTTCGGCCGGCCCGCTCGCATGATTGCCGTCTGCGTCGCGGGGGCGGGCCGCATGGAGCGCTTCCCAGTTGCCAATGTCGGACCAGCCCATATCGGCCGGGACCATCGCGGCACGCGCGGTGTTTTCCATCACCGCGTAATCGACGCTTTCGCTCTCGATTTCGGCAAAGGCGGCAGGATCGGGGTGGAACCGGCTGCCTTCGGCCCGGCCCAGTTCGACCGCGCGGCGGGCGGCGGCGGCAATTGCCGGGCGGTGCGCTTCGAGCTCGGCGAGGAAGGCCCCGGCGCGGAACGCGAAGATCCCGCCGTTCCAGGCATATTCGCCCGAGGCGAGGAACTGCTCGGCGCGCGCACGGTCGGGCTTTTCGACAAACTGCGCCACTTGCGCCCCCGGACCAGCCCCGATCGGCGCACCGCGCTTGAGATAGCCGAAGCCGGTTTCGGGCGTCACCGCCTCGATCCCGAAGCTGACCAGCCAGTCATCCGCCGCCAGTTCGGCAGCGGCACGGGCGGCCGCAACGAACGACGCACTGTCGGCAATGTGGTGATCGCTCGGGCAAACCAGCATCACCGCATCAGCCGGCAGACGCAGTGCGGCGAGCGCAATCGCCGCCGCTGTGTTGCGCGCGGAAGGTTCGACGATCACGCTGGCACCTGTTGTCCCGCTAAGCTGCGCCTCGACATGTTCGAGATGCTTGACCCCGGTCACCACCACCGGCGGCATGAAATGCGCCGGGTCCGCCGCACGCAGCACAGTCGCCTCGAACAGGGTGTTATCGCCGACGAGCGGCAGAAACGGCTTGGGCTTGGCCACCCGGCTGCGCGGCCAGAGCCGGGTGCCGCTGCCGCCGCATAGGATGACTGGGGTGATCTGGGTCATGCAAATCCTGAATGTAAGCGCTTCGCCGCCGGCCCATTGGCGATCAATGTTACAAGGGCACTAAACCATCAGCGCGAGCAGGTCCGCCGTCTTCACTGTGGCAAACCCGACCGCGCTGTCAGAGATGCCATAGGGAATCAGCAGCCGCTCGCCAACTGGCAGCACACCGCAAGTATAGACCACATTGGGCACGTAGCCGGCCCGGTCCGCATCGACTGCGGTGAGGATCGGTTCGCGGGTGCGGCCGATCAGTTTGGACGGATCATCACGGTCAAGCAGCGCCGCGCCCAGCGCATATTTGCGCATCGCCCCCACCCCGTGGGTGATCACAAGCCAGCCCTTATCGGTCAGCACCGGGCTGCCACAGTTGCCGATCTGGATGAATTCCCAGGGATATTTGGGCGTCATCAGCAACGTGCCCTCGGTGTCCCAGCGTTCCAGGGTGTCGGAGCGGAGCAGATATAGGTTCTTGCCGTCCTGCCGCCCCAGCATCAGGTATTGCCCGCCAACCTTCTGCGGGAACAGCGCCATCCCCTTGTTCCGCCCGGCCACGCCGAGCACCGGCTCAAGCACGAAGCGTTTGAAATCGCTGGTGCGCAGCAGCTCGGAGCGGATCGAGCGGCCCGAATAGGCAGTGTAAGTGCCGATCCATTCATACGTGCCGTCGCCATGCTCGAAGCGCACCAGCCGCAGATCCTCCAGCCCGCCCTTCTGCTGTTCGGTGATCGGGAAGATCACTGTGTTGGACAGGCTCGAATCCTCGTGCCGGTGGACCGTGACCGCGCAATCGGCGCAGGACAGATCGGCGTTTTCAAGCTCGACCGAAGTGGCAAAGGCGCGCTGCGGCCACAGCTTGAAGCTGCCGTCCACCTCGGCAATGCCTTCACGGAAGGCGATCGAGCTGATGTGCCCCTCGCCCACTGCGCGCAGTGACATGGCAAAGCGTACCGCGCCGTTCTGCATCCCCGTCTGATCGGGGTGGGGGACGATGCTCGGGTTCATCAGTGCCGCCGCCGCATAAGTATACTCGTGGCAGAAATAGGCGCCGATCAGCCGTTTGCGCTGGCGGGTGAAGCGCGCCGGATCGAGGCCCATGGCCGCTTCGACTTCGCTGTAGCGCTGCTCGAACATTTGCTCGGTCTGCCAGTGGCGCTCGCTGAAATCGGCCAGCACGCGGCGATACTCCGCGCTCGCCGCGCGGTCGCCCAGCGCAGCGATATCTTCAACCAGCCGCCGCGCCCGGTCTCCGTCCGCCGTCACCGCCTGCCAACCGAGATGGAACGGGCGCAGTACAACACGCGACGGATCGGCGTGAAGCCGGGTTTCTAGGATTTGCAACGGGCTAGACCACGGGCTGTTTGACGGCGCTTCGCAATCCGGGCTCAAAGGGCTCTCCCGCTATTCTGGTTGCCGAACGGGCAGCGCCCCACAGCGCTAGCATGGAATAATGCGCCAGCTGAAACGCCAGTATCGATTCCGCACCGCAATTTTCGTTTGCGCCACGTGGGGTTACACCATCACGGCAGCGTCCGGTGATCACATCGGCGAGCACCGCGCCGCGATCGTTGGCCCCGAAAAACCAGCGGTGGGCGATCCGCGCATGATCGAGCCACCGCTCCTCACCGCTCGCCGCATAGGCACTGCGCGCCGCCTCGATCGCCGCCTGCGCTTCCAGCGGCTGCTGATTGAACGGAAGCGCGGCATGATCGAACCCGAACGTCTCAGACCCGACCGGGCGGAAAAAGCCGGCGGTGGCGGTTTGCCGGGCGGCCAGCCACGCCAGAGTCTCAATGCCGGCCAATATCCACGATGGCCGGTCGAGCAGGGTACCCGCCTCGATCAACGCCTGACTTAGCCGCGGATTGTCATAGCCGAGCATCGGCTCGAACCACACCCAACCGGGCCGACGGCCAGCGTCCAGCAGCCCGTAAAGCAGCGATCCGCCACGTTCGAGCAAGGTTTGCGCGCCGCCGTGATCGGGCACCGCGCGCAGCATCGCTGCGGCGCCGAGCGTGGCGAAGGCCACCGTGCGCGGATAGGCCATTTCGTGGAACATCGGGTGGACCGTATCGAACCAGCGCCGCGCCCAGCGCTTGAGGTCGGGCTCGGGCGCGGTCTCGACCGTCTGGCCCAGCGCCCATAA
>CANGQZ010000251.1 GCA_947455865.1 Sphingomonadaceae bacterium
GGGATCGCGCTGCCCCGCGCGTCGGTGATCAGCGCGACATGGTGCCCGCGCCGATCGAGCTCGGCGGCGAGCGCAAAGGCGGGGATCAGATGCCCGCCAGTGCCCCCGGCGGCGAGGACGTAATGTCGGCTGACCGCGCTCATTTGCCGGCTCCGGCGCTGCGCAGCGAAAACCGGTCACGCTTGAGGAACGGATTGCGCCGGGTGATCGCCAGCAGAAAGCCCACCCCCAGACACAGCGCGACGGTGGATGAACCACCATAGGAAATCAGCGGCAAGGTCATCCCCTTCGAAGGAAACAGCCGCAAGTTGACGAGGATGTTGATGAACGCCTGCCCGCCCAGCTGCGCGGTCAGCCCGGTCGCGGCGAGCAGCGTGAACAGGTCTTCCTCCTCGGTCAGCCGCAGCAGCACCCGCGTCACCAGCGCCAGATAAAGCACCACGATCACGGCGCAGACCCACAGCCCGAATTCCTCGCCGATCACCGAGAAAATATAGTCGGTATGCGCCTCGGGCAGCGCCAGCTTGCGCGTGCCCAGCCACAGCCCGGTCCCGCCCCAGCCGCCGCCGCTCAGAGTGCGGGCCGCCAGATCGACCTGATCATAGGCGGTGCCGCCGCCCAGAAACGCGTCGATCCGGTGGCGGGCGTTGTCATAAAGGAAATAGGTCGCGACCACCGCGCCGACCCCGCCCGCACCAACGATCGAGATGTGCTTCACCGGCAGCCCCGAAAGGAGCACCAGTACGAACCACACCCCCACGAACAGCACCGCCGAACCAAAATCCGGCTGCAGCATCAACAGCCCGGCCACCACCGCCATGATCGCCCCGGTAATCCAGATCACCGGCAACTGCGGATCGCGCAGCCGCCACGCCAGGATCCACGCCATGGTGATCGCATAGGCCGGCTTGAGGAATTCCGAAGGCTGAAGCGATACCCCCAGATTGAGCCAGCGCCGCGCCCCGTTGACGTTGGTGCCGATCAGCGGAACCAGCACCAGCCCGACGATCATCGCAAAGCCCAGCACGATCCCGGCCCGGCGCGCGGCCTCCTTGGGCAGCGTCGATGCCGCGAACATCGCCGCCAGACCCACGAACTGCCACCGCAGATGGAGCGCGAAGAAGTGCAGGTCGTCGACATGGAGGCGCCGTGCGCTCGCTGGCGATGATGCCGCCACCGCCGCCGCCCCGATCGCCATCAACGTCAGCACAAGGAACAGCAGCACCCGGTCGATCTCGCGCCACCACACCAGCAGTTCGTGGCTGCGGCTGCGGCGCCGGCGCAGGCTGGACGGCGCCACTCCGGCGCGCGGGACGAACGGGGTCTGGCCCAGCGCCGGTGTGGTCGGCGCGGATTCGGCAGGCGGGGTCATCAGGAAGTCTCTCCCGCCAGCAGTGCGCCAACCAGCTGGCGAAAGGAATCGCCCCGCGCCTCGTAATCGCGGAACTGGTCGAAGCTGGCGCAGGCCGGAGACAGCAGCACAACGTCGCCCGGCACCGCATCGGCGATCGCCTGGCGGATCGCCTCGCACATCATCTCGCTGCGCCACACCGGCACGTAAGGTTCCAGCAACTGAGCAAAACGCGGTCCGGCATCGCCGATCACATAGGCCGCCGCGACGTTGCTGAACCACGGGGCGCACTCGTCAAGATCATCGCCTTTGGGCAATCCGCCAACGATCCAGTGGATACGCCGGCCGCCATGGGCATGGCCCGCCTGCGCCGGAAACGCAGCAAGCGCCGGTGCGGCCGAGGCCGGATTGGTCGCCTTGCTGTCGTTGATGAACAGCACGCCGTCCGCTTCGGCCACGCGCTCCATCCGATGCGGCAGCCCCTTGAAGCTGGCAAGACCGGGCAGCCACTCGGCCTCGGTCAGGCCCAGCGCTTCGACCACGGCCACCGCCGCGGCGGCGTTCTGCAGGTTGTGCGGGCCTTGCAGCGATGGCCATTGCGCCTGCGCGGCCAGCAGATTGCCGCCATCGACGAAATGGACCTTGCCCGGCCCGCGCCGCACTTCCTCGCGCGCCGCCACCGCCAGCGTTTCGCCGTCGCGCATTCCGAACACGGCATGTTGTTCGGGATGCTGCATCGGGAACAGCCGTGCCTTGCTGGCCGCATAATCTTCAAAGCTGCCATAGCGGTCGAGATGGTCAGGGGTAATGTTCAGCAACACCGCCACGTCGCAGGCAAGGCTGAAGGTCAGGTCGATCTGATAGCTCGACAGTTCGAGCGCATAGACCCCGTTCGCTTTGTCGTTTGGCACCAGCGGGTCCTGCCCCAGCACTGGCAGGCCGATATTGCCGCCCATCCTGCTTGGCACCCCGGCGCTCATCAGCAAGTGATGAACCAGCGCGGTCGTGGTTGATTTGCCGTTGGTTCCGGTGATCCCCACCACCCGATGCGGCGGCAGGCTGGGCCGGGCCAGCGCGAACAGCTCGATATCGCCGATCACCGGGACGCCATAGCGCGCCGCCGCCTCGGCGATCGGATGGCGGTTGAGCGGCACCCCAGGCGAAACCACTACCCCGTCGAACCCGGTCAGATCGGCAATCACCGGATCGGCCAGCTCGATCCGGTCGCCATGCGCGGCCAGCAGCATCTGGCGCGGTTCCTCACGGTTGTCCCATGCGCTCACCTGCGCCCCGCTCGCCAGCAGCGCCCGCACTGCCGCCTTCCCGGTGCGAGCTAGCCCCAGCACCGCATAGCGTTTTCCGGACAAGGCGGGCGAAGTGATCATCGCGCCGCCGTCACCGCAGTTTCAGCGTGGCAAGGCCCAGCACCGCAAGGATGATCGAGACGATCCAGAAGCGGATCACCACGGTCGATTCGGCCCAGCCGAGCTTTTCGAAATGGTGGTGGATCGGCGCCATCAGGAACACCCGCTTGCCGGTTCGTTTGTAGACGAAGACCTGGATGATTACCGAAACCGCCTCCATCACGAACAGCCCGCCAACGATCCCCAGCACGATTTCGTGATGCGCCGCCACCGCGATCGCGCCCAGTGCGCCGCCCAGCGCAAGGCTGCCAGTATCGCCCATGAACACCGCTGCCGGCGGCGCGTTGAACCACAGGAAGGCCAGCCCCGCGCCCATGATCCCGGCGCACAGGATCGCCAGTTCGCCGGCGCGCGGCACATGCGGAATGCCAAGGTAGTGGGCATAGTCGATGCGGCCC
>CANGQZ010000252.1 GCA_947455865.1 Sphingomonadaceae bacterium
GTTCCTGGGCATGCAGGCCGTGCTGCCCTCGAAGGTCGAGCTCTGCGGCGGCGCGATCATCAACAATTCATCGATTTCCGGCATGCTCGCCAATCTCGGCACGCCCAACCTGGCCTATTCGGGCAGCAAGTTCGCGGTGCGCGGGATGACCAAGCAAGTTGCGGTCGAATACGGTGCCCACAACATCCGCGCCAATTCGGTCCATCCCGGCTACGTCAAGACGCCGATGATGGTAGCCGCCACCGATGAGGATGGCGGCGGCGCAGCGGCAGCGATCCCGCTCGGCCGGTTCGCCGAAGCCGCTGAAATTTCCCCCCTTGTGGTCTTCCTTGCCTCGGACGAGTCTTCCTTCGTTACCGGGATGGAACACGTCATCGATGGCGGAATGACCGCGTGCTGATCCAGTTTTAAGGCGGAGTAGCAGGAATGATTACCGCAGCCGATTTCGCATTCCACGAGCGCGATCCGAACGAGAAGATGTGGACGGAAACGCTGTTCCTGATCTTCTCGGTGCCCGAAGCCGGGATCAGCGGCAATCTCTACACGCTGGCGCGGCCCAATCTGGGCATCTGCCACAGCTCGATCGAGATCCATACCGGGATGAGCTACCATCCCTGGCAGATTGATCACAACGATGCCCAGATGCACTTGCCGTGCCCCGAACGGTTCGACGATTTCACGCTCGACAACGGGTTGACGTTCAAGGCGCACAGCGCACGCGAATGCTCGTTCACGTACGCGTCACGCGATGGCAACTGTTCGCTGGCTCTCGATTACAGCGCGGTATGCGATCCCTATGAT
Organism: Sphingomonadaceae bacterium; assembly: GCA_947455865.1. Classification (GTDB taxonomy): domain Bacteria; phylum Pseudomonadota; class Alphaproteobacteria; order Sphingomonadales; family Sphingomonadaceae; genus Novosphingobium. Next base: position 802 of record CANGQZ010000252.1, read on the forward strand.
CCGCACGATCCCAGCGACAACCCGCTGCTCGCCACCGCCAAGGTCGCCGGCTACGATGGCTGGAACACCGGTCACATGGAAAGCAAGGGTCGCGTCACCGGCACGCTCTCGCTGCATGGCAGGGATTACCGGGTCGACTGTATCGATGGCATGGACAAGAGCTGGGGCCCCCGGCAGGACTGGGGCGCGAAAGGCGCGACCTGGGTCCACGTCAATCTGGGTGACGATCTCGGCGCATTCCTCGTCCTCGGACTGACGTTCGAGAACAAGGAGGTGGTCTATGGCCCGTTCAACTTCGGCTTCGTCGCCGATCGTGGAGAGCGCCGTCCGGTTGTCCGGGCAACGATGCGCGCGCAGCGGTTTGACATGCTCGTGACGCGCGCGGTGGTCGCGTTCGAGGACGATCAGGGCAATTGCTATGAAGCGGTCGGCACCACGGTTGCCGCGGCGCCGTGGTACAACTTCAACCCCTCGAGCGCGGCGTTCCAGACGCTGATGCGCTGGGAAAGCGGCAGCCGGGTGGGCTATAGCCACATCGCCGATTTCGCCGGCCTGTCCTATCTCTCGCGCGGAATGGCGGACCGTCATGACTGAGCAAGACATTCGCCAGCACCCCGACGCGGCGTTCATCGCGGGAGTCCGGGCGCGCTTCCCCACTGAGGCGGAAGTTGATGAAGTACTGACGCGGAAGCTGAATCGTCGCGGCGGGCCGGGCTACCAAGCGGTTTCAATTGAAACCTTATCGGCCGGCACCGAACGCCTGATTTCCGCCGCGCTGGGCTACCCGGTTACGCTGACCAACGCCGCGTGGCTCTCCGGCGGCGCCTCCAAGCTGCAGATGCGCTTCGAGCTGCACTGGCGCGGCGAGGGCGGCGATCCCGCGCACACCGAGGTCACCCCGCTGGTGCTGCGGATGGAGCCGGCCGGATCGATCACCGAATCGAGCCGTCGCCGCGAGTTCGAGGTGATCCGCGCAGTGGAGGGCGCCGTCCCGGTTCCCCGCGCTTTCTGGATGGACCCCGATGCGCAGTTCCTGCCCTATCCGGCGATCGTCTATGGCTTCGCGCAGGGCAGTGCCAAACCCACCCACGATGCCGGCAAGGTGACCGGGCTGGGCCAGAACTATGGCCCCGCGCTGCGCGCCCAGCTTGCCCCCCAGTTCCTCGGCTACCTCGCCAAAATCCACACCATGCCGATCGCCGATCCGCCGGTGCTGGCCAGCTTCGAGCGGCCCGCGGTCGGCTCCAACGCCTCGATCATCCGCCAGGTCAACACCGCGCGGCGCATCTGGGAGGAAGACCGGATCGAGGAAGAACCGCTGATGGCGGTGGTCTACAAATGGCTGATCCGCAACGCCCCGCCGCTCGATCATGTCTCGCTCGTCCACGGCGATTATCGCAGCGGCAACTTCCTGTTCGACGAGGCCAGCGGGCAAATCACCGCCTGGCTCGATTGGGAAGGCGCGGTGCTGGGCGATCGGCATCAGGACCTGACTTATGCCGCGCTGCCGCTATTCCGCCACATCGCCGAGGACGGCGAGACCGAACTGCTTTCCGGCATGCTGCCCGAGGCGGAATTCTATGCCGCCTATGAGGCAGCGTCCGGCCTCCCGGTCGATCCGGCGCGGCTGGCCTATTTCAGCGTGTTCAACCGCTATCTGGCGGTGGTGCTGCTACTCGCGGCGGCGACCCGCACCGCGCGCTGCGCGGCGACGCATCAGGATGTGCTGGTCAACCACATCGCGGGCATGGGCTATCTCGCGCTGGCAGACTTGCGCAGCTATTTCGGGAGCGTGGCGGCATGAACCTGACGTTTGAAACCCAGCTGCAAGTGGTGCAGCGCGCGCTCGGCGAAGTGGTGCTGCCCGCGCTCAGCGGCGCGCCCGGCCACGTGATCGAGCAGCTCCACCTCTCGATGGCGGCACTCGGCTTTCTGCAGCAGCGCATGCCCCACGTCCGCCGCTATTACCGCGGGGTGCTGACCGCCTATTGCGATTTCGCGGAAGCCGCAGCCGCGCTGGTGCCGGGCGGAGCGGGTGCTGCCGCGCTCACCGCCGAGGCAGCCGCCGGACGGACCCTGCTGCTGTCGCCCGAGGCGGACGAGGCGGCCTATCAGCAGGCCAGCGCCGCCTTGCGCGCCGGCATCGCCGCACTGGTGGAAGCATCCGCCGGCACCGCCCACGAAGCCGCGCTCGACGCGCTGGTGCTGGACCGCAGCGCGGCGATCGTGTTGCAGGATCGGGTATGGTGCCTGCCACTGGGATTCGAACTGCGCCCGCAGGATTTACCGGCGGGAGATTGGGCGGGGTAGTCGTTCACAGCGCTAATGGGCTAACTATCAACAACCGATGACA
>CANGQZ010000253.1 GCA_947455865.1 Sphingomonadaceae bacterium
GGTAACAAAGGCAAGGTGCTGGCCCAGATTGCTGAACACCAGCGCCGATTGCAGCCCGGTGGAGAACGGGCTCCACTTGGCGATCGGCCGCGCGAACGGGCCGTTGGGTTTGCTGACTTCACCATCGGGGAAATAGGGCCGGGCGATGTTGCCGATCGCGCGGTTTGTGATCGCATTCTTGCCGGTAAGGAAGGCCGGATCACCGATGAATGTGCGCGATGCCGCGACTACGCCGCGAACATCGGCGCTGGGATCGCCCAAAAGATCGCTTCCGGCTGCGGCGTTGGAGAAGAACGCGGCGGTGCGCGCCTTCTGCAGCGAGACATCGATGCCAAAAATCGGAGCATCGGGCGACCGCACGAGGCCGAGCACTTTACCGCGGGTATCGACCACCGAGATCGAGACTTGCGCCCTGCTGTCGAGCGGCTGGCGAATCTGCGCGCGCGCGCGGGTCATGATCGTGAAGGCCTGGGTCAGGATCGCGCGGACTTCGGTCGCGCTCAGCGCCTGGCCAACTTCGGCGGTATCACTGCCGCCGGTGACCGGATAGCGGTTGTTCGCGGCACCATCGCTCAGCACGAAGGCGTCGCTATTGGGGAATTCGCCAGAGGTCGCCAGACGTATGCCCGAGGTTTCGCTGCCATATGCAGTGCCCGCCAAGATCGTGCCGCCGAAATAGCCGGTAACCGCCTCAATCACCCCGAGCGCGGGGATTGTGCTGGCGTAGCTTGCTGAGGCAACCGATGCAGAAAGGCCGCTGTATTCGGCATCCGAATAGCGCAGCTGGGTGCCATCGACATAGATCTTGTCGGCGCGGATCGACACCGGGGCTTCGTAGCCGGTGGTGGCGGCGAGCGCGATGCGCTCGTCCGTATCGCTATCGACATCGAGCACATTGGGATCGAGCCCGTACTGCCCATCGGCCAGCACCCCGACCCCGCCGATCAGTACGCCGTTGCGATAGAGCGGGAACCCGCCGGCATCAGCGGCAAGGCCCAGCGGCGAACGTTTGGGGCCGATCAGCGCATCGCTGCCCGCCGGGGCATAGCGCGCAGACAGATCAGAACAGGGCAACTGACTGAACTGCACCCCGAACAGCGGCCCGCTTTCCAGCCCGACCGTGGTGGGCGAAGGCGGGAAGTGCTGCTGGACGATCATCGAGGCGGTGCGCGAGGAAAACGCGTTGCCGCCGCTGGAAAGATAAGCGCCGGTGATCGCCTTGGCGATCGCCGCGGCTTCAGACGGGACATCAAGGCCCTGCACATCCTGCTTACTGCCATCGGCGGCTTCGGGAATGTGAGCCAGGGCTGGCGCCCCGGTCATCTTCATGACTGCGAGGACATTGCCGACACGGTCAACCACCGCCACCGTGGCCGGCGCGCCTTCGGCGGAGGCCTGCGCGGCGGCTTGGGCGAGGATCTTCTGGACATCGCCGACCGAAAGCGACTCTGCGGCAGGCGCGGTGTAGCTGCCGCCGCTGCTGGGCGTGGGCGTGGGCGCGGGCGTCGGCTTTGGGCTTCCGCCGCCGCCGCCATCGCCGCAGGCGGCAAGCGGCAGGGCGAGACACGCGGCAAACAGGGCAGTGGCAATCCGCCGCATCAGCGCAGCGCTCCGATCGAACGCGCCGCCGCACCAAGCGCGCTGCGGAAGGCAGCCGGGCTATAAGCGTTCGGCGACTTGACGGCGCCATAGGCGAGGTTGACGTTAGCGCGGATGCCGGCGGCGGCGCCAATGGTGATCCGTCCTTCCTTGACCAGCGCGTTGAGCAACGTATCGACCGCCATCACCGCCTGCACCGAGCCGGTGTAATCGGTAAAGCGCGGGCTGATCGCCTGGCCAGAGATGGTGGCGATCACGGTGAACGCGGTATCGCCATCGTAGCTGCGCGCCGCGATGCTATCGGCCAGTGCACCGGCGCTGGCAGCAAGCTTGCCCGCCGCAACCACAGCTTCGGCGCGGTTCGCGCCCATTGCCGAGTGGAACATCCGGCTGGCGTTATCGAACCGCGCTGCTTCACCCGGCGCGAGCACTTTGGCCACCGCGCTCAGCATGATCATGTTTTCATCGTTGTAAGGCGGGGTGCCGAACGGGCTGGGGCGCGCCGGGTTGACTTCGAACGTCAGCTTGCGTTCCGGCCCGTCCTGAATCGTGCGGTGGCACGAGTGGCAATCGTAGAAGTAGAATTCGGGGAAAATCCCCTGCGTGCCCAGGCCCGGTTTGGCGAACAGGCTGACCGAGCGCTGTACCGCGACTGCCTGCCCGACCGCCCACAACCGGACGCTGTCGGTGCGGCCCTTGCGCTGGAGATAATCGGCATCTTCATCGTGGTGCTGCTGGAGCGCGGAAAATAGGTCGAGCTCATAGGCTACGCGCGGATGGCCGGCGGCCATCATCTTGTGCGTGACGAACTGGCCGGACTGTGCGCTGCCGAAATGGCAATCGAGGCAGACCGAGGCGCGGGCTTTAGGATTTTCAAGCGGAATCAATCCGTTAGCCACATTGGCGGCGTGGGTTCCCGCCACGGTATAGTGGCTGGCGATCCAGCTTCCGGCGGCGCCGTGGCACGATTCACAGCCGACCCCTTCCGGCTGGATAAAGCGCTCGCCCCGCAGTCCTGCGGGGGCTGCGGTCGAGTGGCAGCCGAGGCAGGCCGGCGCGGAGGTGGCATTACCGAGGCCGAGCGAGGCGGCGATCTGCTGCCCGCGCTTTCCGGCGAGAACGGCATAAGCCCGGCTATGCGCGCCGCCCTGCGAGGCCACATCCTGCCAATGCGCGAGTTCATCCTGACGCACCACTTTGCCGTTGCCTTCGGCGCGGCCATGACAGGTGGAGCCGGCGCAGCTCGCCACGCCCTCGAAACGTCCGCCAGCGACCGCGGCCGTTGCCGCCCCCAGCCCCAGCACCAGCATGATCGACACAAGCAGCCGCACCGGACTCATCCGGCGCAGACCAGCGCTAACGCGCCCCCTGAACGCGAAAGGAATCACAGGTTACCCCCTTGCCCGTGGTAATCTCTAACAGCACCTCAACGTTGCTGCCACAAGCCATCGTTGCCAAGTCCCGTCACCGGTTCATCAATCAGTGGCGGCGAATCGATCAGTGGCGGCGGTCCAAACTGCACGATCGGCAGCACC
>CANGQZ010000254.1 GCA_947455865.1 Sphingomonadaceae bacterium
GCGCTCGCGGCAGGGCCGGTGGCGGCGCAGTCTCAGGCCGAGCCAACTGCTGCTCCGGCGGTGGTCACCAGCCCGGCACCGACACCGGTGGCGGCTCCTGCGCCGGACGTCGATGAGCTGCCCGATCCGGCCACGCTCAAGAGGCCCGAGCTGGCATTCACGCCCACCCCGGAAATCATCGCCGATTACGACAAGTACTTCTTTTTCCGCCGCGACAGTACCGGGTTTCTGGAAGCCTATAACGACGTCAAGGAGTGTGACGCGCTGGCCAGCGGGATCAGTTTTACCGCGATAGCAGCGCCGCCATGGCGGGCGCCACCGCGCAGTACGGGGTTCTGGCAGCAGGGCTTGGATCGGCTATCGGCAGTGCCATTGCCGATGCCATTTTCGGGTCGGCCGAACGGCGCAAGATGCGCCGGATCAACTTGCGCAACTGCATGGGTTTCAAAGGCTACCAGCGCTATCCACTGACCCATGACTTGTGGGAGAAGTTCAACTTCGAGGAAGGCATGGGCCGCAAACGCGAAGGCGTCCGGCAGGAGGCGCTCGTGTTGCAAGCGCTGGTGGCATCAGGGCCCACACCGCAGACCGGGGAGTTGCCGCTGTGATCCGCGTATTGCGTTTCGCGCTTGCCGCGCTCGCTATCAGCAGCGTCGCACCGCTCCGCGCTCAGGCCATTGACGAGAAAAATGTCGTCTCGGGCAAGACTGCGCTCGATCCGGCCAAGGGCTATATCTTCATCCGCAATTCGACGCGGGCTATCGGCACGTTCCTGCGGGTGCCCGACGAAGCCACTCGGGCCGAGTACCAGAAGGATTGGGAAAAGGCCTTCGTCAAAGCACAGAAGCATTACCAGTCGCAGCTGCATGACTGGCGCTTCGAAGCGACGCTGGCCGAAAAGAACAAGCAACCCATCCCTGACAAGCCTGAGGCGCCGACCCGGGAAAATTTCACCATCGCCTCGATCGAATCGCGCGATGCGGTCACTTTCGGGCCGATGTTTGCTTATGCCAAAAGCGAGAGTGCGGTTTCCTACCTCACTGCGGTCAAGCCGGGCACATACATTTGGTACGGGCCATTGATACAGATCCCGGCCGGCGGTGCCTCAGGCACTTGCTACTGTATGGGCACCATTCGCTTCGAGGTGAAGCCGGGCACTCTCACCAACCTTGGCGATTATCTGTTCGTTGCCCCGCGTACCACCGAGGCGCTTGATGTGATGACCCGCGAGGGGCTGGCAAAAGTGCGCGAAAAGGCTGCAAAGGATGCTGGTGGGCCGGTTACGATATCTTCGAATACGGCGGCGCCGTCATTTGATCTGCCCGAAACGCTCAAGGCATGGCCCACTGCCCGCGCCGAGTTTCAGGCCAACGGGAAGCTCAACAATTTCTTCGGCGTCTATGTTTCGCGGATTGCGCCGATCGAGGGGGTGATCGCCTATCGCCGCGATACTGTGATCGACGCACGAACCAACACCGATCTGCCCAGCTCCCCAATCGTCACGCAAGTCCGGATCAAGAAGTAACCGCGCGGGGCCGGTCCCGGCCTGCGCCAGAATCGCGCTCGATCACCCCGCCCGCGTACCGGTCAGCGGCATCGCGCCGAATGGGCCGGCCACCACTTTGCCCGCGATCGCATCGCCGGTCACGGTCGCCTCGCAGTCGAGCGTCATCGGCATGGGCACTTTCATGTCCATCTGCCACGTGATCGTGTCGCCCGAAACTTTGCCGTTGTTGGCTTCCATCGTACCGAGCCCGCCAGAGAGCGTGCCGGTGAAGCTGTCGCCGCTGACTTCGACGGTGAATGTGCCAGCCTGCTCGCCCATCGGGCTTTTCACCGTTACGTTGTAAGTGCCTGCAACTCCCATCGTCCTGCTCCTCTCAAGCCTGTTTGCGCGGACTTGAACCGGGGCTGCGGGCGCTGTCAATTCCCTCCTGCGGGCGCAGCGATCGTCTCCACTGGCAGGCCGATGCCGGCCAGTTGCGGCTCCACCAGCTTGCGGTCGCCCACCACGACGATGGTCATTCCGGCAGGCTGGAGCCAGGTGTTCGCCGCCCGGTCGAGCGCCGTAGCGTCAATCGCCCGCCAGCGCGCGGGCAGGGTGGTGACATAGTCGTCCGGCCGCCCCAGCCGCTCGTTCTGGATCATGGTCTGGAGCACTTGCCGGTTGGTCTCATAGCGATTGGGCAGCCCGCGAATATTTCCTTCGGTTACCCGCTCACGCTCTTCGGCGGTGGTCGGTTTGGTCGCCGGAAAGGCATTCATGTCGGCGAGAATCAATCGAATCGAATCGCTGGTGCGGTCGGTCTGCACCGGGGCGAAAACTGCCAGACTGCGCGGGCCGGACGGCCGCGTCACCGTGCTGAACACGCCGTAGCTCCACCCCTTGTCCTCGCGCAGATCGAGATTGAGCCGCGAGAGAAAGCCGCCGCCCAAGACTTCACTGGCCAGATCGAGCGCTTCCTGCCCGGTGCCGCCAGTCCCGGTTCGCCCGTTCAGGGGCAGCACGCGCGCCGCCACAATGGAGGACTGCGGCGCGCCCGGCCGATCGACCAGCACAATCCGCTCGCGGGCCGCCGGAACCGCCGCCGCCATCGGTTTGACCGGTTTCGGCTCCAATGGCGCGGCCCAGCTGCCGAATGCCGCCTCCAGCAGCGGTTTCAATTCGGCCATCGTGATATCGCCAACCACGGCGATCCGCGCCAGATCTGGTCGCAGCCAGCGGCCATGCGCAGCGCGCAGTGCCTCCGGGGTCAGCGCCTTCAACGAAGCGGCATTGCCCAGCCCGTCGCTGGGCAGACCATAGGGATGCGCCTCCCCAAACAGCAGCGGCGCCATCAGGCGCATCGCCAGCGAGCCGGGGTCGGCTTCGGCCTGGCCAAGTTCGGCCAGCCGCTGGTCCTTTACCCGCGCCACATCGGCCGGCGCAAACGACGGGCGCCGCACCACATCGGCCAGCAACGCCAGCGAAGGGGCGAGATTGGCCTTGAGCGCATCGAGCGAGACTGCGCTGTCGTCGAGCCCGGCGGCAGCGCTGATCGTTGCGCCGAGCCGTTCC
>CANGQZ010000255.1 GCA_947455865.1 Sphingomonadaceae bacterium
GACCACCGAGAAGAAATCATACTTTGCGCAAGGGGTGTTCCACAGCCTCGACCCGGTATTCGATGTGCCGCTCGGGCCGACCGCCGACAGTCAGAAGGTGACCAAGCTGACGTGGCGCGCCTCGATCGACCATCACTTCACCAAGGACGTGATGATCTATGCCTCGTACAACCGCGGCTTCAAGAGCGGCGGTTATGACCCGACCAGCGTGGCGGTGGCGAATTATATCCGGCCCGAAGTGCTCGATGCCTATGAAGTGGGTTTGAAGAGCGATCTGCTGGACCGTCACCTGCGGATCAATGCTGCCGGATATTACTATGATTTCAAGGATATCCAGCTTAACACCTACATCAACGGGCTGCCGGCGGTGTACAACGGCAAATCGGCCAAGATCTACGGCTTCGACCTTGACGTGACCGCGGTGCCAGTTGACGGGCTGACGCTGACCGCCGGGGTTGGCTATGTTCACGACCGCTTCGACGATTTCCCGATCGCGGCCACCGGGCTGATCCCCACCGGCGGCATTTTCCAGCTTCCCGACATCAGCGCCAAGGACAAGCGCCTGCCGAACACGCCGGACTGGACTGTCAATCTTGGCGCCGAATACAAGGTGGCGATCGGCGCGCAGAACCTTTCGGCTTCGGTCGACTATTTCCATTCGGGCAAGTGGTTCAGCGATCCGGAAAACCGGCTGGCCCAGCGCGCCTATTCGCTGGTCAACGCTTCGCTGAAGCTCTCGTTCGCCGAGGACCGCTACAGCATCCGGGCCTGGGGACGGAACCTGGGCAACGTGGCCTATGCCAGCCAGCTGTTTCCGCAGGTGCCGGTGGCGGACGTTGTCGCCTATGCCGAAGGGCGCACCTTCGGGGTGACGCTGGGGGCGAAGTTCTGACGGCGTGAAGGCCGACCCAGTCTGACCGAGCCGACCTGAAGGCGTTTCCGGGGGTGTTGCCGAGGGCTTCGGCAGAACCCGCCGGGACCGTGCCGCGTTGCCCAAAAAATGGGCGGCCGTCACGAGGTGGGCCGCCCAAGTTGGGGAGAACTGTTTGCCCCGGTGCGGCGGATGGTGTTCCGGATGCCGCTGCGCCGGCCGCGTTGCCGCTGGCTTCGCTGCAGGGATAAGCGCGGGCAGAGGGCCCGGCTTTGACCGGGATCAAAAACCTTGCTGCACTTGTAAAGAGCGGTCGAGGAGGGCCGATCAATGCTGGCGTCTGGTAGCCTGAACGAGATAGCTTGCGATCAATTCGGCCGGGCAGGGTTTGCCTGCGGTGTGCGCGCCGGGATAGCGCGCGATCAGGCCATGCGGATCGGCGTGGCCCGAATGGAAGATGATCGGCACCTTGAGCTGCATGAGCAGATCGGCCAGCGGATAGACTTCGCCATCGGCCAACTGGACATCGAGGATCGCGACATCGGGTCGCTGGCGCTGGATGGCCTGTACACCTTCTGCGAGCGTGGCGAACGGGCCTTCGACGGTAAAGCCGAGGTCCTGGGTCATGTCTGACAGATCGAGAGCGACGAGAAACTCGTCCTCCATGATCAGAACCCGCGGCATCGGCCGCCCGGCATCGCCCCCAAAATCGTGTTCCCTGTGCAGCATCGGTCCGAACTTTCGCGCCGCGCCGGCGCGGCGGGCAAGTGCAACTCCACTATGGCCCGAGCAAAGCTCTGGCGGCTGGTTACGCGCATAACTGCCGCCCGGCGCAATTGGTTCCCGAAAGAGTATACTATTTTTGCGGTGAGGCAGGACCGGCTGGTTCCGCCGCCAGCGCCGGCAAGGTCTCCGCCCCGAGCAGCTGGGGCAGGACGCGGGGCGCGCCGCCGTTTGCGGGGTACCAGACGTAGAGCGGAACGCCCGCCGCGCCGTGGGCGGTGAGATAGCGGGTGATTGCGGGATCGCGGCGGGTCCAGTCCCCGCGCAGCACGGCCACCCCGGCGGCGGCGAAGGCATCGCGGGTGGCGGGGCGTTCGATCGCCACGGCTTCGTTGACCTTGCAAGTCAGGCACCAATCGGCGGTGAAATAGGCGAACACCGGTTTGCCGCGCGCCTGCGCTGCGGCCAGTGCGACCTCGCTGAATGGCTGGCTGGGGAGCACCCCGGCCTCGGCAGCGGTGGGGGCGCGGATGGCCGGGGGCAGCGCGAGGGCGCCAAGCAGCGCCAGTGCGGCAAGGCCAAGTCCGGTTTGCACGAGCGCGGCGCGGCCCCCCCGCTGTAGCCGTCCGGTCCAGCCGAGCATTGCGACCAGCGCCAGCGCGAGCAGCGCGGCGAGGATGGCGAAGCGGGGCCCGGCAAGGCGCAGCGAGAGCCAGCCGAGGGCCAGCGCGGTCAGCCCCATCGGCACCGCGAGCACGCGGCGGAAGGTGTTCATCCACCGCCCCGGCCGGGGCAGCGCGCGGCGCAGCGCGGGAACGAAGGCAACGGCGAGGAACGGCAGCGCCAGCCCGAGCCCGAGCGCGGCAAACAGCGCGAGCGCCTGAGCGGTGGGGAGCAGCAGCGCCGCGCCCATTGCTGCGGCCATGAACGGGCCGGTGCAGGGCGTGGCGACGAAAGCGGCAAGCAGGCCGGTGGCAAATGCTCCTTGCGGCGATCCGGCGCGGGCGAAGCCGGGCACGGCAAATTCGTAAAGCCCGGCTAGGTTGGCGGTGATCGCGGCGGCGAGCAGAAGCAGTACGGCGACTACCCCCGGTTCCTGCAGTTGGAAGGCCCAGCCGACTTCCGCTCCTGCCGCCCGAAGCGCGAGCAACAGCGCGCCGAGCGCGGTGCAGGCGAGAACGACCCCGGCGGAATAGGCCAGACCTTCGCCCCGGGCTTCCGCCGCACTTTCCCCGGCGCGGGCGAGCGAGAGCGCTTTCAAGCTGAGGATCGGAAACACGCAGGGCATGATGTTGAGCAGGAGACCGCCAGCGAGCGCGGCCAGCAGCAACAGCGCGAGGTTTCCGGTCGGCGGCGGCGCGTCGTCGGCTGCGACCGGCTCGCCCCCGGCGGGCACCGGGCCGGGCGCGGCATCGAATTCCACCCCGTCACCCGCGCC
>CANGQZ010000256.1 GCA_947455865.1 Sphingomonadaceae bacterium
ATAGCCTGTAACCTCGGGAAAAACGGAAGCTTCACGCCTTCGGCGGCTTCCGTTTTTCCCGAGGTTACAGGCTACACACCGAGTCTGTGGCTGAAGCCAGTATCCGACTGAAGTCGGAGGGGTTCCTCCCTAGCAGAGGACTCTAAACGGCCACCGGCGCCGCAATATGCGCCTGCGGAGCGTATCCGGAGACGATGAAGTCCTCGATCCGGTAATCAAAGATCGAAGCGGGTTTCCGCGCGAAGTCCAGCCGCGCCTCGCCCGCCGGCGCGCGGCGCAATTGCTCTTCCACCAGCGGCGCGTGGTTCAGATAAAGGTGTACGTCGCCGCCCATCCACACTGCATCGCCCGGCTCAAGGTCGCATTGCTGCGCCAGCATCCGGATCAGCGCCGCCAGCGACCAGATGTTGAACGCAAACCCCAGCCCCAGATCGCAGCTGCGCTGATAGAGCAGACCGCTGAGCCGATTTCCGGCAACATGGAACTGATAGCTCTTGTGGCACGGCGGCAGCGCCATCGCGTCAAGCTCTGCGACGTTCCAGCCTTCGATGATATGCCGCCGGCTGCCCGGATTGGCGCGCAAACTGTCGATCACTTGCGCCACCTGGTTGATCCCCGGGCCGGCGCGGAACAGGCCCTCGCCCGCCGGCTCATACGTCGGCCAATCGACCCACTGCTTGCCGTAAACCGGGCCCAGTTCACCCCACCTTGCGGCAAACTCGGCGTCGGCCACGATTCGCTGCGAAAAGGCCGCGCGCTCGATCGCCTCGCCGGTTTCGCGGCGATAGCGGTCCAGCGGCCAGTCGGTCCAGATTTCTACCCCTTGCGCGCACAGGGTCCGGATGTTGGTCTCGCCGGTGAGGAACCACAGCAGTTCGCGCGTCGCGGTTTTCCAATAAACCCGCTTGGTGGTCAGAAGCGGCATTGCCCCGCCGGCGAGGTCGAACCGCACTTCCGCCCCGAACAGCGATCGTGTGCCTACGCCGGTGCGGTCAATCCGCTCGTCCCCGTGCTCCCAGATGCAGCGCATCAGGTCGAGATATTGCCACTCCCAGTGGCGGGGCGCGTCCGGGGCGATCTGGGCAAGGCTGGCCATGGCCGCAGACTAATCTCCGCCCGGTCCGATTGCAAAACAAGCCGGCACTTTCTACGCGGGATTTGTGGATAGCCGCACTCCCGCCGTCTCCGCGCGTGAGCGCATTGCTGGCGGCCTCATCGTGTTGGCGGGAGTGAGCCTGCTGACGCTCGTTTCGAACCGCATCGGCAGCTTCTACGATGACGAGATTTACACGATCCGCCTGCTCGAGGCTTGCCGCAGCTGGCGCGATGTCATCGCATCCGCCAACTCCGGCGATGTCCACCCGCCGCTCGCCTACCTGATCGATTACAGCTTGTGGCAGCTGCTGGGCAACTGGAAGGCGGTGCAGCTTATCGCCGGCCTTGCCAATGCTGCCGCGCTCGCCGAGGTCGCGTGGATTGCTGCGCCCGTGCTGCCGCGGCGCAGCTGGCTCATCCTCACGGCGCTGCTCGCCACGGCGGCCAGCACCGTGATGTGGGGCGCCTCCTTGCGCTGGTATGCCTGGTTCAACCCCGTCTTCGCGCTGGCCCTTGCCTTGCCGCGCAGCTGTGGCTCCCGCTGCGACGCATGGCAGCGGCGGCGCTGCTGGCGGCAAGCTGCATGCTGCTGTTCTATCTGGGCTACTTGGCATTCGTCGCAGCGCCCATGATCGGCCTTGTCTGGTGGCAGCGCCACAGGCGCGGGCTGAACCGGCGCGCGGTGCTGCAACTGGCGATCCTGATGGTGGCGGCGCTTGCCGCTTGCCTGCCACAGCTGTGGGTGTTCGCGGCGGTTCACTGGCCCAATCGCGGCCCGCAGAGTGGCAGCGTGCCCCTGGCACTGGTCCAGACCGGGACGACGGTCCTGATCGGCACTGCCCATTTTCCCTTGGGCGTGCTCCCCCTCGCGGCGCTGATGGCTGGCGCAGCGGCCCTCGCCCGGCTCGCGATCATGCGGGCGACTCCTCCCGCACTGGCTCCGCTGTATCCTGCGTTGGCTCTCGGCTGCGCCCTGCTGGCGCTCACCGGGCTCGGGTTCAAGGGCCGCAACGCTCTGCCGCTAATGCTGGCCGCCCTGCCCCTGCTCGCCGCCGCACTTGCCGCGCTACCTCGCCACGCGCGGGGCGCGGCGCTGGCCCTGTTCGCCCTGTTTCAGAGTGTCGGCTTTTACAACGTTGCGGAGCATCGCGGCACCGCCAAGCGTTCGTTCAACACGCCTTACCGCGAGGTGATGGCCACGATCCGGACGATGGCCGCCGATTGTCCGCAGGCGGTGGTGGTCCACCACGATTTTGTGCTGACCTACCTGCTCCCGCCCGCTTTGCCCCAGATCGGCTCGCTATCGCCCGGCGGCGTCGATTTGCGCGCGGGTGATTGCCTGATCCGCGTCGATGGCGCCGCCACCAGCCTCGACAGGGCGGCGCAGGCCGCATGGCAGGCATCGCTCGGCGCGGCGCCGGTGCGGATCGAGGGCGCAGTGCGCTTCCGCCCGGAACCCGAAGCCGCACTGGCCGGGCAATGGCTGGGCCATCCGGTTCCCGATCACGCCGCCATCGTCACCAAACTGCGCGTGACGGGCCCCGCGCAAATCGCGCCCTACTGGCCCGAATAGACCGTGATCGGCCCACGCCGCCGGCGCCCCACACCTGGGCCGGAATGAACCCTTGCCACCCTCACCGCCGCTGACTATAGGCCCGCTCCTGCCTCGCCCCTCGCAAGAGGGGTGAACGATCGGTCGGGGAATAGCTCAGCCTGGTAGAGCACTGTCTTCGGGAGGCAGGGGCCGGAGGTTCGAATCCTCTTTCCCCGACCATTCAATACGCGCGAATTTGAAACCACCCCAAAGGGGTCTGAATCACTGACCGGCTGACGCCGGTAGGATCATGTGGAGGGGCTGAAGCCTTCCTTGTGGGTATGGCGGTCCAGATACCGCATGATGATGTCATCGGTGATGTTGCCG
>CANGQZ010000257.1 GCA_947455865.1 Sphingomonadaceae bacterium
GCGCGCGACGATGGTCCGGGCTCTCGGCAAGGAACTTCATCGCAAAGCCGATGAAATTGACCACAGTGTCGAGCCCGCCGAGCAGCACCTGCATGCTGAGGTTGAGCATCTCGGCGCGGGTCAGGGCGCGGCCATTGACCGTGCTGTTGACCATCAGGCTGAGCATGTCGGTCCGGTCGGTGCCGATCCGGGCATCCATGTGCGGATCGAGATAGTCGTAGATCGCCTGCTTGGCCTGTTCATAGGTCAGCGGCCCGCCGATGTGGACTGTGCATTCGGTCCAGGCCTTGATCTGCGGGAGATCGGCCATCGGCAGATCGACCAGCTCCATGAAAATCCGCACCGGCAACTGATCGGCATAACTGGCGATGAAATCGCACCCGCCATCGGCGATCACCGCATCGATCAGCCCGTTGGCGCAGTCGCGGATGGTGCCCTGCATATCGTTGACCCGGCGCGGGGTGAGGATGCGGGTGAGCATGTCGCGATAGGGCTGGTTATGCGGCGGATCGAGGAACACTGGCAACATCTGGTGTTGCAGCCCGACCGACTTCGGCACGACATAGGCCCGCGCTGAAAACCGTTCGTGCCCGGCAAAGATCTCGCCCATCGCCTTGCCGCGCGTCGCGATCCAGTGGCCTTCATTGTGCGGGGTCCAGACCAAATCGGGCACATTGTCGGTCAGCAGCGCTGCCCACGCCTCGTGGAATCCCTGCTCCAACCCCGGCGGGTGATAGAGATCGAATTCGACCACCCGTTCGGCCGGAACATTGTCGGGGCGCAAGTCATGGCTCATGTCACTTGCCCCCCACGGCGAAGGCCAGCAGGGCATTGCCCGGCATGTGGTCCGAAAAGCCATAGCCCGAATTGGTCACGACATAGCCCTCACCAATTGCGACGCCGGGCCCGCCGAACGATCCACCTTTGGCGTCACGGCCATTGACCGAGCGGAACACCCGGTCCGTCTCGGTCTCCCACAGCACTTTGCCGCTGCCACTGGCATAGGCCCGCAGCCGGCCATCGAGGTGCCCGGCAAAGACCACCCCCGGCATCGCCGTGACCGCCGCCGAGATCCCCGGATCGCAATTGGCCTTGCCGGCGCAGAGATCGGGCGCGACGGTGCGCCACACTTCCTTGCCGGTGCGGGCATCAAGCGCGACCAGCCCCGGCGTGCCGGCGTCGCCGGCGCGCGATCCGTCGGCCTGTGCCAGCACATCGTTGACCCCGACGAAGACCGTGCTGCCTTCCGCCGCCATGCCGAAATGAATGCCGCCCTGCACCCCGCCGCGCCCGACCCGCGCCGACCACACCGGCGTGCCGCTATCCGGATCAACGCCGTAGACCATGCCCGATTTCTGGCCAACGATCACGATATCGTGCGGCGCACCCGGTGCGCTTCCGGCCAGCGGCACCAGCAGCGGCGGCGCGCCGACATCGTGATCGGGCCCATTTTCAAGTGGACAGTTCGATCGGTCCTGCAGCATGCACGCCACGTTCCATGCATCGTGGGCAGTCAGCTGGAACACCCAGCGCCGCGCGCCAGTGCGGGCATCGACTGCAAACAGCGCGTCCGAATTGCCATCGGCGGGCGACTGGAAGTTTTCGCCGCTACCGTGATAGATCACCCCGCGCGCCGCATCGTAGGCCGGGCTGCCCCACACCGGCGCGCCTGCCGGGCCGAGCCGGGGGGTGCCAACCGCGGTCACGCCGGACTGGCTCGGTTCCTTGTCCACCGTGTAGTGCCGCCATTTCAGCTCCCCGGTCCGCGTATCCAGCGCCGCAACCGAACCGCGGAAGGTGCAGCAGGCATATTTGGGATCGGCCGCTGTTACCACTTCCAGCGCGGAGACCGGCACGAACAGGCTGCTCCCGACGAGCAGCGGCGTGCCCGTGATGGTAGTGTTCGGGTGATCGTCGGCGCGGGCGATCCACAGGGTCTTGCCGGTTAGCGCATCCACCGCATGCACCCGGCCGATGAAATCGCCGAAATACAGCCGCGGATGCGCGCGCTTGCCGGTCTCCACCACGATCCCGGTCCGGACCTCGGCCGAGCCGTTGTTGATCCAGCGGGTGCAGCCCGACTTGAGATCGAGCGCATAGACATTGCCGCTCTGGCTGCCGACGAACACCGCGCCCAGCGCAATCGCCGGCTGCGAGCGGGCACGCTGCGCTTCGGGGAAATCGAACGCCCATTTGAGTTTGAGCCGCGGCACTGCGCCAGCGGTTAACCCTGCTGGGGCGGCGGGCACGAACCGGCGGGTGTCATGGCCCCAGCCGACCGGCGACGCGGGCTGTGCCAGATCGAACTGGCGCGCCGCACCGGAGCACAACACCGGCGGCGGCGGCGGCTGATAATGCGCCAGATCGCTGCCCGTGAGATACTCGGCAACTTGCTGGCGCTGAACCGGGCTGAGCGCGGCAGCCTGGCTTTTCATCGCCCCGGCGTTGAGCGCGTTGAGGATCGCACCCGGTGACATCCCTTGCAGGAATTCGCGGTGCGGCGCTTTCTGCACCGCGCCGTTGTGGCAGGCCGCGCAATGCTCGGTATAGAGCGCCCTGCCCGGCGGAATCGGCGGCTGGCCTGCGGCATCCGGCGCGGCCCCGCGGACCGGAGATAGCGCGAGCAACAGGCCAACGGCCATCGCCACAGCGATCTTGATTCGAAGCATGCACTCTCCGGGATTATTCTTGTTTTCTTGCGGCCGGCCGGTCGCAAAATCATCTCGAAATGACCGCGCCCGCCGAACAGTTTGGCTACGGCAATCCGAGTTTTCCCGTGCGAATGGAATACCCGAGGCCGGATGCTGTCAATTGGAAACTGGCGGATTGCGGGAGTCAGGAGCGCACCGTTCACATCTGCGAACAACGGTTGACCATATAGCCTTGGCGCGCCTTAAGCCGTAGCATTGGTGGGCTGAATCACTGACCGGCTGACGCCGGTAGGATCATGTGGAGGGGCTGAAGCCTTCCTTGTGGGTATGGCGGTCCAGATACCGCATGATGA